>NZ_JBSTYL010000004.1:0-332184 GCF_054052465.1 Aeromonas enterica | reverse complement strand
GGGGCGTCGCGGGGCGCGCCGCGCCCCCCCCCCCCCCCCCCCCCCGGCGGCCCCCCCCCGCTTGCCAACATGTGATCGCCTCGCTTTATTTCCTCTCGCCACACTCCCTCGCACCTCCCAGCCCTGCCCATCCAAGCCACAGCCCAGCCGCTGTCCTGACGGCAGGCAAGGCCGATAATGACAAGGCTATCTACATGTTTCCTTACATATTCATCGCTGTTTTTTAAGCCTCGTTTGCTGCAGGATATTGCCCTTGCACGCCTTCGCACGTTTCTTTCAGGTGATAAATGAACATAACCCCCAAGCAGCGGAAATTTGCCCTGCTCATCCTGCTCCCACTGGCCGCCATCACCTGGCTGGCCTGGCCGAACAAGGCTCCCGAACCCGTACTGAGCGCGTCTGTGACCCGCCAGGATGTGGAGCAGACTGTGCTGGCCAGCGGCGTCCTGCAAGCCATAGAGCAGGTGGATGTGGGGGCTCAGGTCTCCGGTCAGGTAACCTATCTGGCGGTCGAGGCCGGACAGCGCGTCAAGCAGGGGGACCTGCTGGCCGAGATAGACCCGCTGATCGCCCAGAACAACCTCAAGACTGCCGAAGCGGATCTCGCCAGCCGCCGTGCCCAGCTCAAGATCAAGCAGGCACAGCTCAAGCAAAACGAGCTGGCCTGGCGTCGCCAGCAGCAGATGTTCAAGCAGGAAGCCAGCTCCCGCGCCGATCTGGAGAGCGCCGAAGCCCAGCTGGCGGTCACCCGGGCCGAACTGCAGAGCGCTCAGGCCGAGATTGAGAATGCGCTGATCAAGGTAGATCGCACCAAGACAGAGCTGGGCTATAACCGCATCCAGGCCCCCATGGATGGCACAGTCGTCAGCATAGTGACCCGCCAGGGCCAGACCCTGGCCGCCAGCCAGACGGTACCGACCCTGCTCAAGCTCGCCAACCTGGAAACCATGACGGTCAAGGCGCAGATCTCCGAGGCCGACGTCACCCGGGTCAAGGCCGGCATGCCGGTCTATTTCACCCTGATGGGGGATGCGGACACCCGCTATCACGGCACCCTGCGCACGGTCGAGCTGGCTCCCACCAACATCAACGAGCAGGCCACCAGTACCACGACCACCAGCAATGCCGCCGTCTACTACTACGCCCTGTTCGACGTGCCCAACCCGGACCACACCCTGCGGGTCGCCATGACCACCCAGGTCACCATAGTGCTCGGCGAGCGCAAGCAGGTGCTGACCATTCCACAGACGGCCCTTGGCAAGAAGCTGGGGGAGAACGAGTACGAGGTCACCCTGCTCAAGGAGGACGATCAGAAAGAGACTCGCCGCATCAAGACCGGCATGAAAGACGACATCAAGATCGAAGTGGTCAGCGGCCTGAGCGAGCATGACAACGTCACGCTGGGCCAGGGCAAGCCGGTCAGCGACGGTGACATGGAGATCATGCTGTGAGCGAGCCGCTGATCCAGCTCAAGGGCATAGAGCGACGCTATCAGAGCGGGGAGCAGGAGGTTACCGTCCTGCATCCGCTCGATCTGACCATAGAGGCGGGGGAGATGATCGCCATCGTCGGCGCCTCCGGCTCCGGCAAATCCACCCTGATGAACCTGCTCGGCTGCCTCGATCGTCCAAGCGCGGGCCAGTATCTGTTTCGGGGCCAGGACACTGCCACTCTGGATGCCCTCTCCCTGGCCCGGTTGCGCTGCCACCACTTTGGCTTCATCTTTCAGCGCTACCACCTGCTGCCGCACCTCAATGCCGCCGCCAACGTGGAGATCCCGGCCGTCTATGCCGGCGCCTCCCGCCCCGAACGGCAGGCGCGCTCCCAAGACCTGCTGGCACGGCTGGGTTTGAGCGATCGCAGCCATCACACTCCGGGCCAGCTCTCCGGCGGCCAGCAGCAGAGGGTCAGTATCGCCCGGGCGCTGGCCAACGGCGGCGAGGTGATCCTGGCGGACGAACCCACAGGCGCCCTCGACAGCCAGAGCGGCAAGGAGGTGATGGCCATCCTCAAGGAGCTGCACGCCCAGGGCCACACCATCATACTGGTGACCCACGACATGGCGGTGGCCAGCCACGCAGATCGCATCATCACGCTGCGCGATGGCCGGGTGCTGGAAGACAGTGGCAAACCGGCCACGGCCACAGCCCCCCTTCAGCCCGCCCCACCCGCCGCCAGGGCCGCTGGCAACGACTGGGATCGCTATCGCGAGGCGGGGCGCATGGCGCTGCACGCCATGCTGGCCCACCGCATGCGCACCTTCCTCACCATGCTCGGCATCATCATAGGCATCGCCGCCGTGGTGAGCGTGGTCGCACTCGGTCAGGGTGCCCGCGCCAAGGTAATCGATCAGATCAACGCCATGGGCACCAACACCATCGACATCTTCCCCGGCAAGGATTGGGGGGACGAGAAGGCCGCCAGCATCCAGACCCTCAACAAGCGGGATCTCGATGCCCTGCTCGGCCAGCCCTATCTGGAAGGGGCCAGTCCCCAGATCGCCGCCCCCGGCCAGCTGCGTTATCGCAACAAGACCAGCAGCGGCAACATAGTGGGGGTCGGCAGCGACTTCTTCCGGGTCAAGGGGATGAAGCTCACCAACGGTCGGTTGTTTGACGAGCGTGACATCCAGAACCGGACTGCGGTGGCTGTGGTGGATGGCAAGACCATAAAGAGCCTGCTCGGCGAGGAAGATCCCGTCGGCCAGGTGGTGCTGGTCGGCACCCTGCCGGTGCGCATCATAGGCGTGGTGGAAGAGGAGACGGGGTTTGGCCGCAGCAGCCAGTCGGTCAATGTCTGGCTGCCCTACAGCGCCGTGATGAGCCGGCTCATCTCCCAGAACCACTTCAGCCAGCTCACCATACGGGTCAAGGACGGGGTGCAGCCGGCACTGGCCGAACAGGCCGCCATCGAGCTGCTGACCCAGCGCCACGGGGTGAAAGACTTCTTCACCTTCAGCAGCGACAGCATCATCAAATCGGTGGAGAAGACCACGGCCACCATGACGCTGCTGGTCTCCGCCATCGCGGTGATCTCCCTCATCGTCGGCGGGGTGGGGGTGATGAACATCATGTTGGTCTCGGTGGTGGAGCGCACCCGCGAAATCGGGATCCGCATCGCGGTCGGCGCCCGTCAGTCCGACATCCTGCAGCAATTCCTGATCGAGGCGGTGATGGTGAGTCTGCTCGGCGGCATGCTCGGGGTCGGCGTCTCCCTGCTCATCGGGCTGCTCTTCTCCCTGTTCGTGGAGAGCATACAGATGCACTTCTCGCTCTTTTCCATCTTGATGGCATTTGGCTGCTCCTCGCTCATCGGGATCCTGTTTGGTTACCTGCCCGCCCGCAATGCCGCCCGGCTCGATCCGGTCGAGGCGCTGGCGAGGGAATGACGATGCACAACTTATCCAGACTGGGGCTCTGCCTCGCCCTTGCCGCCGGCGTGAGCGCCTGCAGCCAGCAGAGCACCTATCACAGACAAGATCTGGCGCTGGCCCCGAGCTGGCAGCAGCCGGACGACGGTCTCACCCGGCAGCAAGCCGGCCTCTGGTGGCAAGGGTTTCATGATCCGGCGCTGGATCAGCTGGTGGCGGCCGTGCTGGCCGCCAACCCCGACATGCAGGTCGCCGGACTGAGGCTCAGAAGCGCACTGCTGGGGGCGGATCTCGCCGATACCAACCTGACTCCCTCGGTCAATGCCAGCCTGGGCGCCAACGGCACCAAGGATCTGAAGAGTGGCAAGTCTGAAGGCAGCATGGGCCCCTCCCTGACCCTCAGCTATGAAGTGGATCTGTGGGGCCGGCTCGCCTCGGCGCGGGATCAGGCGAGCTGGGAAGCCCAGGCTTCCGCCCAGGATCTGGCGGCCACCCGTCTGATGCTGATCGGCAAGGCGCTGGAGCAGTACTGGCAACTGGCCTATCTCGGCTCGGCCGTCAGTCTGGGCGAGCGGCAACTGGCAAACTACACCCGCGCTGAACAACTGACCCAGGCCAAGTACCAGGCCGGCGCCGTCACTCGGCTCGATTTGGTGCAGGCCAGCCAGCAGAAGGCGGGCAAGCAGGCGGAACTCAGCTCGCTCTTGATGCAGCAGGAACAGGCCCGCAACGGACTGCGCCTCTTGCTCGGTCGCAGCAGTGGTCCGCTGCCATTTGCCCCGACTGCACTGACGACGACGCCCGCGCCGTCGCTGGCAGTCGGTATACCGGCAGATGTGCTGGCACGGCGCCCCGACGTGCGCGCCGCCGAGCTGCGGCTGCGCAAGACCCTGGCGAAAGGGGACGAGATCCGCACAGGTTTCTACCCCACCCTGAGCCTCACTGGCGGGGCCAGCACCAGCTCGGATACCCTGACCCAGGTGCTGCAAAACCCGGTAGGCACCCTGGGCGCCACCCTGGCGCTGCCCTTCCTCGAATACAACAAGACCCGGCTCGCCATCGCGAGTTCAGAGCTTGACTACCAGATCGCCGAGTCCGAGTTTCGCAAGCAGCTCTACACCGCCCTGGTGGAGGTGGAAGATGGCCTGGCCGCCCGCCATCATGGCGAGCAGCGCCTGAGCTATCTGGCCGAGCAGCTGGCGTTTGCCAAAGAGGCGGAGCGGCTGGCCAAGGCCCGTTTCCAGGCCGGTGCCACCGGGGTGCAGGCCTGGCTGGATGAGCAGAACCGGTTGTGGGATGCCGAGCTCGCCCTGCTCGGTCAGCAGAAGGAGCAGCTCAACACCATGGCCAGGATCTACAAGGCGTTGGGGGGCAGCGATCGCAGCTAACCCAAGCCCTGGCGACGCCGCCACTCATGCCATGAGAGGCGGCGTTTTTCTCCCTTTTTCAGGTCCCCTTCCTGACGGACTGCCACGCAAAGCAATTGATAATAATTTTCATTTAATGAAAAATGGGCGCCATTATCAGTCAGGAGTATCCATATGTCTCAGCCCGCCCCGGTCAATCGTCCTCGTCTGCTCACGGTCAAACACATCCGGGATGTGAGCCCGCACCTGCGCCGAGTCTGCCTGACCAGCCCGGAACTCGCTGACTACCCCTTCACCTGCGGCGGCGCCCATATCAAGATCATGCTGCCCCAGCCGGGCCAGGCCCATGCCGTCCTGCCCACGCCCACCCCGCAAGGGCCGCGCTGGGAAGACCCGAGCCAGCGCCCCATCATGCGCACCTTCACCATACGGGCGTTTCGCCGCGAGGCGCTGGAGCTGGATATCGACTTCGCGCTGCACGGCGATGCCGGCCCCGCCAGCCGCTTTGCCCTTGAGGCCCAACCCGGCGATCTGCTGGCCATCTCGGGCCCGGGCGGCCCGGATCCCATGCTGCAACCCGCCCGGTACTACTACATGGCGGGGGATCTCACTTCCCTGCCCGCCATCAGCGCCATGGCAGAAGTGATGCCCGCCGACGCCCAGGGCCATATCGCCCTGCTGGTGCCCTATCAGGAAGATGTGCAGGATCTGTCGCTGCCGGCCGGCGTCAGCCTGCGCTGGTTTATCGGCACCCCCGAACAAACCGAGCCGCTGGTGGCGTATTTCACCGCCCTGCCGATGCAGGAGCAGGCGAGCTACTTCTGGTTCGGCGGCGAAGAGGGGCTGGTGGTGCCCTTGCGCCGTCACGTCAGGCGCACCCTGGAGGTGGATCGCACGCGCGTCTACGCCGTGCCCTACTGGCGTCAAGGCAAGGATGAAGAGGCCTATCACCACGCCCGTCACGACGTGATGGACAGCTGATCCCCCCGCATTTTGCCTCCCATTATCAGGCCCATGACCTACCGGTCATGGGCCTGATGGCTATCTGTCCGCCCCCGTTGTTACCCCTCTCCCCCCATTCTGGTGATCCGCTCGGTTGTGCTTGCATTTGTGGCCGACAACAAGATAATGATAATCACTCTCAACAATAACAGATGATGACGCCCCATTGCAGCTCCCTCGCCCGGGTCCCGGTGTGGAGTGCACGTCATTCACTCCATTTGCACAGCAAGGTAATCCAGATGGCAGTTTTGAACTCGGTAATGCGCGCCTTCGCGGTGGAGGCTCTCCCCACTCCTGCCGACCTGTTGGCACTTCATCCCTGTCCCGCCCCGACCACGGCGCTGATCGCGCACCATCGCCAGCAGGTTCGCCAGATCCTGACGGGAGAGGACGATCGCCTGCTGGTGGTGATAGGCCCCTGCTCCATCCATGATCCGCTCGCCGCCCTCGACTACGCCCAGCGGCTGGCGCGAGTGGCTGACGCCTATCAAGACCGGTTGCAGATAGTGATGCGTACCTACTTCGAGAAGCCCCGCACCACGGTCGGCTGGAAGGGGCTGGTGTTCGACCCCCATCTGGATGGCAGCAACGACATAGGCCATGGCCTGCGGCTGGCGCGCCAGTTGTTGCTCGACATCAACCGACTGGGGCTGGCCACCGCCACCGAGTTTCTCGATACCACCAGCTTCCTCTATCTGGCCGACCTCATCAGCTGGGGGGCGATAGGCGCCCGTACCACCGAGTCCCAAGTGCACCGGCAGCTGGCCTCGGCCCTGCCCTGCCCCGTCGGCTTCAAGAACGGCACGGACGGCAATATCCGGGTGGCCATCGATGCCATCCAGGCCAGTGAAGCCTCCCACCTGTTTACCGCACCGGGCAGCCAGGGCGGCATTGTGGTGATCAAGAGCGAAGGCAACCCAGCCGGCCACATCATATTGCGCGGTGGTACGCGCCCCAATTACCACCAGAGCGACGTGGAGGATGCCGCCGAACAACTGACGCGACAGGGGCTCAGCCACCACCTGATGGTGGATTGCAGCCACGGCAACAGCCAGAAGTTGCACAAGAACCAGATCCGGGTGGCGGGTGAGCTCTGCCGTCAACTGGGAGAAGGCAGCGACGCCATCGCCGCCGTCATGGTCGAAAGTTTCTTGCAGGGCGGCAGCCAGAAACCTGCCCCCTTGAACGAGCTCGCCTACGGCCAGTCGGTCACCGACGCCTGCCTGTGCTGGGACGATACCCAGACCCTGCTCGCCATGCTGGCAGATGCCGTGGAGGCCCGCCGTCAGCGCAGCGTCAAGGTCCAGCCTGGCAAAGCGCTCTGGAATACCCAGCTGGCCAGTTGAACCCAGTCAGGCTCCCCTGCGGGAGCCTGACTGCCCCTGTCTTTCCCCCTTGCAATACGCCCCCTCGCCACGCCGGCACGACCGGAGTGATCCATTCGGGTTGAAAACCCCGGATATCCTGATCCGCAGGGGGATAAAGAAAATATCCCCCACCATGGTTAACAACCGGTATGGCGAGCGCCCCTTTATGCTGCGTCAGATAAAACTGAAAAACAGCTGACTTAATGGCACCGGCACCGCCAATGAGTAAAAAAGAAGCGCGGCTTGCTTGCGGGCAGCTTAATGCCCCCTAATTTTCTGAGGAATGGCAGAGAAGAATATGCACCGGGCTATATGAGTCCAGCCGCTTGTCTCTCGCGAGTTGTCGACAAGCACCCTGCAATAAAATAGAGCTCAACATCACTACTCAGATGCAGACGGATCGCAATTAATCAGTCAATAAAGGAAGCAAACCTACGGACTGATGTGATGCGTCACACGACGACAAACGGGGCGGTACAAAATGAGTAGGGAATTGACAGGAGAGAGTTTCGGTGAGCACAAATAATAATGCCGCCTCGCGGGCGGCATTATTCATGACAGATCCAATGGATCAGATCAGGAAATCATTCAGATCCTTGCCCAGCGCAACTTGCTCGGCAATGGCTTTCGGCATACGACCTTGACCGGTCCAGGTCTTCTCCTGGCCGTCTTCCTGGTACTTGTACTTGGCAGGACGCGGAGCACGCTTGCTCTTGGTCGCGCCAGCGGCAGCGGCAGGAGCAGCAGCGCTGTTGATCAGCTCGCGCGGGTCGATACCGGCTTGCTGCAGCATTTCAGTGAACTCGCTCAGCTTGCGCTGACGCTCTTCCTGTTCGGCACGCTCTTGTTCAACAGACTCGGCACGCTCGTTATATACCAGCTCAAACTTTTCTTTCGCTTCTTGCAGCTGTTCAAACGGCAATTCACGGATGGCAGCGCGCAGGCTGCGAATGTTCAGCAGAACTTTCAGAAACTCGTTCATTACTTCCTCACAGAATTATTTTTGTTTGTCACAGGGATAACACAGCTTGAGAATAGCATGCCTGTCTGATAACAACATAATGATTTTATAGCTGCTGTCACTTTCTTAACAAAAACTATTGGCTGAATATGTCAGCCACTTTATTCATCCATTGGTCATTGTGCAAGACCGACTGATCACGCTCAACACAATTCCCCCATACCGACCAGGCAAATAGGCACGAGCCTTTCTGATATATTTCTCATCACACTTGCGCCAGCTATTTTACAATTGGCCACGGCTGTTAAAACCCATGCAACCCACACGAGACTCAAGGTAGACGATTGACGCTATATATAGCCGCCAGGGGCCCATGGCCCCTGACATTTGTCATCCTCATTTTCACCAGATGCTGACGAGCACTATTCGAGGCGAAGTCGGCGCCAGGGACCGGTGATCTCGCAGTGCCCCGTCTCCTCCGTGTTCTGCCAACCAAGACGATGATAGAAGGCCAGAGCAGCCGTATTATGGGTCGCCACCTTGAGCGAGGCCGGTTTCCGGAACGCCGCCAATCCCTGGGCAAGCAGGGCTCGCCCCAGCCCCTGACCATGCCAGTCGGCCGATACATAGAGGTGATGCACGAAGCTCTCATCCTCCCAGGTGGAGACAAACCCGCAGGGGGTACCTCCCTGTTCGGCCACCCAAATCTGCTCGCCCCGAGTCTGCTCGTTGAAATCTTCCAGCCGAAAGTGGGAAGGATCGACCCAATGAAAGGTCTGACGCCTCCCTTTCAGAAACAACTGTGCCAAGTAGGGCGTATCTGTCTCTCGCATGACTCTGATCATCAAGCCTTCCTCGTCACTATGATCACCTGGCACCACTGTCGATGGATCGCCACATCATGTCAAATTGCCAGACCAGAATAACGGCTGAACGATGGCACGGGTGTGACACACCTCTGTCCATTTTATCGCCCGTGGGGCTATACTGCCTGAGTCCTATGTATGGATGGTTTGAGGCTCGCTGATTTATGGATAACAAGCAGATAGAAGGTAACATCTTTGTTCCGGCCCATATCGACGATGTCTGGCGCGCCTGGACAACCGAAAGCGGCCTGCGCAGCTTCCTGGCGCCGGAATGCCTGATGGTGCCCGAACCGAATGGTCCGTTCGAGATCTATTTCAGACCCGATGCCCCACTGGGTGAACGTGGCAGCGAAGGCTGTCGGGTGATGGCCGTCATGCCCCACGACCTGCTCAGCTTCAGCTGGAATTTCCCGCCCACCCTGCCTCACATTCGCCTGCAAAAGACCCAGGTCAGCCTGCGGTTTGTGCCGGAAGGTCAGGGCACTCGGCTCTACTTCCTGCAAACCGGCTGGGCGAATGATCCTGACTGGGATCAGGGCTATGCCTATTTTCGGGAAGAGTGGCTGGAAACCAGCCTGCCCCGCCTGCAGTACCGCTTCACCCACGGCCCCATCGACTGGAATAACCCGCCGGACAAACAGCAACTGAAATCTCTGGCCCAATAAGGGCGCACACCAAAACACCGCCAACAGGCGGTGTTTTTCTATAGGTTTACTGGCAATGCTGCATGGGCGTCTCATCCAATAGCCAGGAAATCCAGCGTCGTTTTGAATTGAGCACGAATCCTTCATCTGCCGCTATGCCTTTTACTATGTAGCCATCTGCGGCGCGACGTTCCGCCAGCGCAACAAACTGCCATTCGTTGCTATTAATGCGCTCCCCCTTGATTAAGGCTTCGCTTAACTGCTTATTCATCACAATGATTGACAGTCCCTCCACAGCGTCTATCCCCAGCCCGGTATTTGCAACACGACCCACGACAACCGGCACCCTGATGGTACAGTGACGCCCTTCGCCATCAACACGGGTATAGCTTCCCTCACCAACCCGGCCCTGCAGCCATAACAGTTTCCCCTGGGTCAGACGCTCTACCGACAATATACCCTGCGCCCCCGTGGGAAATTGGTGAATCTTGACGGCGTCAGCGAGTGCGACCGGACTTATCAGCATGAGCAGCAAGAAACGATACTTCATGATGCCTTCCTCACGGATAGGTGGCCTGAACAAGCTTGCCGAGCAAGCAAATGGATCAACACAAAGGGACCCACGCCAGGGACAAAAAAGATCCATCCCCACCATCCCGAGCGATCAATATCGTGCAGCCGGCGGACTATGACAGCGGCCATGGGGATGGTGCTCACCACGCTATAACCAACCTCCAAGCCGCTCATACCATTGATGCCCACATCCAATGCGATGCACATCAGGGTAACCAGCACATGAACCAGCATGAACATCCAGAACTCCTTTCTGGAGGAGCGACCGGAAAAATCAGCATAGCGGCGCCACGCGAGTAAATAAAAAGAGCACATTCAGGATATCTCCAGCGTTATTTGGTCACCCATCCTGATAGCTAACGCGGTGGTAGACGTCCTGAAACCGGTTTTAGGACGTGCTAAAACCCGTCTTGGTCCGCGACATTCTTCTTTACATGGATGCAAATCGTTATGCTGGCATGACGTTATCTTTTCACCACCATGACTGGGATCCGGATCGGTTATGCTCGCAATTCCCGTACCCTTTGTTGTCTCTTTGCTGCTGCTCTTGCTGGCGGTGATCCTGTATGTACGATTGGCCAACCAAGCAAAAGCGGCTTGCCTGTTTTTGGCGCTCTGTGCGGCTACCACAGGGCTGGTCGGGCTGCGCTGGACATTCGATATTGCGCTCTTCAGCATGGTCCAGCCACTACTTGCCTCACTGATCCCTGTGGCCGCCTGGCTCATTTTTACCCATGCAGCTACCGACACCCACAGGGTCGCTTATCACCATGTTGCGGGACCTATATTGGTTGCCGTCAGTCTCTGCACTTACCCCTTTCTCGCCTTGCCACTGGATGGGATCATTACAGCCATTTATCTGTTTTATGGTATCGCGCTGGTACGCTACTCAGCCAAAGAGCCGCTGCTTATCCATGTCTCATTCAACCATTGGGAAGGCGTGAAAAAGGCAGAGCAGGTGGCGGGCTGGATGCTGTTGTTCTCTGCCATGATAGATGCGGCTATCTCACTCGACTTTGCGGTTAATCAGGGCGGATATTCCCTTTATATTTTGACGCTCGCTCACCTGGTGCTGCTGCCCGTGCTGGCAATTGCCGTCATCATGGTGAGCGTCAATACCCCCGCTGTCGAAGATATTGCCCAGCCGCAAATACCGGAGATTCCCAAGACACCAAGTTCGGAGTCATTATTGACACAAGAGCGCGCCGACGAGATCGTGGCAAGAGTGGATAGATTGATGCGAGAAAAAGCCAGCTATCTTGACCCGGATCTGACCCTGGCAGCGCTGTCACGCAAACTGGGTATTCCCGCAAAGCAAATCTCGATGGCGGTCAACCAGGTACACCAGAAGAGCATCTCCAGAGTAGTCAATGAATATCGCATCGAGCATGCAAAACAAGCGTTGCTCACCACGGACGAGACCATTACCCACATATTGATGAATGCAGGCTTTCAGACCAAATCCAACTTTAATCGCGAGTTTTCCCGCATCGCCGGCCTGACCCCCAGCGCCTTCAGAAAACAGAGCGAAGCACGGCTCAGGTGATACGCAGCCGAGCATGGTCGCAAGCATGAAACAGTCACCAAAAACCCGCATCACTGCTACTTGGCAGTGAAAGAAGATGACGGCTACATCGTCCATTAATATGCAGAATCAATCCCGCATCCAGCATGGAAGAGGGGATTGAGGCACACGTTAGGTCACCTTGAATGCCATGGCGGCATTCTCTACAATGACGCACTTTTTATCCATTTCAGGTCATATTGATGAGCGATACCAACACCAAGCCGGCCCTGCCGGATCGCCTTGCAGGCAACCCGCGCAGCCCGCACCATGTCGCCGCCTGTTTCGAACACCAGATTGGTATTCGACTCAATGGCAAAGAGCGCACCAACGTCGAAGAGTATTGCATCAGCGAAGGCTGGGTAAAAATCCCCTCCCCCAAGGCGCTGGATCGTCGCGGACAGCCCATTCTGATCACCCTGAAAGGTACTGTTGAAGCCTTTTATCTCTAAGCTCGTCAGACACGCTGCAAGCAAACCGGGTTGTCTCGTACGCGCCTGATGACGCTGCGCGAATAGCGCCGACCTGCGAGTCAGGCGTCTGTCGCCAACAGGGTTAAAAAAACCAAGGCCACCGTTCGGTGGCCTTGTCGTTTCTGGCTTCTGCCCACACCAATAACGGGCAGAACAGGCGGCGCTTACACCCCCAAGCGGTCGCGCAGCGTGTACCAGGCGGCGCCGGCGGCGGTGAAGGGAATGCGGAACAGGCGGCCGCCGGGGAAGGGGTAGTGCGGCAGCTTGGCGAAGGCATCGAAGCGCTCCGCCTGACCGCTCAACACCTCGGAGAGCAGCTTGCCCGCCAGATGGGTACAGGTGACGCCGTGGCCGCTGTAACCCTGCATGTAATAGATATTGGGGCCGATGCGACCAAACTGCGGCAGGCGCGACAAGGTCAGCAGGAAGTTGCCGGTCCAGGTGTACTCCACCTTGACGCCCGCCAGCTGCGGGAAGGTTTTGAGCATCTTGGGGATGATCAGCCGCTCGATATCCGCCGGATCCCGCGCGCCATAGACAACGCCGCCGCCGTAGATCAACCGGTGATCGCCCGAGGTGCGGTAGTAGTCGAGCAGGTAGTTGCAATCTTCCAGACAGTAGTTTTGCGGCAGCAGGGAGCGGGCCCGCTCCTCCCCCAGCACCTCGGTGGCGATCACCTGAGTGCCGCAGGGCATGCTCTTGCCGGCGAGCTCGGGCACCAGGTTGCCAAGATAGGCGTTGCCGGCCACCACCACGAAGCGCGCCTT
The DNA here is from genome assembly GCF_054052465.1 of Aeromonas enterica. Classification (NCBI taxonomy): domain Bacteria; kingdom Pseudomonadati; phylum Pseudomonadota; class Gammaproteobacteria; order Aeromonadales; family Aeromonadaceae; genus Aeromonas; species Aeromonas enterica. The sequence continues at coordinate 319,230 of NZ_JBSTYL010000004.1, read as the reverse complement.
CACCGCCCCCTTGGCGGTCTTGACCAGAGCGGGCTGGCCCGGGGTGATGCTGGTGACGGCGGATTGCTCGAAGATCCTGCCTCCCTGCATGCGGATGGCTTCCGCCTCCCCCAGCGCCAGGTTGAGGGGGTGGATATGACCACCGCTCTTGTCGAGCAGGCCGCCGACATAGCGATCACTCGCGACCACCTCGCGGATCCCGTCCCCGTCCAGCAGCTCCAGCTTGTCGTTGCCCCACTGCTGCCAGCGCGCCTGCTGGGCCTTGAGCTCATGCAGTTGACGCTCCGTCTCGGCGGCAAAGACCCCACCCTCCTGCAGGTCACACTGGATGTTGTAGCGCTTGATGCGCTCGCGGATGATCTGGCCCCCTTCAAACAACATGGAGCCGAGCAGCCTGGCCTGATCCGGCGGGCAGTTCGCTTCTATGGTGTCGATGTCACGGCTGTAGGAGTTGACGATCTGGCCGCCGTTGCGACCGCTGGCGCCAAAACCCACCCGGGCCGCTTCCAGCACCACCACCGAATAGCCCTTCTCCACCAGATGCAGCGCGCTGGAGAGGCCGGTGTAACCCGCGCCAATGACGCAAACATCGCACTCAAGCTGCTCGGTCAGTGTCGGATAGGGTGCGTGTTGATTGGCGCTGGCTGCGTAGTAACTGTTTACATGCTCGGTCATGATCCTGTTTCCTTACCGGTTCTTTTCCCAAACGAGACATTGTCTCAATACTAAAAGTTGGCCGGGGTATGGGCGCTGACGATGCGGCAGACCTGCCCCGACGGATTGCTGAAACTGTGGGGCTCGCCCGTGTCTATCACATAGCTGTCCCCGGCACTGAGTTGATAGGCCTGGCCGGCCACCGTCAGGGTCACGGCCCCTTCCAGCACGGTTCCGACCTCCTCCCCCAGATGCTTGACCTGGCCGCCGGTGTCGGTGCCGGGAGCATAGGTCTCCAGCATGAAGCCGAGCTGACGACGGTTGTTGCCGTTGTGCACCAGCTTCATGGAAACCCCCTGACTGCCCAGCTCGATCAACTGTTCGGCCCTGATCACCACACTCGGCGTACGTCCCTCCTCCTCGGCGAAGAAGCGCGACAGCGGCAGCTCATAGACGTTGAGCAGCTTCTGCAGGGAGGCCACCGATGGGCTCACCTTGTCCTGCTCTATCATGCAGATGGCGCCGTGGGTCAGCCCGCTCAGCTCGGCGACTCGCCGCTGGGAGAGCCCGAGGCGGCGGCGGGTGGCGGCGAGGCGTTCCCCCATACTCTTGTCTATCAGCGGGTTATCCGTCATGGTCTGCCACCTTGCCTCTCCGTGTGGTTGCTGCATCGCCCACCTCCTTGTGTGCCCGCGAACGTGTGTGGCTGCCGAGCTGTTGGTTAAAATATTGGGTCAATCCGGCTGGTGTGTTCGCTATCCTGCACGGCCAGTACCGTTCATTATTTTGCACACCCGACACCGTAAAAACCGGTAAAATCGCCCTGACAGCTCCATTTCTAGCATGCGCAGCCCAGTTTACTCAAATATATTTAACACTTGAAAAACATTTCGGCTCAATTTATGGTCTTCCTGTGCTTATTATTCTATACGGTGGCAGCACGGGATGACGTGACCACCCTGACCCACAATCGAGGCTTCTCATGTCAGCATCACAACCTGCTCTCTCCTTGATCAAATCCCTTGCCTATATCGATGGCCGCTGGTGCGAGGCCCATGGCGGGCACCGCTTCGAGGTGCACAACCCGGCCACCGGTCAAGTCATCACCCAGGTGCCCGACATGGACGAGGCAGACACCCGCCGCGCCATCGAGGCCGCCCACGCTGCCCAGCCAGCCTGGGCGGCGCTTACCGCCAAGGAGCGCAGCAACAAACTCTACGCCTGGTTCGAGCTCATCATGGCCAACCAGGATGAGCTGGCCCGCATCATGACCTGCGAGCAGGGCAAGCCGCTGGCCGAAGCCAAGGGGGAAGTGGCCTATGGCGCCAGCTTCATCCAGTGGTTCGCGGAAGAGGGCAAGCGCGCCTATGGCCGCACCATTCCAGGTTTCTCCAGCGACCGGCGTCTGGCCACCATCAAGCAGCCGGTGGGTGTGGTCGCCGCCATCACCCCCTGGAACTTCCCCATCGCCATGATCACCCGCAAGGCGGGCCCGGCGCTGGCAGCCGGTTGCACCATCGTCATCAAGCCTGCCGCCGAGACCCCCCTGTGTGCGCTGGCGCTGGCGGCGCTGGCGGAGCAGGCGGGCATGCCGGCCGGAGTCATCAACATAGTCACCTCCCACCAGGCGGCCGCCGTGGGCAACGAGCTGTGCAACAACAAAACTGTGCGCAAGCTCTCCTTCACCGGCTCCACTCGCATCGGCAAGCTGTTGATGCGCCAGTGCGCCGACACCATGAAGAAGCTGTCGCTGGAGCTGGGTGGCAACGCCCCCTTCATCGTGTTTGACGACGCCGATCTCGACGCCGCCATCGCCGGAGCGCTCGCCTCCAAATACCGCAACGCCGGCCAGACTTGCGTCTGCGCCAACCGCATTCTGGTACAGGCCGGTGTCTACGAGGCCTTCGCCGAGAAGCTCACCGCTGCCGTCGCCGCCTTCAAGGTGGGCGACGGCATGAGCGAGGGCACCCAGATAGGCCCGCTCATCAACCCGGCCGCCGCCAGCAAGGTGGCCGAGCTGGTCAAGCAGGCCACCGCCGCCGGCGCCGAGCTGCTGCTGGGAGGGGAAGCCCATCCCGCCGGCCCGCTCTTCTACCAGCCCACCATTTTGGGCAAGGTCGACAAGAGCAACCCCATTTTGCAGGAGGAGATCTTCGGCCCGGTCGCCCCGCTGGTTCGGTTTGAAACCGAAGCCGAGGCCATCGCCATCGCCAACGACACACCCTACGGGTTGGCCGCCTACTTCTATGGCCGCGACATCGCCCGGGTATGGCGGGTGGCCGAGCAGCTGGAATACGGCATGGTGGGCATCAACGAGGGGATCATCTCCACCGAACTGGCCCCCTTTGGCGGCATCAAGGAGTCGGGCCTCGGTCGTGAAGGGGCGGCCGAGGGGCTGGAAGAGTACCTCGAAACCAAATACCTCTGCTTTGGCGGCATTCGCTAGGGGCGGTTTTATACCGGCTCCGTCCCGGCCTCCCCCTTCTTGAGGGGGAGTGCAAACCGGGGCCTCCCTTCAGGGAGGGATACTGCCAGCGCAGACAGACAGCAATACAAGGACGAAGTGAGTGCTCCCATCAGGGGGAGACTCGCCATCATTGAGACAGGGGATCACCCCCTCAGGGAGGAAAGATGAGTCATTCAGATAGCCATGCCAACAACCAGGCCTGGCAAGCCCGCCGTGAAGCTGCCGTGGTCAACGGCGTTGGCACCCTGCTGCCGGTGTTTATCGACCGGGCGCAAAACGCCGAGCTGTGGGATGTGGAGGGCAACCGCTACATCGACTTTGCCTCCGGCATCGCCGTGCTCAACACCGGCCACAACCACCCGAAAGTGGTGGCGGCGGTGCGTGAACAGCTCGAAAAATTCAGCCACACCTGCTTCCAGGTCACCCCCTACCCCGGTTATATCGAGCTTGCCGAGAAGCTCAACGCCCTGGTGCCGGGATCCACCCCCAAGCGCACCCTGTTTCTCTCCACCGGCGCCGAGGCGGTGGAAAACGCCATCAAGATCGCCCGCGCCCACACGGGTCGCAGCGGCACCATCGCCTTCAAGGGGGGCTTTCACGGCCGCACCATGATGGGCATGGCGCTGACCGGCAAGGTGGTGCCCTACAAGACCGGCTTCGGCCCCTTCCCGGGGGAAGTCTATCACCTGCCCTTCCCGAGCGACTACCTGGGGGTGAGCGAGGCCGACGCCCTGGCGGCGCTGGATCTCTGCTTCAGCTCGGACATAGAGCCGGCCCGGGTCGCGGCCATCATTCTCGAACCCGTGCAGGGTGAGGGTGGCTTCTATGCCGCCTCCCCAAGCTTCATGCAAAGCCTGCGCAAGCTGTGCGATCAGCACGGCATAGTGCTCATCTGCGACGAGATCCAGAGCGGTTTCTGTCGTACCGGCAAGACCTTTGCCACCGAGTACAGCGGCATAGAGCCGGACATAATGACGCTCGCCAAGAGCCTGGCCGGCGGCTTCCCGCTGTCTGCCGTGGTGGGCAAGGCGGCCATCATGAACGCCGCCAAGCCGGGCGGTCTGGGGGGCACCTATGCGGGCTCGCCCATCGCCTGCGCCGCCGCCCTGGCGGTGCTGGAGGTGATCGAGGAGGAGCGGCTCAACCAGCAAGCCCTGACCCAGGGTGAGCAGATCAAGGCACGCCTGCACCAGCTGGCGGAACGCTTCGACTGCATCGGCGACATCCGCGGCCCCGGCGCCATGGTGGCCATGGAGCTGGTCAAGGGACGCGATGCCGGCCAACCCGATCCGGATCTCACCAAACGGCTGGTGGCCGAGGCGGGCAAGCGCGGGCTGGTGCTGCTCTCCTGCGGCGTGCGGGCCAATGTCATCCGCTTCCTGGCGCCCCTCACTGCCTCCCCGGCCTTGATCGAGGAAGGGCTGGGTCTGCTGGAACAGGCACTCACGGCCGCCAGTCAAGGCTAGATCCGCGCCGTGTTGCCAGTCGGTGCGAAAAATACCGTCAGATAACCGCAGGCCGCCCATCGCGGACGGCCTGCTCATACGGTATCATCGCCGCCCCAAAAAATGATGACAGGAGCGCTTGGCTCCCTCCAAGGCCGAGGCCCCCCTGTCACGGATCCTGCGCCTGCCCCTGCGCGGGAAACCTGCACCGAATTCAAGGAGATAGGCCAATGGCTCCACGCCCGGCTCGATTGAAGCAAACCCTCACCCTGTGGCAAGTGGTGGTGATGGGATTGGCCTACATGACCCCCATGGTGGTGTTCGATACCTTCGGCATCGTCACCGACATCACCCACGGTCATGTCACCACCGCCTACCTGCTGGCCCTGGTCGGCGTGCTTTTTACCGCCACCAGCTACAGCCAGATGGTACGTCACTACCCCTCGGCGGGCTCGGCCTACACCTATGCCCAGAAGGAGTTCTCCCCCGTGGTGGGCTTCATGGTGGGCTGGTCGTCCCTGCTGGACTATGTCTTCCTGCCGATGATCAACATGCTGCTGGCCAAGATCTATCTGAGCGCGCTGTTTCCCGGCGTCGAGCCCTGGATCTTCATCTGCGCCATGACGGCCCTGATGACCCTCATCAACCTGCGCGGTATCGATCTGGTGGCCAACCTCAACGGCATCATCATCCTGATCCAGATCGCCATCATAGTGGTGTTCCTGGCCCTGATTGGTTATGGCATAGCCCAGGGTGAAGGCATGGGTGCCCTCAGCCTGCAACCCGTCTACAGCGCCAACGCCGAGGTGTTGCCACTGCTGACCGGCGCCACCATCCTCTGTTTCTCCTTCCTGGGTTTTGACAGTCTGAGCGCCCTGTGTGAAGAGACGCCGGAGGCGGGCAAGGTGATCCCCAAGGCCATCTTCCTGACCGCACTGCTGGGGGGCCTCATCTTCGTGGTGGTGGCCTATGCCCTGCAGCTCTACTTCCCGGATGCCTCCCGCTTCAAGGAGCCAGATGCCGTGCTGCCCGAAATAGCCCTCTACGTGGGCGGCAAGCTGTTCCAGAGCGTGGTATTGGTGTGCGCCTGCGTGGCCGTGCTGGCCTCCGGGCTCTCCTCCCATGCCGGGGTCTCCCGCATCCTCTATGTGATGGGGCGGGACAAGGTGCTGCCCCAACGCACCTTCGGCTACATCCACCCCAAGTGGCAGACGCCGGTGTTCAACATATTGCTGGTGGGCATACTGGCGCTGTCAGCCATCAGCTTCGATCTGGAAATCGCACTGGCCCTGATCAACTTCGGCGCCCTGGTGGCCTTTACCATGGTCAATCTGTCGGTGATCGCCTGCTATTACGTGCGTCAAGGGCGCAACAAGACCCTCAGGGATCACCTGCAATATCTGGTGCTGCCCCTGTGCGGGGCAGGGACTGTCGCGGTTCTCTGGTTCAATCTGGAACAAACCTCCCTTATCCTCGGCCTTATCTGGGCTGCCATAGGGGGAATTTATCTGTTTTTGCGCACCACTTTCTGGCGCGTATCCTTGCCGACTTATTGAGCCACAACCCCGGCTACGGCTGGGCTGGCGTCCATGCTCCACACACCAGGCTGGACGCCATTTATTGATATAAACCAGGTCATTGATAATTCTCTTGCCTGGAATGCCCTTAGTGGCTTGTCTTCCCCCCCCATCTGGGGCAAAATCCCGCCGCTTTCATAACCGATGTGATCCCACATCGGTTATTTTCATTTTGAAAAAAAATCAATACCACTCGAGGCCGGAACAATTCCGGAAATGATATCAAGGTTCAGATGAACCTAATGCCGCAATGAGGAAAAACATGGGGCTCTTGTTTGCTTTGTCTCCGGTCGCCACCGGAACCTGCTTTGGTCGCCGCGCGACCAACGTCTGTGGTTTGCATACCGATGTTGTGAGTACGCGAGAACCCGGTCCCATGGCCTCAAGCCATTCCACTTCCTGCCGTCCGTGCAAGGAGGAAGCCTGAATGAGCCAGCAGCAACCCGTTCGTCTGAAGAAGACCCTCAGCATGTGGCAGGTGGTGGTGATGGGCCTCGCCTATCTGACCCCCATGGCCGTGTTCGATACCTTTGCCATCGTCGGTGACATCACCGAGGGGCGGGTCGCCACCGCCTATCTGCTGGCACTGGGCGGCATACTGCTGACCGCGTTCAGCTACGGCCATCTGGTGCGCAAGTTCCCCTCTGCGGGCTCTGCCTATACCTATGCCCAGAAGGTGTTCAACCCCTACGTCGGTTTCATGGTGGGCTGGTCTTCCCTGCTCGACTACATGTTCATGCCGATGATCAACATCCTCTTGGCCAAGATCTACCTCACCGCCATGTTCCCGGGTGTCGATCCCTGGATCTTCATCTTTGGTCTGGTGACCGTGATGACCTTCCTCAACCTGCGCGGCATCAACCTGGTGGCCAACTTCAATGGCCTGATCGTGGTGATCCAGCTGGCCATCATCACCCTCTTCATCGGTCTGATGGGCTGGGGCATTTACCACGGCGAAGGCGCGGCAACCCTGATGAGCAGCCGGCCGTTCCACTTCGAATCCGCCAGCGTGGTGCCGCTGTTTACCGGCGCCACCATCCTCTGCTTCTCCTTCCTCGGCTTCGACGGCCTGAGCTCGCTCAGTGAAGAGACCCCTGACGCCGGCAAAGTGATCCCGCGCGCCATCGTGCTGACCGCGCTCATCGGCGGCGTCATCTTCGTGGTGGTCTCCTACTGCCTGCAGCTCTACTTCCCGGACCTGACCCGTTTCAAGGAGCCCGATGCCGTGTTGCCCGAGATCGCCCTCTACGTCGGCGGCGCCTTCTTCCAGAGCGTGGTGCTGGTGTGCACCACGGTCGCGGTGCTGGCCTCCGGCATGGCGGCGCACGCAGGCGTGTCGCGCATCCTCTACGTGATGGGGCGCGATCGCATGATCCCGGAGCGGGTGTTTGGCTATATCCACCCGAAATACCGGACTCCGGCCATCAACGTGTTGATGGTGGGCGGTCTGGCCCTCTCCGCCGTGTCGTTTGATCTGGATACCGCGCTGGCGCTGGTGAACTTCGGTGCCCTAGTGGCCTTCACCTTCGTCAACCTGTCGGTCATAGGCCAGTTCTGGGTACGCGAGAAGCGCAACAAGAGCATCAAGGATCACCTGCTCTACCTGCTGCTGCCGCTGCTCGGCGCAGCCACTATCGGTGCGCTCTGGATCAACCTGGAGCAGAGCTCGCTGGAGCTGGGCCTGATCTGGGCGGGTCTGGGGGTCACCTACCTGTTCCTGCGCCTCGCCGTGTTCCGCATTCCCTTCCGTCAATACGAAGAGACTGCCGACTCCCAATAAGGGATCGCGCCACACCGCAAAAACAAGAAGGGGAGCCATGGCTCCCCTTCTTGTTTTGCACCCGGCCAGCGCCGGCCATGCCCGCGGCGGACTGGCCTGCGGATCAGCCCTGGTTGATCACGGCGGTAGCAGCCGCCTTGAGCGGATCGTTCGTCACCGCTTTCACATCCTGACGGGTCTGCTTGAGCTGCTGGCCGGCCTGGTTGACCTTGTGCTGGGTCGCCTTCACATCGTTCTTGCCCTCTTTGAGGCCGGCGGTCTTCTTGTCCAGCACGTCAGTGGTGTTCTTCTTCACTTCCGCCTTGGCTTTCTCTTTCTGCTGGCGCACCAGCTTGTCGGTGTCGCAATTGCCCTTGACACCCAGGGTCGCATTGAGCGCTTCATTCTTGACGGCCTTGTCGAGGTTGCACTCGGACTTGAACACGCTGGCCTGCGCACCGGCAGACAGCAGACCCAGGGAAAGACACAGTACCCATGCTCGCATAACAACATCACTCTTGTTGAGGGAAGGAAAGGTGCGCAGCATATAACCCTGACTTCCCGGCGCAAGTACTTGGGCACGTGAGTCGCCAAACGGGTCAAAATTGGCTCCGGCTCCGACACCGGTTGTCCACCATGGGCAGTGCTACGCCCCTCTTTCCCTACGACAGCGACCCCGACGCCATGTCATCAAACCATCACAAAAGTGTCACTTTGTCATATTTCTGTCATGGAGCCTTGGTTTAATGCGCCCGTCCATTTTCACGCAGACTGTCCCAAGAGGCTTCATGCACAGCACCCCATCTTTCGCACAACAGCAGACCCGTCGCACTGGCCCACTGTTCAACTGGCTCGCTGTGATCACCCTGATCTACCTGATCCTGGTGGCCGTTGGCGCCGTCTCCCACGGTTTCAAGGGCTTCTCCGGTGGCGCCGAGGGCGCGGCCCAGATCTTCGCCTTCGCGAGCAACCCCTTCGTCGCCCTGCTGCTCGGCATACTGGCCACGGCACTGGTGCAATCCTCCAGCACTGTCACCTCGGTGATCGTCGGTCTGGTGGCGGGCGGCCTGCCCATCGGCATGGCCATCCCCATGGTGATGGGGGCCAACCTCGGCACCACCATCACCAACACCATCGTCTCCATGGGCCATATCCGGGATCGGGCCGAGTTTCGCCGCGCCTTCGCCGCCGCCACCGTGCACGACTTCTTCAACCTGCTGGCGGTGTTCATCTTCTTGCCGCTGGAGCTGATGTTCGGCCTGCTGCAAAAGAGCGCCGAAGCCTTGGCCAACCTGCTGGTGGGGTCCGCCGACATGTCGATGCAGGGGATGGATTTCATGAAGCCCCTCATCTCCCCCGCCCTCACCGTCATTGACGGCCTGGTCTCCTTCCTGCCGGGCAAGGGCGCCGCCATCGCCACCATCGTCATCGGCATCTTGCTGATCCTCGGCTGCGTCACCTGGCTCGGCAAGGTACTGCAACGAGTGCTGGTGGGGCGTGCCAAGGATCTGCTGCACAAGGCGCTGGGCCGTGGTCCGCTGACCGGCATCGCCTCCGGCACCCTGGTCACCGTCATGGTGCAGTCTTCCTCCACCACCACCAGCCTGATGATACCGCTGGCGGGGAGCGGCCTGTTCAGCACCCGTCAGCTCTACCCCTTCACCCTGGGCGCCAACATAGGCACCACCATCACGGCCCTGCTGGCAGCCACCGCCATCAGCGGCGCCGGGGCCAAGCTGGCGCTGACCATCGCCCTGGTGCACGTGCTGTTCAACCTGTTCGCCGTGGCGCTCATCTATGGCGTGCCCTTCCTGCGCGAGTTGCCGGTGCGGGCCGCCGAGGGACTGGCCCGAGTGGGCAGCGAGAACAAGCTGCTGGCGCTGGGCTATGTGGCGGGCCTCTTCTTCGCCCTGCCCGCCCTGATGATGGTCGCAGTGAAGTAATCCGCCATCATGAGACGAGGGGGCCGGAGCCGGGCCCCCGCGTCGTCTGTCTGCCCCGTCACATCCTCCTGCGTCCCGACTCGCCCTGCCTCCCCGACTGGGATAAGATGCCGCCTTCATTGCATTTAAGGAAAAACTGATGAAATTCATTCTGATCGCGCTGCTGGTTGCCGGTGTCGCCTACTACTTCTACTCGAGCAGCAATAACAAAAAGCTGGCGCAAGACAATGTGCGCAAGGGTGCCGAGTTCCTCGCCAGCAACAAAGACAAGCCTCTGGTAACCACCACAGCCTCCGGCTTGCAGTACGAGGTGCTGACTCCGGGCACTGGCACGGTTCACCCTACCGCCACCAGCAAGGTGAAGGTGCACTACGAGGGCAAGCTGCTGGACGGCACCGTCTTCGACAGCTCGGTCGCCCGTGGCGAGCCCATCGAGTTTGGCCTCAATCAGGTGATCAAGGGCTGGACCGAAGGGGTACAGCTGATGGTGGAAGGGGAGAAGACCCGCTTCTACATCCCCGCCAATCTGGCCTATGGCGATCGCGCCGCCGGCAAGATACCGCCAGGATCCGTGCTCATCTTCGACGTTGAGCTGCTGGGCATCCAATAAGCTGGCCTATGGCGACCGTACCGCCAGCAAGATACCGCTGAGCGCCCGTACTGATCCTCGAAGTTAAGCTGCCGGGCATCCAATAAGCGGGCCTATGGCCGCATTCCGCTCGCTATCCGCACGGATTTCGACATGGTGCTGCCGGGCATTCAGCAATGCCTGATGGCGTGATAATCAGACAAGGCCAGCACCATGTGCTGGCCTTGTCGCTTATGGAATAAATCCTCCGGTTTTTGCCACAACTATCAACCTATAGTGAACAGTGCTTATACATGACACTAGATTGTTAACCGCCAATCCTGGGCAGATAATGAGCTCATCGTCAGTGGCGCCGCGCCCTGACCCGGGTTTCTGGTGCGCCGCGCGTACCGACACAGCTTATATGGAGTCTTGTCATGTCTATCGCCCCTGTATGGTTCATCTCTCACGGTGCCCCGGATCTGGTTCTGCGCGACCAGCCGGCGACCCACTTCCTGAAAAGTCTGTCTCTTGGCGACCTCAAGGGGCTGGTGGTGATCTCGGCCCACTGGTTCAGCCGCACCGAGCTGCAGATCAACGTCGAGCCCAGCCCGGCACTCATGTATGACTTCTACGGTTTTCCCGAGCCGCTCTACCATATTCGCTGGCCGGCGCAGAGCCCGCAGTGGCTGCAGGAGGCGGTGGGCGATCAGCTGCTGCTGGCGGGCTTGCCGGCCACGCCGGTGCGCCGCGAACTGGATCACGGCGTCTGGTCGCCGCTCTCCCTGATGGATCCGGCCAGCCGCATCCCCCTGGTGCAGCTCTCCATCCCGGCCAGTTTCAGCCCGAGCCAGCTGTGGCAACTGGGCGAGGCACTGCAGAGCCTGCGCGAGCAAGGGATAGGCATACTGGCCTCCGGCGCCATCACCCACAACCTGCGGGCGCTCGGGCCGGAAAACTCGCCCGTGCCCGGCTGGGCAAGCGCCTTCGTCAACTGGCTGGAGCAGACCATGAGCGAGGGCGACAGGCCCGCGCTGGAGGATTACCGGGCACGCGCGCCGGGGGCGGTGGAATCCCACCCGCACGACGATCACCTGCGACCTCTGTTTGTGGCGCTGGGCGCCGCCGGCCAGGACAAGCCCCTCAAGCTGCATGACAGCTGGGACGGCGGCAGCCTCTACATGGGCTCCTACCGCTTCGGCTGACGCCGTGCAAATCAAGTCGATATGGCGGGCCTGTCCCGCCATTTTCATGATTAGAGCACTGACCAACAGGTAAATAGGGACTCATGGCGCGGGACTTTGCGGTAGAATCGCCCCTTTCGGGCGTTTTCTGGCAGGCAGGGATGGTTGTCGCAACCCAGGTAGCATGATGAAGTTTACAAGATCCCTGATCCTCCTCGGCCTGCTGATCTCCCTGCCGCTGCAGGCGCTGACCCTGCACAGCCGCCACTACATACAGAGCAGCTACGCCTCCAAGGTGCCAGCCGAGCAGCACTGGCTCAGGCAAGTCAAGGCGCTGCGGGTCGGCGTGCTGCGTCACGACTATCGCCCGTTCGCCATGATAGTCTCGGACAGCCGCTTCGAGGGGATCTCCGCCGATTACCTGAACATAGTGGCCAAGACGTTGCAAAAGCCGGTCGTGCTGCTGACGTTCGATGACAAGCAGAGCGCGCTGGCCGCCTTGCGGGCGGGCAAGCTCGACATGGTCAACCTCGGCAACCTTAGCCTGGGCAAGCGCCAGCAGACCGGTATCGCCCTCAGTCAGCGCTATTTCAGCAATACCCCCATCTTCTCGGCATTGAAATCCGAGTCCGGGCCTCTGCTGCTGACGGGCCAGCGCGTCGCCACCGTGCAGGGGTACGTCGATCCGGTCAAGTTCAAGCGCTACTACCCGCAGCTCACCCTGGTCAGCTACCCCTCCAACGTAGCGGCCTTTGATGCTGTCTTCTTCGGGCGGGATCAGCTGCTGCTGAGCGACATCCACTCCATGCACTACCTCAACAGCGAGCGCTTCGACAAACTCATGCAGCGCAGCGAGGCACAGCCCAGCCTGGCCCCGGACGGCTTTCGCTTCGCGGTCTCGGCGCGCAACCCGCACCTGCTGGCCCTGCTCAACCGCACGCTGCAAGAGGTCAACGACGTGACCCGCAGCCTCATCTTCAGCCAGTGGAACGGGCCCATCCGCGACATAGTCGACAACCCGGCCGACATCTATGACGTCGCCGAGCTGGCCTGGCTCGCCAGAGCCAAGCCCGTCAAGGTGTGGCTGGTGGACGATCTCTACCCCTATGGCGTGCGGGATTATGACAACCAGCTCACCGGCATGTCGGTAGACATGCTGGCCAAGCTGAGCAAGCGCTCCGGCCTGAAGTTCGAATTTGTGTCATTTCGCTCGGAGCAGGCGCGCAACGACGCCCTGCATAGCGGCGAGCTCGATCTCATCGGTGCCATCTCCAAGCCGGTGGCCGAGAGCTACCGGCTGCACGCCTCCATCCCCTACTCCACCGATGACATCTATGTGATAGTCGCGCGCAAGGGGGATGACTTGCGCGGCACCCTGGGGGAGCTGGCGGGCAAACGGGTGGGCGCGACTTACTACAACCCCATAGCCCGGCAGCTGACCGACGACAGCCAGGTGAGCTTCATGGAGAGCGCGGATGAGGCGATGCGGGCCGTCGACAGCGGGCGGCTCGATGTCGCCATAGTGCCGCTCTACTTTGCCCAGAACGCGGTGGACTGCGGCCGGCTGACCAGGATCCGCATCGCCGGGCCCGCCGACAGCACCCCCATCAAGATGGGATTTGCCAGCATGCCGGGTCACGACATGCTGATGCGCATCATCGACAAGACCATACTCTCCATCTCCCCCAACGAGCTGGCCATGATGAGCTACGAGTGGCGCACCCGAAAACTGCCGGCGCCCACCTTCATGGAGCGCCATGCTCGCTACTTCTACCTGTTGTTTGCGGTCCTGCTCGGCCTGGCCTTGTTGCTGTTTTACCGCAACCGCATGCTCAACCGGCTGGCGCAATCGGAGCAGGCCTCCCGCCGCCAGCTGGAGGAACATGTGCGTTTCATCGAGGCGCTGGGGGAGAGCCTGCCCCACCCCATCGTGGTGCGCAACACGGGCGGCAAGGTGATCCTCTGCAACAGCAAGTACCTCGCCATCCTGGACGCCCGACTGGATCAGGTACTGGGCAAATCCTTCGTCGAAGGGTTGCAGGGGCACATCAATGCCGATGCCATCGTCGCGCTGGAGCAGGATTTCCAGCAGGCGCTGCACAGCGGCAGCCCCATCCTCTCGGATCGCATCTTCAGCAACACGGAGCGGCGCCAGTTCGTCTACCACTGGATGGTGCCCTACTTTGACGGCCAGGGGGCCATCAGCGGGGTGATCAACGGCTGGATCGACATCACAGAGCGCAAGACCATGGAGGAGGCGCTGCGCCACGCCAAGGAGCAAGCCGACAACGCCAGCCGGGCCAAGAGCGATTTTCTCGCCACCATGAGCCACGAGATCCGCACCCCCATGAACGCCATTCTCGGCATGCTGGAGCTCGCCATTCAGGATCCGGCGCTCGCGCCCCACACCAGCGAGCAACTGCGCATCGCCTCCGAGTCCGCCAACGGTCTGCTGGATCTCATCGGCGACGTGCTCGACATCTCCAGCATAGAGTCGGGCCAGATGACGCTCTCCCCCGCCCCCTGCGAGCTGGCGCCGCTGCTGCAATCCGTGGCCCAGGTGTTCAGGGGCATGGCCGAGCAGAAGGGGCTGAGTTACCTCGTCACTCTGGACGCCCTGCCGCGGGTGCTGATCGATCCGCTGCGGCTGCGCCAGATCATCTTCAATCTGCTCGGCAACGCCATCAAGTTCACCGAACGGGGGGAGGTGAGCCTCAGGGCCACACTCGGCGGGGACGCCAGTCGTCCCCTGCTGCTGCTCACCATAGCCGACAGCGGCGTGGGCATAGCGCCCGACAAGCTGCCCCTGCTGTTCAACCCCTTCTATCGTGCCCACGACCCTTATCAGTACGCGGGCACGGGCCTTGGCCTCAATATCGCCCGGATCCTGTGCCAGATAATGGGGGGCAAGATAGAGGTCAGCAGCCAGCTCGGAGTGGGCACCGAACTCAGGATCCGCCTGCCGCTGACCCCGATGGGCGATGCCGCCGCGCAGCCGCCCGCCCCCTCGCACCGACACGGCGACGGGGTCAGATCCCCGGCGCAGGGTGACGTGGCGCAGCTGCAGATCCTGGTGGTGGATGACAACCACGCCAACCAGATCCTGCTGCGCCAGCAACTCAAGCACCTGGGCCACGAGGTGAGCGTGCGCGGCAACGGGGTCGAGGCGCTGCGGGCCATCCAGAGCCATCCCTTCGATCTGGTCATCACCGACTGCCAGATGCCGCTGATGGATGGTTTCGAGCTGACTCGCCGTATCCGCGCCCGTGGTCATGAGCTGCCAATCTGGGGCTTCACCGCCCATGCCCTGCCCCGCGAGCGGGCACTCTGTCTGGCCGCCGGCATGGATGATTGCCTCTACAAACCCATAGGGCTTGCCCGCCTGCGCACCGCACTCGCCAGCCTCAACCAGCTTGAGGCTCAGACCCGGACAGGCGAGCGGGTTTAAGGGCTGGAGTATCCGCCCGCAAGCGTGTGTAATAGCCGCTTGTTTTCAGCAGGCGCGCGCACTTCATGCAACTCAAACCGCTTCTCAAGGGCCGCTTTCAGCCCCACTGGCAGGCCAGCCACGATCTTATCGTGCAGGTGGTTTCATCCTGCATCACGGAGCGGCGCCTGATCCCCGAGGGGGAACCCCTGATGCGCCAAGGGGAGCCGTTGCGGGATCTGGTGCTGGTGCCGAATGGCCGCATCGCCATGGGCCACACCGCCATGAATGGCCGCCGCTTTCAGCTCGGCACCCTGGAGTGCGACAACCAGCTGTTTGGCGAGATGGAGTTCTTCACCGGCTACCGCTGCCAGCTCGACATCATCGCCGAGGAGCCGCTGGCGGTGGCCCGCATCGACGGCGAGCAGCTGGAGCAGGCGCTGGTCGCCCACCCAAAGGTGGCGCTCTTCTTTGCCACCGCCATTGCCATCGACTATCAGGACACTGTGGATATCTTCACCTGCCGCATGCTCTACCCCATCAGCTACAACATTGCCCTCGACCTCTATCACAGCCACTGTCATGACAATCCGGTGAGCGGCTTTCGCAAGGGGTATCAGGAGGCGGAACGTTTCGGTACCACGGACCGAGTCTACCGGCGAGCGGTAAAAGAGCTGATGGACAAGGGACTGGTGGAGCGCGGTGAGGAAGGGTTGCAGATCCGCGATCTGGCGGGGCTCAAGGGGTTTCTGGAGCAGCCATAAACAAAGCGGGCAACGCCCGCCAACAAGTCACAATAACAGGGTAAAAAGAGGGGCGGTCCAAACCGCCCCTCTTGCCATTCACTCCCCCGCTCAGGCCAGACAGGGCTGGGGCCGAGCCATTCTCAGCGAGGCTACCAGCATGGCGAGGATCAGGCCGTAGATCATCGGGATGGCATACATCACCGCCTGCAAGCCGATCACCTGCTCCAGCAGGGCACTGATGGCCGGGCTGAACATGGCCCCCGCGCTGCCGCTGATGAGGATATAGGCGACGTTCTTGCTCGATGCCTGGCGCACAAACGACACCCCGTAGGCGATAAAGGCGTTGTAGAGCGCGGCGCAGACAAAGCCGTAACCATAGGTGAGGTAAGGCAGCTGGCTCAGATTGTCGGTGGTGACGATGAGCGCCGTCATCCCCATCGCCAATGTGATGATCACCAAGAGGAAGGTGCGGATCGCAATGCGGGTGACGATGGCGGTCGAGACCAGCGCGCCGAGCAGGGCCGCCGTCCAGTACTGGGTGATGATGTTGCCCGCCTCCTCGAAGGGGATGCCGAACTTGTTCTTCACGAACATAGGCGCCCAGGTGAGGAAGGTGTAGAGCGCCAGCATGCCGAGAAAGAGCCCCAGGCCGCCTCTGATGATGCCAAGGTTCCACTCCGAGTGCTCATTGCCGGCGCTCTCGCCGCCCGCCTCGCAACTGCGAAAATTGGTCAGCACCGCCACCAGCATGGTCGCCAGCGCCACCACCCCCACCGCCAGATAGCTCCAGCTCCACGCCATGGCGTGGGTCAGGGTGTAGGTGGTGATAAGCGGGAAAACCACCCCGGCCACGTTGAAGGTGGCATCCTGCACCACCAGCATGGTGCTCTGCATCCGCGCCTTCCAGACACTGACCACCAGGGTCCCCGCAATGCAGAGCCCCACCCCGCCACACAGACCAATCACCGTCATGGCCGCCATCACCACATAGAGGGAACCGGTCAGATGGAGCGAGGCCGCCGCCAGCGCGATCAGGCCGTAGCAGAGCAGCGTCATCCGCTTGAGGCCCACCTTCTCGATGAGGAAGAAGGCCGCTATGGTGCCCGCCAGCGCCCCGCCGTTCAGCAGAGAGAAGATGGAGGCCACCTGATTGACGTCTGCGCCGAACTTGGCGGCGATGGGTTCGATCAGCATGCCGAACTGGGTCGCAAAACCGGCCATCACGAAGTTGGCCAGGAAGCTGATGGCAGTGAGGGAGAGCTTATTGTTCATATTGGATCTCTCATAGGGGTCAGGGTGCGTGCAGGGTTGGGCGGGGCCGCGGCGCTTACAGCGCGGTATGCAGCGCCAGCTCGATCATCTGGTTAAAGGAGAGTTGCCGTTCCTCGGCAGTGGTCTCTTCACCGGTCAGGCAGTGGTCGGAGACGGTGAGGATGGCGAGCGCCTCTATCCCCTGCTGATGGGCCAGCCCGTAGAGACCGGCCACCTCCATGTCGATGCCGAGCACGCCGAACTTCTCCAGCGCCGGAATGAGGTTTTCGTCCGGATCGTAATAGAGATCGCCGGTGAAGATATTGCCCACCTTGACCGGAATCGCCTTCTCCTGCGCCTTGGTAAACGCCTTGTGCAACAGGGTGAAGTCGGCCGAGGTGGCCATCTGGTAACCGGCGCTGCGCTTGGCGTTGGTGGGGGAGTCGGTGCCCGCCGCCTGCGCCAGGATGACATCGCGCATCTGCACATGGCGCTGGGTCGCTCCCAGACTGCCGATGCGGATGATCCGCTTGACCCCGAAGTCGTTCACCAGCTCGTGGGCGTAGAGCACCATGGAGGGGATCCCCATGCCGTGGCCCATCACAGAGATGCGCTGACCGTTGTAGTAGCCGGTGTAGCCCAGCATGTTGCGCACATTGGTCACCTCGCACGCATCGGTCAGAAAGGTCTCGGCGATATAGCGGGCCCGCAGCGGATCCCCCGGCATGATGACGGTATCGGCGAAATCGCCCGGGTTGGCATTGATATGAGCTGTCATTGTTGTTGTGCTCCAGTTTGACTCCTGTAGATGAGCGCATCCTAGCCCCCGCCTGGCCTCCCCTTGCAGGACAAAAGTCCTGTTGCCCCGATCGAGATCCCAGTTCCGGCAACTTCTCCAGGGCCACCCCGCTTGCCCTCCTTCGCCGCCGCTTATCTGCCCCCGCCCAACCCAGCCCTGCCCCTGCGGCAAGCGCCCCGTCACCCGTTCAGCGATAACGCCCCTGCGCCCAAAAAGCGCGGGGGGCCATCAGGCCCCTCGCAAACACACCGGACAAGAAAACGCCTTACTTGGCGGCGCTATCCTTCACGCACTTCTGGACAAAGCTGTTCTTGGCCGCGCCGGCCAGCTTCTTGTCGGCCGCCGCCTTCTCGCACTTGGCCGTCGGATCCATCGCCGCCCCCGTCTTCACGCACTTCTGGATAAAGCTGTTCTTGGCCGCACCGGCCAGCTTCTTGTCGGCCGCCGCCTTCTCGCACTCACCGGTCGCTGCGCCGGCGGCATCTTTCACACACTTGCCGATAAAACTGGTCTTGGCAGCGCCGTTCAGCTTCTTGGCCGCAGCCTGCGCCTCGCACTGCAACTGGGTGGAGTCGTTGGCAAAAACCGGATTGGTCAGCAGCACGCTACCGCAGAGCAGGCCGAACAGGATGGCAATACGCTTCATATGACGTTCCTTATTGTGATGTGTTGGCATGGTGACCTGTTTGCATGGTGATGGTTTGCAAATAGCGGTTATTGCAACAGCTGATTGTTGCCGCAGATCCCCCGTCTCGCCAGCAAGGGCGACCGGAAGCCGGGCAACCATCCCCGCACTATAGCGCCGATTGGCAGAGCGGGATTCTCCCCAGCCAGCTCCGCCTCAACAGCAAGCCAGACCCATCTTCCTCGCCACACCCGCCAACCCCAATAAAATAAAGGGCCATGGGAATCCAGTGCCCGGTCAGTGCGATTTGTTGAGGTAGCGCATAAAAAGAGAATTTTCAGGTAGCTACGTCACTTTGTGACTGGTTTGCGTATGAGGCTTGAGGATATGCTGGTCATTCGGCGCCTACAGCACCATCCGGGCTCCGCCCGCTGGTCGATGGAGCGCATTGGAAGCTGTAATCCAGGGGCGGTAGCTTGGGTCTTGTCCACCGTTAATTCTGATAGGAATACCTTATCTATTAATTTACCTTATTTATCCATTCACTGAGATATCGAGTAGAGATCGATAACCAATGATTAGGTTATTTATTTTAATTCATATATGTCACACATGATAAACGTTAGGCTTCATTTCGTGAAGCATCAACCCACAAGGTTTAGCCCAGCATACGAGATTCATAAATTTAATAACCTGCATCTTTTATATCTGTTTCAATATCTTTTACTTGCTTAGCTATTCTTTTATTAAAATGATAATTAACCTCCTCCTCAGTCATATTACTGGTATCTTTTTTAAAGTAGTAACTTAACACATGAATTTTCTTTTCAAGATCATAGTTGTCGAAATTAGGAATGTATGTTGTTTCACGCCTATAATGCTTAATCTGAAAATATGTACGCACAAATGATTTAAGGTTCACCTTCACATTAAACCTTACAATCAATTTTTGTAAGAAAGCATCTAGTTCATGCAATAAATTTTCATCTGTTATTTCTGAGAAGAAATACATCCATCCTTTAGATTTATTCTGAAAAATACATCCCGTTATGCGTAAATTAACCCGCCATTCTAAAAACTCAGCATTCCTCAATTGGGAGTGTTTATAACCAGTGAAAATTGCTATAAGTGATTCTCTCAGATTGTCAACTGACCCTTTTCTTGCAGTTACTACATTACCTTGAAAATAATATCCAAGATACCCAAATTCATCATAACCCAAAGACCCTGTACTGGACTTTTCAGGGTTTCGTTTAGGATCATACACCTTCAACCCTAAATGTTTAAATCTCCTGATAATCTCGAGTGAAATTTTTTCGGTCTGTGATGAGGCACACAATATCAGCACATCATCAACATATCGGAAATATTTTATTCCATCCAATTTAGAAAAATATTTATCAATATTCAATAAGTAAATAGCTGCAAGGATATTTGATACAGATAAACCCTGAGGAACCCCACAATTTGAATCAATATCACTTTTACTGGGTTTTGACACTGTCGGGGATTTTATTGCACTGTAAATCAGATCTAATATTCTTTTGTCTCTAATTTTCCCTCGTAACCGGCTAATCAACTTATCATGCACAACTGATGGATAAAAATTAGCAACGTCAAATTTTAAGTACGAATCATAGGCATTCGAAGAAACAGCTTCTTTGACTTCAACGACCATTTCCTGCGGTAGATTAAATACAAGATCATTCTGATATATTTCTTGTAAAAAATCACAAGTTGCACGTAGTGCTATTTTATCTCTAATTGTAGGGATTGATATTTCACGGGGAGCCTTCCCCTTTCCTTTACTAATTAATTTAAGTTTATATTTATTAAAATCATAATTACCATTAAGCGACTTTCTCTGTACAACATTCATTTCATCATCATGAAACCTCCAGAATATTTCGTGTGACATATTATCCACACCGGTTGCTGAAGATAGCAGAACGTTTTCCTTATAAATCCTTTTCAGATTCGCAGTTTCGAAATGCTTTTTTAGTATATTATAGGAGTTCATGCATCCATCCTTAAAAAATATAAAATAAGAAAAGGAACGCAAAATATAAAAACAAAGTATATGAAGTTTCTTACCGCATAGAACACCACAAGTAATTTATGGATACAAGTTGGATGCTTACTTAGTTTTGAACCATCTGTAGAGTTATTATTTTCATCAACAACTGCTTTAATGAAATCAAGTTCAAGATGATTTTCGGATGCGGCAAGTATAGATTGGTAGTCTTTATCTAACTGAGCTAAATCATGACCATGACTAGATATAGTTTTTGTATAAATCAAGCTTAGCTGCTCGTAGCTCTGCTTTAAAAGCATAGCTCTTCCTTTGTAGTTCATATTATTGATGAATAATGTGAGGATAAGTATAGAAACTGATAAAGCAACCATTATTGCCGACTCAGAACTACTTTTAACAGGATTTACCAATGTGTAGATAGAATAAAACACAAGAAATACGGAGTGCCAAAGAAGTAATATCTGAGAATATGTATCAAGATTCAACAACCTACGCTCAGCTTTTATTTTGGACTTTCGTGTCCACCATACCTTGTCAGAGAAGTCGCTCATTGAAAAAATCCTTTGAAGAGTGAGGCGTCAAAGGTAGTAATCGTGTAACGCCTGTTAAACAGACTAGTAAAACTAGAGGAAAACCCTCCCAAAATTAGTTGCACCCAGAAGACTGGATGATCGCAAGCGATACGCCTCTCAACAGGAGATTACTGTTTTTCCACTGAAAATCAAACTAAATATATAGGAATTTATGTAATCAATCATTTTAGGCTGATCATATCCATCTCCTCATAGCTCTCCATTTTTGAAGACTTTATATGAAATGGAAATTTGGAACAGGCAAGATGGGTGGTACTAAGAAGTACCACCCATCTTTATTCTTCCGTTTCTATTTCTCCCCCCAACCTGTATTCCCACTCCGGCGACAAACTCGGGATCGAGGGAGACAAGCAGCAACGTGCCCGGATAATCGGCCAGCACCTGAGTGAGCAGCTGGCGAGAGGCGTTATCCAGGTGATTATCCGTCTCATCGAGGAGCAGCAGCTCAGGTTGCTGTGCCAATACCATCAAGAAGCCCAGCTTCAGCCGCTCACCACCACTCAACTGGTGGGTCGGTTGCGGGGCGCGAGCGGACCAAGGATCTAGCCAAGTGAGGCGACGTTGAGCCGCTGGGGTTATGGGACTAGCGCAGTACCATAGGAGTTATCTATGGTGCAACGCCACTCCCCATCTGCCTCCTTGCGAAAGACATAGGTGGCACGTCGGTTCTCATCGATCTGGCCGCCTTGCCCATCGGGATAGCGCAGCCGGGTCTCCATGATCACCAGCGCATTGCCGGCCCCCTCAATCACCGCCATGGCACCCTGCTCCACCTTGAGCTGCCCCTGAAAGTAATCCGAGATCGCGGTGAAGGCGCGGCGGATAGCGGGAATGCCGCGCACCACCATGCCGGGCTTGACCACCAAGGCGGCGTCCTCGGCGTAGAAGGCCATCAAGGCGTCGAAATCACGCCGGGAGATGGCGGCGTCGCAGGTCTCGATGAGGGTTCGAAGGGGATGCTGATTCATCTTCACTCCTTATATGGGGCGGCTTGCCCATCCTGTCATGGATAGAAAACAACGGATAGAAAAATCCCCCGAGGTCGGGGGATTGGCAATCCACTTAACCGAGCAGGAAGGCCCTTAACCGGGCAAACTCCGCTGGCAAATTAACGGAGAGCAGCGGCAGTTCGGCGTGCTTGGCAAGCGGGCCGGGCAGCGGCACATCGAGATTCAGGATCTCGTCCACCGACTCCTTGAACTTGGCGGGATGGGCGGTGCAGAGGAAGACCCCCACCTCATCTTCACCGAGCTGCTCGTTCAGCAGATCCCAGGCGATGGCGCCGTGGGGCTCGCACAGATAATCCAGCTGGTGCAGGCGTTTGAGCGCATCGCGGGTCTGGGCGTCGTCACGCATGCCGGAGCCCAGCGTTTCCAGCGCCCAGCCGTTGCGGCGGCACAGCTCCTCTACCCTAGGCCAGTTGTTGGGGCGGCTCACGTCCATAGCGTTGGAGAGGGTCGCGACCGTCTGGTGCGGCTCCCACTGGCCAGATTTCAGGTAGCGCGGCACGGTATCGTTGGCGTTGGTGGCGGCGATAAAGCGCTTCACCGGCAGCCCCAGCGCCTTGGCGATCAGCCCCGCAGTGAGGTTGCCAAAGTTGCCGGACGGCACGCTGATGACCGCCTTGGCACGATCCGCTTTCGGCAACTGGGCAACCGCCTCGAAGTAGTAGCAAACCTGCGCCAGCAGGCGGCTGATATTGATGGAGTTGGCGGAGTTCAGACCTATGGCCTTTTTCAGCTCCTCGTCGTCGAAGGCATCTTTCACCAGCGCCTGACAGGCATCGAAGTCGCCGTCGATGGCGATGGTGCGGATATTGCCGCCCAGGGTGCAGAAGAGCTTTTCCTGCAGGGGGCTGATCTTGCCCTTGGGGTAGAGAATGACCACCTCGATCCCTTCCAGCCCGTAGAAGGCGTGGGCCACGGCGGCGCCTGTGTCGCCGGAGGTGGCGGTCAATATGGTGATCTTGTCGTTGGTACGGAACGCGGCGAGGCACTGGGCCATAAAGCGGCCGCCAAAATCCTTGAATGCCAGGGTCGGGCCGTGGAACAGCTCAAGGGCATAAGTGCCATCTTTGAGTTTCACCAGCGGCGCCGGGAAGGTGAAGGCGGCGTCGATCAGCTCGCTTACCTTGGCGGCGGGCACTTCATCCCCCAGCAGATGGCTGATGATGCGGGCGGAACGCTCGGCCAGCGGCAAGTCCAGCAGGGCATCCACGTCGGCCAGCGGCGCAATCACTTCGGGGAAGAAGAGCCCCTGCTCACGGCCCAGCCCCTGACGCACCGCCTGCGCGAAGCTCACCTGTTCACTCTTGTCCTTGATATTGTAAAGATTCATAGCTCGCTTCCTGTTACCCGTGCCCCGGCCATGTCCAATTTACAGACCCGGGCAAATCCATCTTCGTTCTGCACGAAATGTGCGTCCATCCAATCCTTCATCCGCTCG
This sequence comes from Aeromonas enterica, assembly GCF_054052465.1. NCBI lineage: Bacteria > Pseudomonadati > Pseudomonadota > Gammaproteobacteria > Aeromonadales > Aeromonadaceae > Aeromonas > Aeromonas enterica. The sequence continues at coordinate 295,712 of NZ_JBSTYL010000004.1, read as the reverse complement.
GCCTGCGCCAGATCCTTCATCACCACGAAGACGCTGGGGCCTGAGCCGGAGATGCCGGTGGCCAGCGCCCCGTTCTGGGCCGCCTGGGCCCGCACCTCGTTGAAGCCTTCGATCAGCGCCGCGCGGTAGGGTTCGGCAATCACGTCCTTCAGTACGCTCGCGGCCAATCCCTCCTGCCCTGTGTAGCTGGCGTGGACGAAGGCAGCCAGCCGGCGGCCGTAGGTGAGACAATCCTGCCGGCGATACTGGGCCGGCAGAATGGCGCGGGCGGCAGCGGTAGACACCACAGTACCCGGATAGCAGACCACCCAGTACCACTGCTCGAACACAGGGATGCCCTGGCTGATGACGCCGTGCTCTTCCAGCACCAGCTGCATGCCGCCGAGATAGCAGGGAGCGACGTTGTCGTAGTGGACGGAGCCGGAGATGCGCCCTTCCATCTCCCCCATCAGCAGCAACATATCGTGCTCGTTGAGGGGCTCGCCGTGAAAGGCGTTGAGCCCTTCAAGGGCCGCCACCACGCTACAGGCACTGGAACCCAGACCCGAGCCCACCGGCAGGTTCTTCTCCAGCACCATTTCGAGCTGCTTGAGCTGCTGGCCGCGCTTCTCCAGCGCCTCGCCATAGGCGACCCAGCAGTCGTAGAGGATGTTCTTTTTCGGATCGTCCGGCAACTTGTGGGCGTAGCGGCCCACGGAAGAGAGGGCAAACGCCACGTCAGCCGCTTTCACTTGCACCCGATCGCCCAGCAGGGAGCCATCCACGGGGGCGAGCGCCGCCCCCAGTACATCGAATCCCACGCTCAGGTTGGCGCTGGAGGCGGGGGCGTAGGCAACCACGCTGCCGCCTGCTGCCATATAGGGGTTCATCTCTGAACTCATGGTTATAACTCCTGCTTCCAGTTCTGGGTGCGCAGCACGTCGGCAAAGACGCCCGCCGCAGTCACTTCGGTACCGGCGCCATAGCCGCGCAGCACCAGCGGGATCGGCTGGTAGTAGGTGGAGAAGAAGGCGAGCGCGTTCTCCCCGTCTTTGACCTTGAACAGCGGCTCATCGGCGCCGACCGCCTTGATGGCGACCTTGCACTTGCCGCCCTCGATGGAACCCACGTAACGCAGCACCTTGCCCTCGCTCTGAGCCAGTGCGAACTGGTCGCGGAACCAGCCGTCAGCTTCGGGCAGGCGGGCCATAAAGGCTTCCACATCGCCGCTCACATCAAATCCTGGCGGCAGTGCCTGCTCCACTTCCACGTCGGAGAGCTCCAGCGCCATGCCGGCCTCGCGAGCCAGAATGAGCAGCTTGCGCGCCACGTCCATGCCGTTGAGATCGTCGCGGGGATCCGGCTCGGTGAAGCCGTTGCCACGGGCAATCTTGGTCGCCTCGGAGAAGGCCATGCCCTCATCCAGCTTGCCGAAGATGAAAGAGAGAGAGCCGGACAGCACGCCGTCGAAGGCGCGCAGCTTGTCACCGGCCTTGATGAGGTTTTGCAGGTTTTCGATGACCGGCAGGCCGGCGCCGACGTTGGTCTCGTACAGGAACTTGCGACGAGTCTGACGGGCGGTGCGACGCAGCGCCTTGTAGTAATCGAGCGACCCTGTGTTGGCCTTCTTGTTCGGGGTGACCACGTGGAAACCGGCGGCCAGGAAGTCGGCGTACTGGACGGCGACGGCCTCGCTCGAGGTGCAGTCGACGATCACCGGGTTGATGAGGTGGCTCTCTTCCACCAGCTTTTGCACCGCTTCCAGGCTGAAGCTGTCACGGGCCTCCACCAGCTGTTCACGCCAGTGGGCAAGATTCAGCCCATCCTTGTTGACCGCCATCTGGCGGCTGTTGGCGATGCCCACTACCCGCAGGCCGGTGCCCTGTTCGGCCAATACCGGCTGCTGGCGGGCAATCTGATCCACCAGGGCCGCGCCGACACCGCCGACGCCGACTACGAAGAGATCGATGAACTGCTGGCTGCCGAAGAAATTCTGGTGGCAGGCCTTGATGGCTTCGGCCACCTTGCGATCCCGCACCACGGCGGAGATGGAACGCTCGCTCGAGCCCTGCGCGATGGCGACGATATTGATGGAGGCCTGCGCCAGCGAGGTGAAGAAGCGGGCCGCCATCCCCTTGCTGGTGCGCATGCCGTCACCGATCAGGGAGATGATGGCCAGATCGCTCATGATCTCCAGCGGATCCAGCAGCTGGTTCTTGAATTCCAGCTCGAACTCGCGCTCCAGCACCTTGCGGGTCTTGTCGCAGTCATAGCTGTGGATACAGAAGCTGACGCTGTACTCGCTTGATGACTGGGTGATGAGGACGATGCTGACCCCGGCGCGGGAGACGGCGGAGAAGATGCGACCGGCCATGCCCACCATGCCCTTCATGCCAGGGCCGGAGACGTTGAACATACACATGCCGGAGAGATCCGAGATGGCCTTCACTTTCAGGTCGTCATCCCCCTGCTCGACGCCGATCAGGGTGCCAGGCCCCTGCGGGTTGAAGCTGTTCTTGATAAGGCAGGGAATGTGGAATTGGGCCACGGGCGCGATGGTTTTCGGGTGCAGCACCTTGGCGCCAAAATACGAGAGCTCCATCGCCTCTTTATAGGAGAGGGTTTTCAGCAGGTAGGCGTCCGGCACCAAGCGCGGGTCGCAGTTGTAGCAACCCTCCACGTCAGTCCAGATCTCGCAACACTCGGCATCGACGCAGGCGGCCAGCACGGCGGCTGAGTAATCCGAGCCGTTACGACCCAGCAGCACGGTCTCACCCTTGTCGCTGCCACCGGTGAAGCCCGGCATCAGGTAGAGACAATCGGAACGCAGCCCCTTGGCGGCAAAGCGCAGGCGGGAGGCCTCGATGTCGACGTGAGCTTCGAGGTAGCCGCCGTCGGTGGCCAGCAGTTGCTCCGGTACTATGATATCCAGCTCGAGGCCGCGCACTCGCAGCAACTCGTGCATGAAGGCGATGGAGAGGTTCTCGCCGCGGCTCAGGATGCGGGCCTGCACGTTGTCCGGGCAGAGCCCCAGCAGGCGGATGCCCTGCATCAGCCGCTCCACCTGATCCAGCTCGGCGGTGAGGCGGGCCTGCAGCGCCTTGTCATCCAGCGCCGGATACGCGGCCTTCAAGCCGGCCAGCAGGCGGGAGAAGATACCGTTGATTTCAAACAGGGTGGAACTGGCATCCATGCCGCGACTGGTCTGCTCCACCAGGGCGACCAGGTGATTGGTCACCTTGGCCGGTGCCGATAGCACCAGGGCAACCTGGGATTGGCCGTGGGTATTGACCGCGATATCGGCTACCCGTAAAAAACGCTCTGCGTCGGCCAGTGACGACCCGCCAAACTTCAACACTCTCATCGCTTATCTCCCTGTGAACCCTGCAAATTGATCTGAAAACGGTCTAAAAACAACTCAACAAAAAGGCCCGTACTGGGTGGGTACGGGCCTTTTTTGATTTCTGTGCTTGTTCGTCAGCGCATCAACCGGCCCCAGTGCCACCTGTGGTGGTACCGGTAATAATGGTGGTGGTGGTGACGTTGGTGAATGACTGCATGACGAACACTCTTGAACGAAGCTGGCTTTTAGCAATACCGCGGCAGGCGATGGGCTGTCAACTTAAACCTCATTGCCCCTTGCGTTCAAATCGGCGAACCAGGTCTTTGCAGAGCAGATGCAGCATATTCAAATCCCGCTGCGGCAGCATGGGCACCCGGTCCATCACCCATTGATGCAGTTTTTCATCCTGAGAAACTCCGAGTTCACCAAGTATTTCTGCTGTTTTGTGTTTCAGTACACGAACCTGCCCGGCGTTATCAAAATTTTCTGCTATAGCCTGCGGCTCATCCAGCAACTGGCTCATCTCGTAGGCATACAGCATGATCGCCTGCCCCAGGTTCAGCGACGGGTAACTCACCTTGAGCGGCAGGTAGCTCAGCAGGTCGGCGTGGGCCAGCTGCTCATTGGAGAGGCCGGATTCCTCACACCCAAATACGATGGCGACCTTGCCGAGCGAGGGCTTGGTGCGGATCTGCTCGCGGATCTCCCCCGGGGTGAGGTAGTGCTGATAGCGACCACGCTGGCGGGCCGTGGTGGCGATCACCAGATCCATGTCGGCCAGCGCCTCTGGCAGGGTGTCGAATGCCTCGGCGTTGGTCAAAATGTCCTGCGCCCCATGGGCTACCCAGTTCGCCTCCTCCTCTTCGTGTACCCGGCTCGCCACCAGTCGCATGGCATCAAAGCCCATGGTTTTCATGGCACGGGCGGCGGCCCCGACATTGGGTGCCCGGGCTGGCGCCACCAGCACAAAATAGAGTTTCATTGGGTTTCCTCTTGAGCAGGCCGACCGCTCGAACAGGCTGCAAATGGTCGGCAAAACAGGGGCGCAATCTACCGTTTATCCCCGAAAATTGCCACTTGAACAGCCATTTGAATGTTGCCATAGTGGCCAGACGTGTGCACAAACTGCCAGCCATTCTCGGTATGAATGCCGTGAGTGATTGAGCACTTGCAGGGCAAGGACAGGACGACAGACCCGCCCCGGATTCAGCCGCCATACCGGCCGACACATCACAAGGAAGAGAGAGATGCAGCAGCCATTGGAACAGGCCGTCGCCGAGACTATCTTGCAACGCTTCGAGTCATTTTACAGCCGGTTTCTCGAGATAACCCAGGGCAGCAAGAGCCGCTTCGAGAACAGTGACTGGCTGGGAGTACAGCTCGCCGGGCGCGAACGCATTCGCCTCTATGATCACCACGTCGGCGCCACCACGGCCCTGATAAAGCAGATGATGGGGGAGCATCACGCCACTCAGGAGCTGCTCAAACGGGTAAAAGGCGCCTTCAGCGATCTGCTGCCCCGCTGTGACAACTTCGAGGTGGCAGAGTCCTTCTTCAACTCCGTCTATCGCCGCATCTTCCGCCATCGCAACATTCGCGACGAGAACCTCTACATCCATCCGTTTCGCAGCCGGGGGGAGCATCCAGACTTGAGCGCCCTGCTGCGGGTCTATCGCACCGATCTGACCCACCTGCCGCAAACCCTGAGCCAGATGCTGGGGGATTACAGCTTCACTCTGCCCTATGAGGACAAGCAGCGCGACATTGTCGACATCCACCGCCATCTTGCCGAGAACGGCCCGCAGATCCTGCATGAAGAGCCCTTCGCCATCGAGCTGCTCAAGGAGGTGTTCTACCGCAACAAAGGCGCCTATCTGGTGGGACTTATTCGGGTGAAGGGGCAGGTATTCCCCTTCATTCTGCCGCTGCTCAGCACAGGCCACAGCATCTACGTGGATACCGTCATCTTCGAGCCTGAGCTCGCCTCCATCGTGTTCGGTTTCGCCCGCGCCTACTTCATGGTCTATGCCCCTGTGCCGGCGCTGTTTGTGGTGTTTCTGCGCCAGATCATGCCCCACAAACCCGATTACGAGATTTACAACGCCATCGGCTGCCAGAAGCACGGCAAGACAGAGCTCTATCGCCACTATCAGCAGCACCTGGCCCAGAGCCGGGAGCTGTTCATCATAGCCCCCGGCATCAAGGGGATGGTGATGAGCGTGTTCACCCTCCCCTCCTATGACGTTGTGTTCAAGGTGATAAAAGACGAGTTCACTCCGCCCAAGGATGTGAGCCACGAGCAGGTGAAGGCCAAGTACCGGCTGGTCAAACAGCACGATAGAGTGGGTCGCATGGCCGATACCCAGGAGTTCACCAACTTCGAGTTTCCCCTGGATCGCATCTCGCCCGAGCTGCTGGTCGAGCTCAAGACTGTGGCCCCCTCGGCACTCACCATCACCAGTGACAAGCTGGTGATAAAACACCTCTACACAGAGCGCAAGATGATCCCGCTCAACCTCTATCTGGACAAGGCGGACGAGCAGCAGACCCGGCTCGCGCTGGAGGAGTACGGCAACGCCATCAAGCAGCTGGCGGCGGCCAACATCTTCCCCGGCGACATGCTGTTCAAGAACTTCGGCGTCACCCGTCACGGCCGGGTGGTCTTCTACGACTACGACGAGATCTGCTACATGACGGAGTGCAACTTCCGCCAGATCCCGCCGCCGCGCTACCCGGAAGATGAATGGAGCGCCGAGCCCTGGTATTCGGTGGCCCCCAACGACATCTTTCCCGAGGAGTTCGCCACCTTCCTGCTGCAAAAGCCCCAGGTGCGAGAGATCATGATGCAGCTGCACAAGGAGATGTTCGACGCCAACTACTGGAAGATGCTGCAGAGCAACATCAAGGTGGGGGTGTTCGAGGATGTCTATCCCTATCGGCGCAAGAAGCGCTTCAAGTTCCAGCGGGGAGGATGAAGATCAGCTCGCGGCACCTTGTCATGGCTCAAGATGCGATGCATCTTGCGATGCTTGCCGACACAAGCCGCAAAACGGCATTGAAAAAGGGACGCTGCGGCGTCCCTTTCTGATCGCGGCTGCCTGCTCGAGCTACGACAACCTCTGACAGGAATATCAGTTACTTGGCGGCTGGCATGGCATCGAAGGTGAGCAACGCCACCTTGTTGGCATCACTCAGCACCAGCTGTTGACCGCTTACCTTGAAGGTTGCCACCTTCTCCAGTTTCTGCAGATAGAGCATCTCCTTGCCGGCCAGCTCGCCCATGCACATCATGCGGGTCGAGCCCATGGCTCCCAGCGTCAATACGCCGTCACCCTGCTGGGTGATGCCGCCAAAATAGCGGTTGCAGCCGCCCTTGCCCGCCACCTTGTCACCCGCAACCTGCAGAGTGAAGGTATCGCCGCTCGCTCCCTGCAACTGCCAGGTGGATGCTTGCAGTTGAGCCAGACTGGAACCAGTTGCCATAGCGCAGCCTCCCAGTGCCAGTGCGGCCAGCAGGGTCAGTTTCTTGTTCATGGGTTCACCTCTTGATATGAGAGAAATAGGGGAAGGAAAGTGATGATGGTGGCCTGTTTATCATGAGTCGGCGGCAGATTAAAACTGTTTTATTGTGATCTGGGTTGCCTTTACTAGCAGCTGGCATGTGCCATGCTTGTATTCCTGTTCCGGACCCAGGGAGGGGAAAAGAATGGTCAAACCACTCATCATCGCACTCGCGTCATGCCTCAGCCTCGGTGCCCAGGCCGCCGACTGGGACTTCCTCAAGAGCGAGGCAAACAGCCAGCTCTACGTGAAAAGCTATTCCGGTGTGCTGCTCGGCAATCAGAGTCATCACAGCGACAATTTCGACCTCTGGCTCATCAACACCGGCTATCAGTATCCGGTTCAGGACGATGTCAGCCTCTACATGGAAGCCGGGCCTGCGGTGGGCACCCACAGCGAGCAGACTGGCTTCAATATCAGCTCAGGGGTGCGTTACCGGCTCTCCCCCTCGCTGAACATCGGCAGCCAGCTCAAGCAGCTGGAAGTGAACAAGGCCAGCACCCTGCTGGAGCTCAATACCAGCCTGCTGCTGACACCCCAGTTCGCCATCACGGCCAACTACGGCATGAGTGCATTCAGTACGGGGCAATCCCTCAGCATTGGTGTCGGCCTCAACTTCTGACCGCTCAAATAAGCCGGGTTGCGCTCACCAGTACGCCGTTGAGGTCGGCATAGACGTAGTCACCCGGATGTATGGTCACCCCTGCAAACGACACCACGGCATCCAGCGCCCCCTGACCCCGCTTCTCGGTCTTGACCGGGCAGGCCGCCAGCGCCTTGACCCCCAGTGCCAGCGTCGCCAAGGTGCCCACATCACGCACGGCGCCGTGGATCAGGATCCCCTCCCATCCCTGCTCTGCCGCCTTGATGGCCAGCTGATCACCGAGCAGGGCGCGGCGCAACGAACCGCCGCCATCGATCACCATCACCCGCCCCTGGCCAGGTCGAGTGACCAACTCCCGTACCAGGCTGTTGTCTTCATAGCAGGAGAGGGTGACCGCCTGGCCATAAAACAGCGGCTTGCCACCAAAATTGTGGAACAGCGGATCGGCCACTTGCAGGGCATCGCCGTGTTGATCGCAGAGGTCGGGCAGTAGATCCAGCATCATAAGCTTCCTTCCATGGATATGAATTCGCTCATTCTTTCATCAAGCCGGGTCCCTGACAATCCAGTGGGATTCAATTCTGCCCAGATGGAGAGGTGCGCCTTTTATCAATACCGGCAGCAACCAAAGCTCCCCCTGTTCCACCCAATAGAGGGCGTTCTGGCCGAAACGGGTCGCCAAACCAATGGCCTCACTGCGAGAGGAAGCCAGCAACAACGACGATTCACGCCAACTTTCATCGGGCGAGCTCCCCCAGCAAGGCCCCATGGCCATCATGTGGGGAGACGCCACGATCACTCGCCAGAGAGCCCGCTGACGGCGGGTATTACGACGCATTCCCACCTCGCGACTGGCCGGATTCCAGGCCGTCACTATGGCGTAGGCGGGCCATTTCGGCGCAGCAAAGGAGGCAATAAAACAAATTTTTCTGTAGTTTTCCCACAAATTCATGTCAACCACATGTTACATTCCATTACATTTTATAAGGGCGAAAATGGGGACAACCCCAAGTATCATGCTGTGTACTCAGGGTTTGACCTATATCAAACCAGAGTTAAAAAGTTGCTATCTGACGGCAAAGAGTGTTGTTATGCGCCTGTTAACTGATAAAATGCAGCCACTTTTGTAATGGACTACCTTTCCAGGCTTCTCTCGATCAGACTTGTTGAGAGCCTATGTGTGGCACAGGGATGTTTGCCAACGCTGATGCCAAATTCGCGATAACCCGACCTGACATTCATACCCAGGATGACGTAATAAATTTTCAGGACCGGTCGGGTAACGCCAAAGAGTGTTAAAATTTAGATAACTAACTGATAAGAATCTGGGAATACTCATGCAAACACCACACATTCTGATCGTCGAAGACGAACTGGTCACCCGCAATACCCTGAAAAGCATCTTTGAGGCCGAAGGCTATATAGTGCTCGAAGCCAACAATGGCGACGAAATGCATCAAGCCCTGACCGCCCACACCATCAATCTGGTGATCATGGACATCAACCTGCCGGGCAAAAATGGCCTGCTGCTGGCGCGCGAACTGCGTGAAGATGACAACATTGCTCTGATGTTCCTGACCGGTCGTGACAATGAAGTGGACAAGATCCTGGGTCTGGAAATCGGCGCCGACGATTACATCACCAAGCCATTCAACCCCCGTGAACTGACGATTCGTGCCCGCAACCTGCTGAGCCGCACCATGAATGTGGCCGCCGGTGGCGAAGAGAAGAAGCTGGTTGAACGTTACCTGTTCAACGGCTGGGCACTGGACATCAACAGCCGCGCACTGGTCAGCCCGGCTGGCGACATGTTCAAGCTGCCGCGCTCCGAATTCCGTGCCATGCTGCACTTCTGCGAAAACCCGGGCCAGATCCAGACCCGTGCCGAGCTGCTCAAGAAGATGACTGGCCGCGAGCTCAAGCCTCATGACCGCACCGTGGATGTCACCATACGCCGTATTCGCAAGCACTTCGAAAGCGTCAACGACACCCCGGAGATCATCGCCACCATCCATGGCGAAGGCTACCGCTTCTGTGGCGAGCTGGAACAGGAATAAACCAGTTCCATCCCATGGAATCAGGTTCAAGAGGCGCCATCGGCGCCTTTTATCTGCCTGCTGTTTGCCCTTTTTCGGCGCAAGCGCAAAACAAAAAGCCCACTCGCAGGAGTGGGCTTTTTGCATGAAAGCTGGAGCGGGCAGCGGGAATCGAACCCGCATCATCAGCTTGGAAGGCTGAGGTAATAGCCATTATACGATGCCCGCTAGGCATCAAAATCGCAGCAGATTCCAGGCATCAAACAAACGTCGAGAAGCCATGCACCAGGCAGAGGCAATAACAAGACGGCTTGGTTACCGGGGATCAAAATGTGGAGCGGGTGATGGGAATCGAACCCACGTATGCAGCTTGGGAAGCTACCGTTCTACCATTGAACTACACCCGCGTCAGGGCCTCTACTATATGCATTTTGCCGCCGAGCGCAATCACTGCGGTGCTGTTTTTTACCATAAATCAAGCCGTTCGACCAACTAATGAGCAGCAAGCTGTTTTTTCCATCAAACATTTTCAACACCGGGAATTTACAAGGTTGCCAATGCCGGGAGCCGAGGATAGTCTTGCGCCACTCGACGCGAGGATGGTGGTAATGGACAAGAAAACTCAGAAACATCTTTATGGCTGGTTGCGCAACCAGTCGAGCCACGGCCGACGCTGGATCGGTCTCTCCATCGGCTTTGGTCTGGGTCAGGGCATACTGATGGTGGCGCAAGCCTGGTTGCTGGCGACCCTGCTGCATGGCTTCATCATCGAGGGCACAACCCCGGAACAATCCATTCCCCTCTTTATTACCCTGCTGCTGGTGACCCTGTCCAAGGCGGCGCTTGCCTATGGTCGTGAGGTGACCAGCTTCAAGGCAGGCAGCGCGGTGCGCCAGGCCATTCGCGAGCTGGTGCTCACTCGCCTCGGCCGCCTCGGCCCTGCCTATATCCAGCGACGCCCGGCCGGCAGCTGGGCCAGTCTGCTGCTTGAACAGATTGAAAATATGCAGGATTTCTTCTCGCGCTACCTGCCGCAGATGGCCATTGCCGTCTTTATTCCCGTGGTGATCCTGGTGGCCGTGTTCCCGGTCAACTGGGCGGCGGGTCTGATCCTGCTGGGCACTGCGCCCCTCATCCCTCTCTTCATGATCCTGGTGGGGGTGGGCGCCGCCGATGCCAACCGCCGCAACTTCCAGGCACTGGCGCGCCTCTCCGGCCACTTCCTCGATCGCCTCAAGGGGCTGCGCACTTTGCAGCTTTTCATGCGCACCCAGGCGGAAGGGGATGCCATTCGCGACGCCTCGGAAGATTTTCGCGAGCGCACCATGGAGGTGCTGCGCCTTGCTTTCTTGAGCACGGCCGTGCTGGAATTCTTCGCCGCCATCTCGGTGGCGCTGGTCGCCGTCTACTTCGGTTTCTCCTATATCGATCACCTGAACTTTGGCCACTATGGCACCAAAGTCACCCTGTTTACCGGCCTGTTCGTGCTGTTTCTCGCCCCCGAGTTCTACGCTCCGCTGCGGGAACTCGGCGCCCACTACCACGCCAAGGCGCAGGCCATCGGCGCCGCCGAGCAGTTGCTGGAGTTCCTCGAAGCCGACGTGAGCGAGCCCGCCGCAGGCAACACCCCTTTCCATGCCGACAGCCCGATCAAAGTCGAAGCCAAAGACCTCGAAGTGCTGAGTGCCGAGGGCAAGGTGCTGGCCGGCCCCATCGACTTCACCCTGGAAGCGGGGTCACGCACGGCGCTCGTCGGTGTCAGCGGCGCCGGCAAGAGCTCGCTGGTCAATGCCCTGCTCGGTTTTGCCCCCTATCGTGGTGAGCTAAAGGTCAACGGTCAGGAGCTGGCCAGCCTCGACATGAGCCAGTGGCGACTGCAGCTGGGCTGGCTCTCCCAGAACCCGCAGCTGTTCCACGCTTCCTTGCGCGACAACCTGCTGCTGGCCAAGCCGTCAGCCAGCGATGCCGAGCTGGAAGCCGCCCTGAAACGGGCTCAGGCCTGGGAATTTGCCATGGAGAAGGGGCTCGACTATCCGGTTGGGGATCAGGCCGGCGGCCTCTCGGTCGGCCAGGCCCAGCGCCTCGCCCTGGCCCGTACCCTGCTCAAATCCACCCAGCTGATGGTACTGGATGAGCCCACCGCCAGCCTGGATCGCCACTCGGAGCGCGCCATCATGACCACGCTGGAGCAGGCGATGGCGGGCCAGACCCTGTTGATGATCACCCACCGCCTCGATCAACTGACCAAGATGGACAAGATACTGGTGCTGGCGCGCGGCCAGCTGGTGGAGCAAGGCACCTTCCAGCAACTGAGCAGGGCGCAGGGCCCGTTCGCGCGCCTCTTGTCCCAACACCCGGGGGATTCTCTCGATGACTGATCTATTGCCGTTTCTGCGCCTCTATCGTCAGCACTGGCTGAGCCTCTCGCTGGGCCTGCTGCTAGCCCTGGTGACCCTGGTGGCCGGCATGGGACTGCTGTCGCTCTCCGGCTGGTTCCTCTCCGCCGCCGCCGTGGCGGGGCTGGCCGTCGCCAGCCGCGATACCTTCAACTACATGACCCCGGCTGGCGGAGTGCGTTTCTTCTCCATCATCCGCACCGCAGGTCGCTGGGGCGAGCGGGTGGTGAGCCACGACGCCACCTTCCGGGTGCTAACCCGGTTGCGGGTCTGGTTCTGGCAAAAGCTCTCGCCGCTCTCCACCGGCACCCTGGCCGGCTTTCGCCAGGCGGATCTGCTCAACCGGCTGGTAGCTGACATAGACGCCATGGATCACGTCTATCTGCGCCTGGTCACCCCCATAGGCGCGGCACTGCTCAGCTGCGCCGGCCTGGTGTTCTTCCTCTCCTTCTTCGACGGTCGACTCGCCCTGACGCTGGGCGCCATACTGCTGCTTGGCATGATAGCCCTGCCGCTGGTGTTCTACTTCCTCGGTCGCCAGCCCGGCCGTCGGCTGATCGCCGAGAAATCGGCCATGCGTACCCGCATGGTGGACTATCTGGACGGTCAGGCCGAGCTGCAGATGTTTGCCGCCGCCCCCAAGGCGCTGACCGAGCTGAAACAGGCCGAACAGGCGCTGCTGGCCGCCCAGGCCCGCATGGCCATGGTGAGCGGACTGGCCAACTTCTCGGTACAGCTGCTTAGCGGCTGGACCCTGACCCTGATGCTCTGGCTGGCCGGTCACGGCGTGGCGGGCGCGCAGCCCGACCCCATCACGGCGCTGATGGTGTTCGCGACCCTGGCAAGCTTCGAGGCCCTGCTGCCGCTGGCGGGTGCCTTCCAGCACCTCTCCACCAGCCTCACCTCGGCCCGCCGTCTCAACGAGATACTGCAGGAGGCCAAGGCCCCCCAGTGGGGAGCCGAGCAGCAGCACGCCAGCGTCGGCACTCTGCAGATAAGCGACCTCTATTTCGGCTACCCCGGCAACCCGCATCCTGTGCTGCGCGGTTGCACCCTGCAGCTGCAGGCAGGCGAGAAGCTGGCGCTGCTGGGGCAGACAGGTTGCGGCAAGTCCACCCTGATGGGGTTGTTGACCCGTGAGTGGAGCCCGCAGGCGGGCAAGATAGTGCTGGATGGCAAGCCGCTCACCGACTACAGCGAAGGGGCGCTGCGCGCCTCGCTGTCGGTGGTGAGCCAGCGGGTTCACCTGTTTGCCGATACTTTGCGAGGCAACCTCAAGCTGGCCGCCCCCGATGCCAGTGACGAGCAACTGGTGCAGGTACTGACCCAGGTCGGCCTCGCCAATCTGCTGGAAGATGACAACGGCCACAGCGACAGCGGGCTCAATGCCTGGCTGGGGGATGGCGGTCGCCCGCTCTCCGGTGGCGAGCGCCGTCGCATCGGCATCGCCCGCGCCCTGCTGCACGACGCGCCGCTCTGGCTGCTGGATGAGCCGACCGAGGGGCTCGACAGCCAGACCGAACGGGAGATCATGAACTTGTTGTTCAGGCTGGGGGCGGATCGCTCCTTGCTGCTCATCTCCCACCGCCTGCTGGGGCTGGAGCAGATGGACAGGATAGCCCTGATGGAAGAGGGGCAGATCCGCCTCTGTGCCCCCCATCACGAGTTGCTGGCGGATGATTACTACCGCAGCCTGCATCAACGGCTGGCACCAGTCTGAACATAAGAAAAGCAGAGGGGCGTACCTGCGCCCTTCTCACGCCATGAATTGCTGGCGGATGATGACTATCGCAGCCTGCATCAGCGGCTGGCACCGGTCTGATCCCCGTCACACCCCGTCTCCATGGTTAAAAATGGGGCTGGTCGCAGGCAGCGACTGGCCCCTATAATGACCCCCTCACAGTTCAACAAGACATCGACATGAAACGCCTTATCCTGATGATGCCCCTGATCGCCTCCGGTTGCGCCGACTTCTCTTTCAACAGCAATCTGGACAAGGAAAATTTCGACGAGTACTTCAAGCCGGGCAGCGTCCAGATCTATGAGCAGAGTCAGCTGGCTGACCTCAACTACCTCTACCTCGGCACAGTCGAGGGGGAATCCTGTCAGAGCGATGCCAAGCAGCCCATTCCCAACGCAGGTGAAGCCCGCACCCTGGCGCGCCGCCGTGTGGCCGACATGGGTGGCAATGGTGTCACCTTCGACAAGTGCGCCGAGTTCAGTGACACCCCTGGCTGCCTGAAACAGGTGATCTGCTACGGGCAGGCGCTGAAAGTGGCGCAAGAGAAGTAAAGAGGCCATGGCACTGGCCATAGTCCGGCTCGGCAGCCCCCGCCTGCCCGACGAGGGGCTGCGGATCGGCACGGTGCGGCGCCCACCTCGTGGCGTGCCCAAAGCCAAGTTTGCCAGTCAGGATTGGTACGACGTCTGGTTCCCCAACCTGGCCCCCAGCAACGAGACCATGAAGCTGGGTCAGGCCGCCGAGACTCCCGCTCAATGGGCCGCTTTCTGCAAGCAGTACAAGGCCGAGATGGCCACCCCCAGTGCCCGCCACGATCTGGCGCTGCTGGCAGCCCTCTCCCACACCACCAACCTGTCGGTGGGTTGCTACTGTGAACAGGCCGAGCGTTGTCATCGTACCCTGCTGAAAGAACTGCTGATCCAGTGCGGCGCCAGGCTGCGCTGACCCGCACAACCGCATATGAAAGAGGGCGTCCCACGGGACGCCCTCTTTCATATGCTGGCCATCAAGGCGGGATGGGCGCACACCGCGCCCTATTGCAGAGTGCCCAGCCGTAACCCTTGTTGCAGCGCCCGCTCCTGCCCGGCCGTCATCCCGGCCACCACGGCCTGACCGTTCTCCGCCAGCCACTGGGCCAGATCGGCCACCGTCTCCTCCAGCGGCCGGAAATTGAGCCCCTGCACTATGGCTGCCTCGGCGCTGATGCGGCCATAACCGGCATACTCCGGCTGCTCATTGGGCAACAGGGCCGGGTAGCTCTGCCAGGGCTCGACACCGGCCGCCAGCAGCGTGGGCCAGGGCACCCACTCAGGTTGCAGTGGCATGGCGGGAGCGAGCCGGGCTGCGAGGCGATCCACCCAGTCCGCCAGCGCTATGCCGGGCTTGAGCAGGTTGAAGATGCCCCCCAGCTGCTGCTCGGCAGCGCGCAGCACGAACTCGGCGCAGTCGCGCACATCCAGATATTGCAATCGATCCTGCCCCTCCCCTGGCAGCAGCCAGGAGCCCCCCTGCTGTATCCGTTTCACCCACCAGGCCAAACGACCGGTCGGATCAAAGGGGCCGCACAGCACGCCGGGGCGCAGAATGCAGATCCGCTCGCCCCAGCGGGCCCGATATTCGGCCTCGCACAACACTTTCAAGGGGCCGTAGTCGGTGGGCATGTCCCCGGCCCTTGTCTCGTGCAGCGGCGCCGACTCATCCATCCCCCGCTGGGCGAAGTCGCGATAGACGCTGATGGTGGAGATGAAGATCAGCCGCTCGCATCGCCCGAGCAGAGCGGTGGAGAGGCTTGCCGCCTGCTCGGGCCGGTAGCAGCAGGTTTCGATAACCAGATCCCAGCCGGGCCCTTCCCCATGCAGGGCATGCAGATCCTTGTCCCTGTCACCGGTGAGCTGAACCAGATCGCGCCAGTCCGGGTGCTGGCGATGACCCCGGTTGAACAAAGTCACCTCGTGGCCCCAATCCAGCGCCAGCGAGGTGAGGTGGCGGCCCAGAAAACCAGTGCCGCCGATGATCAGCAGTTTCATCCATGTCCCTCCTGTCCGGCACGATGGGCTATCTCGGGTATGACGCGCCTTGCATGCCGGTATTCATAGTGCCCCCACCCTACCCAAGTTGGCGGCGGGGTACAGCCTCCATGGCACGGGGATGAGAGGGTGATCACGGCAGGACATAAGGAAAAGGGTCTGGGGAAGACCCGGCCAGGCAAGGGAAGCGAGGCCTGCGTTTTGGCGCCGCCTGTGCTAAATTGCCGAGGTTTTCAGCCAGGATCCACCATGAAGTTCGAAATCGACACCCTCGGGATCATCCGCTCTCCCTACAAGGAGAAGTTCGCCATCCCCCGCCAGCCCGGTCTGGTCAAATCGGCCCGCGCCCGCCTCGAGTTGCTGCCCCCCTACGATCAACCGGATGTGCTGCGCGGCATCGAGCAGTTCTCCCATCTGTGGCTCAGCTTCGTGTTTCACCAGACCATGGATCAGGGCTGGCACCCGACGGTGCGCCCGCCGCGCCTGGGCGGCAACGAACGGGTCGGCGTCTTTGCCACCCGCTCCACTTTCCGCCCCAATCCGCTGGGCCTCTCGGTAGTCGAGTTGCACGGGGTGGGCCGCAAACGGGGCAAGCTGTGGCTGGATCTCGGCGCGGTGGACTTGCTCGATGGCACCCCCATCGTCGATATCAAGCCCTATATCCCCTATGCCGACAGCCTGCCGGATGCCCGCGGTGGCTTTGCCCCCGACGCCCCCACCCCGCCGCTGGCGGTAAGTTTCAGCCCGGAGGCGGAGCAACAGCTGCAACCCTGGCTCAAGGCCTATCCCGAGCTGCGCCTGCTGGTGAGCGAGGTACTGGCCCAGGATCCCCGTCCCGCCTACAAGAAGGGCAAGCCGGACGACAAGGAGTACGGGGTACGCCTGTTCGATCTCAATGTGCGCTTTCGCATCAGCGAACCCGACTGTCTGGTGCTGGCCATAGAGCCGGCCTGATCGCCACGCGATTGCGAGCCATAAAAAAACCACCCGAGGGTGGTTTTTTTATCACGCCTGATCCCTGTGCTCGGCGGCAATCTGCCTGAAGGCCCCCTCGCAGGCAAGGAAGGCATCGACCATGCCGGGATCGAAATGGCTGCCGCGACCCTGCACTATGATGGCTTTCGCCTCTTCGTGGGTGAAGGCGGGCTTGTAGACCCGTTTCGAGATGAGGGCATCGTAGACATCCGCCACCGCCATCAAGCGGCCCGAGAGCGGGATGAGCTCCCCGGCCAGGCCGGCCGGGTAACCGCTGCCATCCCACTTCTCGTGATGGGTAAGGGAGATTTCGCGGGCCAGCCGCAGGAAGGAGTTGGAGCCGAGCTGGGCCTCGGCGCTGGCCAGCGCATCGGCCCCTATCTGGGGATGGCGCTTCATGATGGCAAACTCTTCGTCGGTCAGCTTGCCCGGCTTGAGCAGGATCGCATCGGGAATGCCCACCTTGCCCACGTCGTGCAGCGGCGCCGACTTGAACAGCAGGTCTATGGTGGCGTCATCGAGGGGATAACGCTCGGCGTCGTGACGGCTAAGGTATTCGGCCAGCACCTTGACGTAGTGCTGGGTGCGGATGATGTGGGCGCCAGTCTCGTTGTCCCGGGTCTCCGCCAGCGAGGCGAGGCCTAGGATGGCCACGTCCCGGGTCAGGTTGAGCTCGTCGCTGCGCGCCTTCAGCTCGCCGATCATCTGGTTGGTGCTGGCGGCGATCAGGCCGAATTCGTCATCCCGGGTCACCGGCACCCGCGCATCCAGATCGCCGCACTGCACCTGCGCCATGGTGCGCGTCTGGTGCATCAGGGAAAGGGTCAGATTGCGGCCATAGCCGCGAATGATGAGCCAGAGGTAACAGAAGGTCACTGCCATCACGAAGGCGATTTCCAGCAATATGTAGTGCTGGGCATCGAGCCGCGACAGGCTTCTGTCCACCGTCGCCAGCCACTCCAGATCCTTGTTGAACAGCAGGAAGAAGACACCCCCCAGCAGCGCTAGCGTGGTGAAGGTAAACAGGGAGAACTTGCGGGAAACCGGCATGGCCAGCGGCCGGGTCAGCACCAGCGAGCCCTGATGCTCCCGCAGTTTGGCCAGGTTCCAGTCCCGCACCAGCGACAGATCCGCCGCCACCAGAAAGCCCAGGGTGGTCATCCCCAGCAGGATCTTGAGGTGACTCTCCAGCGGGAAGTCATGCATGAGGCCGTTGTAGCCCGAGAGCAGCAGCGCCCCCAGCAGGTAGAAGCCCACCTCCAACCCGAAGCTGCCGAGTCCGTTGCCGGGCAGATCCAGCCTGCGCAACACGCGATCGCGCACGGCGAACATGATGGCGAAAACCAGCAGGGTCGGTCCCAGCAGCTGGGGCAGGGTCAGGCTATCCAGGAACGGACAGACCTGAAATCCGTAGAGGCAAAAGAGTGACAGTGTCACGCCGTAGTGCAGGGCGCAACGCCCCGTTATTTTCTGCATAATTCCACCCGAACTGCGGTTTATTGTTATGACGGCGGGGATATTCCCGCCCCCCTCACAGGCGCAGCAGCAGCAGACTCCCTATCGAATAGCCAGCGCCAAACGAACAGAGCACACCGCGGGCCCCCGCAGGAAGGTCGCGATTGTACAGATGGAACGCGATAATGGAACCCGCCGAGCTGGTGTTGCCGTAACTGTCGAGGATCACCGGCGCCTCTTGCTGGCTGGCATCGTGACCCAGCAGCTTGCGACCGATGAACTGGTTCATGGTGAGGTTGGCCTGATGCAACCAGAGCCGGCTCAGGGTATCCGCCGCCCAGCCCTGCTCGTCGAGCTGGCCGGCGATCTGATCGCATACCAGCGGCAGCACCTCCTTGAACACCTTGCGCCCCTGCTGGCAAAACAGCTTGTCATCGCCATAACGGGTGCGCGGGCTGAGCCGGTTAAGGAAGCCGAAGTTGTTGCGAATGTTGTTGGAATACTGGGTCACCAGCTTGCTCGCCACCAGTTGCCAGGGGTTGGCCACCTTGCAATCGGCCTCCCGCTCCAGCAACACGGCGGTGCAGGCATCGCCGAAGATGAAGTGGCTGTCCCGATCGCGAAAGTTGAGGTGACCCGAGCAGATCTCGGGGTTCACCACCAGCGCCAGTTTGGCGGTGCCGGCGGCCAGCATGTCGGCTGCCGTCTTGATGCCAAAGGTAGCGGACGAACAGGCCACGTTCATGTCAAAAGCCATGCCGCCCGCCCCCAGATAGTGCTGCAGCTCGATGGAGAGCGCCGGATAGGGGCGCGGCATATTGGAGGCAGCCACTATCACCAAATCCACGTCACCCGGCTCGCGGCCGGCAGCGATCAGCGCCTGTTCGGCAGCGGCCACCGCCATCTCCACCATGATGGAGGGTTTGTCATCGGGCCGCTCGGGCAGCAGCGGCTGCATGATGTCCGGATCCAGCACCCCTTCCTTGCTCACCAGATAGCGGCTCTTGATGCCGGAAGCCTTCTCGATGAACTCGCAGCTGGAGTGCTGCTTGGCGGGAAGCTGGCCCGCATCGATGGCGGAGGCATTCTCCTCGTTGTAGAGATCCACATACTGGTTGAAGGCGGCCACCAGCGCTTCGTTGCTGACGGCAAAAGGCGGCGTATAGAGGCCTGATCCACTGATCACGATAGAAGTCATCTTTGCTCCTGGCCGGGTTCGTTCCCGGCTTGTTGGCTTTTTAGGGTAGAGAGGTTATTACAGCTGATCGATCGCCGCGGCGAGACCGGCCAGGGTCAGCGGATGCATGCGTCCGCCAACCAGTTCATTCATCAACTTGATGGAGGGGTGCCAGAGCCACTCCCGCCTCGGGACCGGGTTGAGCCACACCAGTTTGGCATAGTGCTGCTGCAGGCGGGCGAGCCACACCTGACCCGCCTCCTCGTTCCAGTATTCGACACTGCCACCGGGCCAGGTGATCTCATAGGGACCCATCTTGGCGTCCCCCACCAAAATCACCCTATAGTCGCTGCCGTAGGTGCGTAGCAGCCGCAGGGTATCAAAACGCTCCTCGGCCCGGCGGTTGTTGTCTTGCCAGACGAAGTCGTAGAGACAGTTGTGAAAATAGAAGTACTCCAGATGCTTGAACTCGTGGCGCAGCGCCGAGAAGAGCCGCTGCACCTCGGCCACGTGGGCATCCATGGAGCCCCCCACGTCGAAGAAAACCAGCAGCTTCACCCCGTTGTGGCGCTCGGGCCTCAGCTTCACATCGAGCCAGCCCTGACGGGCCGTGCTCTGGATGGTGCCGTCGAGATCCAGCTCGTCCGGGTTGCCCTGGCGCACCCAGCGCCTGAGCTTGCGCAGCGCCAGCTGAATGGCACGCTGTCCCAGCGGTGAATCATCGCTGAGATTGCGATAGTGACGCGCCTCCCACACCTTGGCCGCCTTGCCATGCTGGCCCTCTCCCCCCATGCGGACCCCTTCCGGGTGAAAACCGCCGTGGCCGAACGGGCTGCTGCCCCCCGTGCCCACCCACTTGTTGCCGCCGGCGTGGCGCTCTTTCTGTTCGCTCAAGCGCTGGTTGAGGGTCTCAAGCAGCTTGTCGAGCCCGCCTAAGGATTGCAGCAGCGCTTTTTCTTCCGGACTCAGCAGCCGCTCAAACTCCTGGCGCAGCCAGTCATCCGGCAGGGTTTCGGGCAACAGGGGAGAGGACTGCAGGCCGTCATAATATTCGGCAAAGGCGCGATCGAAGCGATCGTAATGGGCCTCGTCTTTCACCAGCAGACAGTGGGAGATCTGGTAAAAGTCGTTCATGTCGACCGTGGCAAGCCCGGCCGACAAGGCCCCGTGCAGATCCAGCAATTCACGCAGGCTGCAGGGCAGCTTGTGACGGCGCAGGTGGCTGAAAAAGTCGATCAGCATTCAGCTACCGCGACGCGCCAGGAAGGCGAGCTTTTCGAACAGGTGCAAGTCCTGCTCTGTCTTGAGCAGGGCGCCGTAGAGGGCGGGTACCAGCTTGCCCGGCTCGCGGGTGCGCATCGCCTCGGGGGAGATGTCGTCGGCCAGCAGCAGCCGGATCCAGTCCAGCAGCTCGGAGGTGGAGGGCTTCTTGCGCAGCCCGTCCACTTCGCGCAGCTCGAAGAAGAGCGCCATGGCCTCGTCCAGCAGCGCCGCTTTCAGGTTCGGATAGTGCAGGTTGACGATGGCCTGCATCTCGGCCTTGTCGGGGAAACGGATGTAGTGGAAGAAGCAGCGGCGCAGGAAGGCGTCCGGCAGCTCTTTTTCATTGTTGGAAGTGATGATGACTACGGGGCGCTGGCGGGCCTTGACTCGCTCGCCCGTCTCATAGACGTCGAACTCCATCCGATCCAGCTCCAGCAGCAGGTCGTTGGGAAATTCGATGTCCGCCTTGTCGATTTCGTCGATGAGCAGCACGGGTCGCTGCTCGGCGGTGAAGGCCTGCCACAACTTACCCCGGCGAATGTAGTGGCTGATGTCCCCTACTCGCGGATCGCCAAGCTGGGAGTCGCGCAGCCGCGCCACGGCATCATACTCATACAGCCCCTGCTGGGCCTTGGTGGTGGACTTGATGTGCCAGGCGATAAGCTCGGTGCCCAGATGGCTGGCCACCGCTTCGGCCAGCTCCGTCTTGCCTGTACCGGGTTCACCTTTGATCAGTAAGGGTTTTTCCAACACTATTGCCGCATTGACCGCCATCTTCAGCGCCTCTGAGGCGAGATAGCGATCGCTTCCTGCAAATCCCATAACGTCCATTCCTTTGACGACAAGAGACCTTTTTGAGATCGAGGCCTCAGTAAGAAAGAATAAGCTCTATATCTTGTAATAACATATTGTTATAACAAATCGTCACTTCTCATTCAGAAACCACAGGGTAATCTTGTTTCATCGCCGTAACAAACAGGGATAGCACCATGAGCAAAATTTATGAGGACAACAGCCTGACCATAGGTCACACCCCGCTGGTTCGACTCAACCGTGTTACCAAGGGCCGTGTACTGGCCAAGATTGAGAGCCGTAACCCGAGCTTCAGCGTCAAGTGCCGTATCGGCGCCAACCTGATCTGGGATGCCGAGAAACGCGGCGTCCTGACCAAGGGCAAGGAGATCATCGAACCCACCAGCGGTAACACGGGTATTGCTCTGGCTTTCGTGGCCGCCGCTCGCGGCTATCCCATCACCTTGACCATGCCCGCCACCATGAGCCTGGAGCGCCGCAAGCTGCTCAAGGCGCTCGGCGCCAATCTGGTGCTGACCGAAGGACCGCTGGGCATGAAGGGCGCCATCGCCAAGGCCAACGAGATCCTCGAATCCGAGCCGGGCAAATATGTGCTGCTGCAACAGTTTGAAAACCCCGCCAACCCGGAAATCCACGAAAAAACCACAGGTCCCGAGATCTGGGATGCCACCGATGGTCAGGTGGATGTGTTCGTGGCAGGTGTCGGCACAGGTGGCACCATCACCGGTGTCTCCCGCTATCTGAAACAGACCAAGGGCAAGGCCGTGGTCTCGGTGGCCGTCGAGCCGAGCGAATCACCCGTGATCAGCCAACGTCTGGCCGGTCTCGAAATCAAGCCGGGACCTCACAAAATCCAGGGTATTGGCGCCGGGTTCATCCCGGGCAACCTGGACCTGACCCTGCTGGACCGCGTCGAGCAGGTAAGCAGCGATGATGCCATCGAGATGGCCCGTCGCCTGATGGAAGAGGAAGGGATCCTGGCCGGGATAAGCTCAGGAGCAGCCGTCGTGGCCGCCGCCCGTCTGGCCGAATTGCCGGAGTTTGCCGACAAGACAATTGTCGTCATACTGCCGAGCGCCGCCGAGCGTTACCTCTCCAGTGCCCTGTTTGCCGGGGTATTCAGCGAGCAGGAATTGCAGCAGTAAGTGATCGGAATCTGTCAAAACAACGGCGCTCTCAGGAGCGCCGTTTCTTTATGGGCTAGACTAAGCACTTGGCAGCGCCACTCGGCCCCTTATTTTTTGGGGTAAAATAACAAGCTGACGGGCGACAAAAAAAGCAGACATTCCGTGATAAATCTCATATCCTGTGCGGCGTCACGAGGTGTTTGCTGACTAGGTATCACAAAGTAACAAAGTGTTATTTTTCGTTATAAAATAATTTCAAGCCAGTGTTTATGCGGCTTGTAGCGCGATAACGGAAAAGAGTTCAGGCAGACACCGAATACTGCACAGAAAATTGACTTGGATTAAACCATTGCAGGTCTGATTTCGTTACTTTACAACATATCCATACTGACACGGTGAGATTAAGGAAGCGTCAAAAGCATCCATCTCTCCAAAAAATATCAATAATATGGGGTGAAACCATGTACGAGAAGTCTGTTGTTATCACTGCTGAAAACGGTCTGCACACCCGTCCGGCAGCTCAGTTCGTGAAAGAAGCCAAAGAATTCCAAAGTGAGATCACTGTGGTCTCCGGTGGCAAATCCGCCAGCGCCAAGAGCCTGTTCAAGCTGCAGACTCTGGGCCTGACCAAAGGCACCAACGTGACCATCCAGGCCGACGGCCCGGACGCTCAGAAAGCCGTTGAGAAGCTGGTTGCCCTGATGGACGAGCTGGAGTAATCCAGCTTTATTCCTCCCCCACAGTCGTTTTAATAGGAAGGATTATGATATCTGGCATTCTTGCGTCCCCCGGTATCGCATTCGGTAAGGCGCTTCTTCTGAAAGAAGATGAAATCGTTATCAATCAGGGCAAGATTTCTGCTGACCAGATTGACGCCGAGATCAACCGCTTCCTCGAAGCCCGCACCAAGTCAGCTGCCCAGCTGGAAGCCATCAAAGTCATGGCTGGTCGCACCTTCGGTGAGGAAAAAGAGGCCATCTTCGAAGGCCACATCATGCTGCTCGAAGATGAGGAGCTGGAAGGGGATATCAGATCCTTCATTAAAGACAACAAGGCCACCGCTGATAAGGCCGTCTACGAGGTCATCGAGCAATACGCCAAGATGATGGCCGATCTGGACGATCCCTACCTGCGTGAGCGCGCCACCGACTTCCGTGACATCGGAACCCGTCTGGTGAAGAACGTGCTGGGCATCGCCGTTGTCAACCTGAGCACCATAGACGAAGAGGTCATCCTGGTCGCCAAAGACCTGACCCCGTCCGAAACTGCCCAGATCAACCTGAAATATGTGCTGGGTTTCGTTACCGACATCGGTGGCCGTACCTCTCACACCTCCATCATGGCGCGTTCCCTGGAGCTGCCGGCCATAGTGGGCACCAACGACATCACCGAGCGCGTCAACAATGGCGAGATGCTGATACTGGATGCGATCAACAACCAGATCATCATCAACCCGACCGCCGAGCAGCTGACTGAAGCCAAACAGTTCCAGGCCCAGTTCCAGGCCGAGAAGGACGAGCTGGCCAAACTGAAAGACCTGCCTGCCATCACCCTCGATGGTCATCAGGTTGAAGTCTGCGCCAACATAGGTACCGTCAAGGATACCGAAGGTGCCATCCGCAATGGCGCCGAAGGCGTGGGTCTGTACCGCACCGAGTTCCTGTTCATGGACCGTGATGCGCTGCCGACCGAAGACGAGCAGTTCAAGGCCTACAAAGAAGTGGCAGAGGCCATGCCGGATCAGCCGATCATAGTCCGTACCATGGACATTGGCGGCGACAAAGAACTGCCTTACATGAATTTCCCGAAAGAGATGAACCCCTTCCTGGGCTGGCGTGCCGTGCGTATTTTCTTCGATCGCGAAGACATCATGCATGCCCAGCTGCGGGCCATACTGCGTGCGTCTGCCTTCGGCAAACTGCGCATCATGTTCCCGATGATCATCTCCGTCGAAGAGTTCCGTAGCCTGAAGGCCACCGTAGAGAAGCTGAAAGCCGAACTGCGCACCGAAGGCAAAGCCTTTGATGAATCCATCGAAGTGGGTATCATGATCGAGACTCCGGCTGCTGCCGTGATGGCTCATCATCTGGCTAAAGAAGTGGATTTCTTCAGTATCGGTACCAACGACCTGACCCAGTACACCCTGGCAGTCGACCGTGGTAACGAGATGATCTCCGCCATGTACAACCCGCTGTCACCCTCCGTCCTGACGCTGATCAAGATGGTTATCGACGCTTCCCATGACAATGGCAAGTGGACCGGTATGTGTGGTGAGCTGGCTGGTGACGAACGCGCCACACTGCTGCTGCTGGGTATGGGTCTGGATGAGTTCTCCATGAGCGCCATCTCTGTACCGCGTATCAAGAAGCTTATCCGCAACACCAACTTCGAAGATGTGAAGGCAATGGCTGACCAGGCTCTGAGCTATGCAACCGCCGCCGAAATCGAAGCCTGTGTAGATAACTTTATTAAGCAGAAGGCAGTCTGCTAAGATCGGCTGCAAACAGCGACAATCATCTCTAGGAGCTTTTACTATGGGTCTGTTTGATAAACTGAAGAAACTGGTTTCCGACGATAGCTCTGATACCGGCGGCATCGAAATTTTTGCCCCGCTGTCAGGGGAAATCGTGCCGATCGAAGATGTGCCTGACGTTGTCTTCGCCGAGAAGATCGTCGGCGACGGTATCGCCATCAAGCCGGCCGGCAACAAGATGGTTGCACCGTGCGATGGCACCATCGGCAAGATCTTCGAGACCAACCATGCGTTCTCGCTGGAATCCGACTCAGGTATCGAGCTGTTCGTTCACTTCGGTATCGACACCGTTGAACTGAAAGGTGAAGGCTTCAAGCGCATCGCTCAGGAAGGTCAAAAGGTCAAGCGCGGTGATACCATCATCGAGTTCGATCTGGCCATCCTGGAAGCGAAAGCCAAGTCTACCCTGACGCCTGTGGTCATCTCCAACATGGACGAGATCAAAGAGCTGATCAAGATGACTGGCGCCGTGACCGTGGGCGAGACCCCGGTGATCCGCATCAAGAAATAATGCGCTCTGGCTGGTGCCAGTGACTGCAACAAAAAACCGAAGCCAAGCGCTTCGGTTTTTTTATGGGCCCGATCGGCCACCAGCAACAGGTTGTCCAGGCTCTGCCCGGCAGCCAGAGTAATGCCGCGAAAGTCAGCAAGAACAGCGGCGGTACCAACTCATGGGGCTGGCGCAACGGCTCAGCCTTGACAAGCACCCGCAAGGCAGCCGCTCTTCCACAATCCGGGCAACCCCACACAAGGTCGCATCCCAGGCAGGATGGTCATACCGATCGTTGACCTGGATAGGAAACGGGATCATGGCGTTGTTCGAACGACCTTGCTTGCAGCGTTTTCACTTGGCTGCCATTCATGATAGGGGCCGTGGATACTGGAGTAGAGCTTGTCCAGTTGGCCGGATGCCCTGAGTCTTTCGATGGATTGTGTCAGAAAACGGTCCACCGCATCCCCCCTCGCCCCCTTCGGGATGATGAACACATCGTCAAACTCGCCAAAATAGACCCGATGGATATTGGTCAACTGCATTTTCTTCAGAGCAAGGTCCGCCTCCTCCTGTGCCCAGAGGAAAGCATCGATGCGACCCAGGCTTACCTTGCCCAGGGACTGCTCAATAGACAGGGAGCGCTTGACCGAGAAAGGCCAGAAATCACCCACCCCCTCGATGAGCAGGTCGCGCTTGGTATACTCATAGCCCAGCACCATTGCCGGCGTGATGGGCGCTGCGCTGTTGCTGTAGAGCACATGGGTCACCTTGCCGAAGGCTGTCGAACTGAAGCGATAAGGAAGCATGGACTCATCAATATAGGGATTGCGCAACGCAGGCAGATTGAAGTCCGCTTCCCCCACCACAACGCTACGAGTGGCTCGTGGCATGGGGTAGACCATCACGCTCACCTCGACCCCGTCATCAAGCGCCGCAATGGCCTTGACCAGATCGACAAAGGGGCCGGTGCCATTGGCATCAATGAGCCCCGGTAACAGACCCAGATACGCCGAGAAATGTGATGGATGAGCAGGCTCGGCCGCAGAGAGCGGCTCGTCGCCCCCACCTGTGATGCCCAACACCATAGCGCTCAACATCAGCAGAGACAGTGTGCCCAACTTGAGATGTTTCATGACTGATTCCTCATCCAGGCTGCCACACCTTGGCAGGCATGTTTGAAGCATAGCTTCGTACAAAACGGAGTCCCGTCGGTCAGGGTCTGAAAAATGGGAATAAAATGTTAAAAACTTATCGAGATCAAGGTATTGGCAAGCCGACCTTGTAACATGGACAGGGACACGACAAGGTCCGGGTGCAGGAAGCAAAACCCGGAGAGACACGCAGAGATGCAATGAACGCCCCGAGAAGGATATGAGCATGTTGAAGAATAGCGAACAACGTTACGGCAGCCTGAGTATCGGCCTGCACTGGCTGACCCTGCTGCTGATGATCGCCGTCTACGCCCTGATGGAGTTCAGGGACATCTTTCCCAAGGGTTCGGCCGGACGCGACCTGATGAAGGAGTTTCACTTCATGATTGGCCTGCTGATCCTGACGCTGGTGGTGATCCGCCTGCTGGTTCGCGTAGGCAGCCCTTCACCCCGCATAGTGCCCGAACTCTCTCCCTTGATGCACAAGCTGGCCCAGCTTGCCCATCTGGCACTGTACGGTTTCCTGATCCTCACCCCGCTGCTGGGCTGGCTGTTGCTGAGCGCGGGCGGCAAGCCCATCCCCTTCTTCGGTTTCGAACTGCCCGCCCTGATCGCACCGGATGATGGCTTGAAGGGAACGATAAAAGAGCTGCACGAAACGCTGGCCAACCTGGGCTATGCCCTGATCGCCCTGCATGCGGCGGCGGCCATCTACCACCACCACGTGCTCAAGGACAACACCCTGACCAATATGTTGCCCGAGCGGCGCAGTTAATTCCTTGCCACCAGAGAGGGGCGTACTCGCCCCTCTTTTGATCAAGCCTGTTTGGCCACTACCTCGGCGGCGTCGACAGCCTTGCGTTTACCTTCAGGCTGCAGTTGCTTGACGTTGCCTTTGCTCTCGCCCTTCTGATCCTCCTGAGACTGGGACTGGCCAACAAACTGGCCTCCCTTGCGTATGGAGAGGCTCCCGCCCTTGAATAACCCTTTCATCTTGCCGTTTTCGAGGATCTCCACCTCATTCGAGGCGCAGGTGCCGTCCAGGGTGCCATTGATGATCACGTGAGCAGCGCTGACATCCCCTTCAATCCGTCCGCCTTCCATGATGCGTACCGTCCCGCCGTTCAGTTGCAGCGTCCCGACGAACTGGCCATACACGTCCAGATTACCTTCCACCTGCAACTCCCCCTTGAAACGGGCACACTTGGCGATCACCGTCGTCATGCTCCCCGCCCCGATCATCTCAGACTCATTGCGCTTTCGTCCAAACATCTTGGTTTGCTCCACAATCAACAGCAGCACCATCAGTAGCAACGGCACTATGGGTAATTTGTAATATGCAGATCCCACCACATAGAGCAGCAACGCCAGGCCCCAGCAGAACCAGATGAGATAAAGCGCGTCACTGCGTGGCC
The DNA here is from genome assembly GCF_054052465.1 of Aeromonas enterica. Taxonomy (NCBI): domain Bacteria; kingdom Pseudomonadati; phylum Pseudomonadota; class Gammaproteobacteria; order Aeromonadales; family Aeromonadaceae; genus Aeromonas; species Aeromonas enterica. Next base: position 267,623 of record NZ_JBSTYL010000004.1, on the reverse strand, counting down.
GCATCGCGATGCGAGCCAGGATCCTTTCAGGCATCAATGTCATTGACCATTCCCTCTTGCGGGTAGATGGATGCAAGACCGGGGTCACCCCCTCACTCTCGTTTCCCGCGATACGCGGGCATGGACCTAGCTCAAGCGACCAGATTGTCGAAACTCTGAAACAAAAAGGCCCCGCCGGATGGCGGAGCCGTGATTCATCAGCAAACCGAAGCAGGGCTCAGGGCAGCACCACCCGGCTTTCACCACCACCGAGGGCCTCGACCCGGATCTGCACACCGATCCGCTCCACCAGGGTCTGTACGTGGGAGATGACGCCGATCTGGCGGCCGGCCGCCTGCAACGAGTCCAAGCTGGAGAGCGCGAGATCCAGGCTGTCCGGATCCAGGGTGCCGAAGCCCTCGTCGATAAACAGCGACTCGACCTGGGTCTGGCGCGACGAGAGGCTGGAGAGGGCCAGCGCCAACGCCAGCGACACCAGGAAGCTCTCGCCACCGGAGAGGGAATCCACAGATCGCACCTCGTCCCCCATATCGAGATCCACCACCTGCAGCGCCAGATCCGTGCCGGGCACCCGCTCCAACCGGTAGCGCGGCGACAGCTCGCCGAGCTGGGCATTGGCCTCCAGCAGCAACCGCTCCAGCGTGAGGCTCTGGGCGAAGGTGCGCAGCTTGGCACCGCTGGCGGAGCCGATAAGTTCGGACAGCTGCTGCCAGTGATCCGCCACCGCCTGCTGGCGGCCCAGCTCCTCTTGCAGGGAGCCAGCCTTGAGGGCCGCTGCCGCAGCCTGGGCCAGGGTGCTCTTGCACTGGAACAGCTGCTCTTCCAGCTCGCGGCAATGGGCTTCGCTGGCACTCAGGCGCAGGCCAAGCTCCTGCGCAGAGAGGGCGGTCAGCTCGCCGTGATGCTCGCGATAACGCGCCAGCTTGACCTCCTCCAACGCCAGTGCCCGCTGGCGCTCAGCCAACCGGGTGCGGGCCTCGGCCAGGGCATCGTCCAGCTGCTGCAAGGCTGCACGGCGAGACCTGAGTTCATCCGGCCCCATGGCCAGCAGCCGCCGCAGATCATATTCGGCGATGCCCAGAGTGCTGGCGTGCGCCGCCCAGCGTCCCAACACCTCACGCCGGCGACGGCTGCTCACCTGCTTGTCCTGCTCAAGGTGAGTCAGCCTGGCCTTGAGCTCGGTCTGTTTCTCCCGGGCAATCCGCAAGGCGGCCACCGCCTCTTCGAGCTGGCTGGCAGCATGCGACAACCGTTGTTGCCATTCGCCTTCGACCTCGGCGATAGCACGGCCTCCGAGGCAGGCCTCGCGGCTGGCGAGCAACCCCTGGCGCTGCAACTCGGCTTCCTTGTAGTCGCGCTCCAGCTTGTGCAGCAACTCGTTCTGGCTCTGCACACGCGCCTCCTGTGCGCTCACGCCCGGCGTCAGGCTGGCGAGTTCACTGCCAAGCAGCTCCCACTCGCGCTGCCCCTGCAGATAGGCCTCGCAGGTCTGCTGCCATTCGAGCCACTGCCGGCTGCCGAGCCATTGACGCCAAGGTTCGGCGCCCATCTGTTCATCGAGTCTGGCCTCCCCCTGCACCAGGCGCTGGCGCAGCGCGGCCTCCTGCTCGGCCAGCGCTTTGAGCTCGGCTTCCCATTCGATCTTCTGTCGCTCGGCCTCCTGCCACTGCTGTTCAAACTGCTGATGACGGGCCGTCAACTGGGTCAGCTGATTGCGCAGCCCCATCAACATCTGTTGCCCCTGCTGGGCCTGTTGCAGTTGGCGCTGGCCAGCCACCAGACCGATCTCCAGGGCCTCTCCCTGTGCCAGCAGATGCGTCAGCAGATCCGCCCACTCCACCGGACTTTGGCGCAAGGGCAGCTCGTGCCCCAGCAGGGTATTGCCGCCCAGTTGCAACCAGCGCAGGGTCAGTTGTTCGGATCTCGCCTCAAACTCGGGTTGACGCTGCTGACGGGCGACCAGCTGACGGGCCAGCTCCACCCGTTCGCTCTCCTCCTGAATATGTTGATGATTGAGCCGCTCCCACTCCAGCTCCAGCTGACGGGCACGCTCGGCCAATTGCGCCAGAATGCCCGCCACCTGCGGCTGGCTCTGGCTGTAGGGGTGATCCTCGGCGCCGCAGAGCGGGCAGGGGGAGCCATCGATCAGCACGTGACGATACTGTTCGAGGCTGGCCACGGCGCGGGCCTGCTCCAGCGCATGGCGCGCCTCGCCACGCTGGGTGGCGAGCCGTTCCAACGCAGGCACCCGTTCCTCGCGCTGACCGGCCAATCGATGCAGATGCTGTTCCAGCTGCGCCATCTCTTGCCGCAACCGCTCCTGCTGCTCGCTGTGGTTGCGGCCCGTTTCTGCCAGATCCAGCAACTGGCGTACCCTTGCCAACTGCTCGGTCTGTGCCTGCCGCAGCTCCTGCGCCTTGGCGACCTGGCCGTCCCACTCTTGTGCCTGCAACTGATCGTGCTGCTGTTGCAGCCGCGTGCGCTCCTGCAGCCAGTAGTCCCGCTCCTGCTGACCCTGCTCCAGCCGGCTGTTGAGATCCCGCAGGGCATGGCTCTTGTGCTCACGGCTTTGCAACAGCTGTTGCAGCTGATCCCGGCCCTCTGCCCAATCCTGCATGGCCGCCAGCAAGGGTTGCCACTGACGCGCCAGGGGTGCCAGCGCCTTGCGCTCATCCAGCCAGAGTGCCCATTGCTGGCGGCGCGTCTCGAGTGCCTGCACCCGGCTCGCCTGCTGTTGCCACTCCTGCTGCAGCGCCAGTTGCAAGGTGCGCGCCTGCGCGCCCTGCTGCTGGACGTCCTGCAACTGGCTGCCCTTCTCCCTGATGCGGGTATCCAGCTCCTGTGCCCGCTTGAGCTCGGGTTGCAACGCCCCCCAATCGCGCTCGGTGGCTATCTTGTCGGCCAGCAGTTGTTGCTCGCGCAGCGCGGCCTGCTGCTGGGCCAGTTCAACCTGTGCCAATTCAGGCCCCAACTGACCGACAAGCTGCTCCTGCTGCTGCACCTCCAGGGTGAGACGCGCCAGCTCGTCGTGATCGGCACGGGCCACCTGGGCCTGCTCGGCGCGGACAAACTCCTCCCGCTCGGGAACGGCCTGGGCGTGAGCCGCTTCGGCGGCGGCCAGTGCCGCCAGTCCCTCCTGACAGGCCAGCTGCTGGGCGGTGATGCGATCATTGAGATCGCGCAAGTCCTGCAACAGCTGGCGCTGCTGCTGTTCGTGCTTGAGGCTGGTGGAGAGGGCCAACTGCCGGGTGACCCACTGCTCGCGGGTCGCCTCGTCCATCAGCGCCACGTCGCCGAGCCGTTGCCCTATGGCAGCCAGTTTTTGCTGCTCCTCCCGCGCCCGCTCATGGGTCTGGATGGAGATGGCGGAGTAAAGTTCGGTGCCCGTCATCCGCTCCAGCAGGGCGGAGCGCTCGTCGGCGCTCGATTTGAGAAACGCGGCAAACTCCCCCTGGGGCAGGATCACGGCGCGGCGGAACTGCTCCCAGGAGAGCCCCACCAGCTCGTCGATGCGATCCTGCAGCTCCCGCTTGCTGCCGGAGAAGACCTGGCCCGACGCCACGTCAGTCAGGCTGCGCTCCTGAGTCTGAAAGCGCCCCTCGGAGCGGTTGCGGGCCCGGCGCACCGCCCAGCGGGCCAGCCAGATGCGACCGTCACAGCCGCGAAACTGCACCTCGGCACAGCCGCTGGCGTGGCCGCGACTGAGGATATTTCTAACATCATTGGCAGTTAATTTTTCTTTTTCGTCTTCATCCGCTCGACCAATTTTCTCAACATTCTTGCGGTTGGCGATAAAGCGCGGCATCTCGTCGTACAGCGCCAGACAGATGGCATCGAGCAGGGTACTTTTGCCCGCACCCGTGTTGCCCGTGATGGCAAACAGACCCGCGGCGCCGAGCGCCCCCTTGGTAAAGTCGATGGAGAAAGCGCCGGTCAGGCTGGCCAGGTTCTCACCGCTGAGGGACAGGATCTTCATGCGCCGGACTCCTTCACCTGTTGCAATATTTCTTCAAACGAGGCCACCAGTTCGGCCCCGGGTTCACCATCAAACTGGCGCTGATAGCAGAGCCGGAACACCTCTGTGGGGGAGAGCTCATCCAGCCTGCGCTGATGGGAGCCATCGGCCAGCCCCTGCCCGGACCCCAGATAACGGGTGCTGATGCGAGCCAGCCGCACGGGTTTGCCGGCCATGGCCGCCAGAATGCGCTCGCGAATACGGGCCTCAGGTCTGGGCAACAATAGTCGCACTTCGAGGAAAGGCTGTGCTTCTTGTTGGCAAGCGGGTAGCGTCAGCGCCTCGATGGCTTTGAGCGCCCCTTCCAGTTCGCTCTCGGGCAGCCGGATCATCTCTACCACGCGGGGCACCGGGAGCCGCTCCAGCCCCACCAATTGGCCCCCCTCAAACGTCACTTCCAGCACCTGATGGTTGTAGTTGGCCTCGGCGAGCGAGAGCGGCAACGGCGAGCCGCTGTAGTGCACCCCGCTGGCCGGGCTCTGGGCCAGATGCAGGTGCCCGAGCGCCGTGTAGTCGGCGGCGGCGAAGATGTCGGCCGGCAGGGCGTGCTGGTTGCCACCCAGTACCCGCCGCTCGGAGAGTTCGGAGAGCTGGCCCGCCGCCAGATAGGCGTGGCCCATGGCGATCAGCGCCTGATCGGGTTCACAGCGTGCACGACCGGCACTCAGCACCTCTTCATAGACCTGACGAACCCCCTCAATCAGCCGATCCTGCCCCTCTGCCAGTTGCTCGACTCTCAGGTCGCTGCTGCGCAAGAAAGGGACGGCGGCGCACCAGGCGGCTATCTTGCCCTCCCAGTCTTGCAGCGGCACCAGCAGGCGATCGGTCTCAAGCTTGCCATCACTGTCCCGGCTGATGCTGCCCACCAGATGCAGGTCGAAGGCCCGCAGCAGCTCGTGGGGTGCATCCAGCTTGGAGGGAGAGTCGTGATTGCCGCCGATCAGCACCATCTCCAGTGCCGGGTGCTCGGCGCGCAGCCGCGCCAGAAAGCGATAGAGCTGCTGCCAGGCGCTCGCGGGAGGATTGGCGGTGTCGAACAGATCTCCCGCCACCAGCAGGGCGTCGATCTGTCGCTGCTTGATGGTGGCGGTCAACCAGTCGAGAAAGGCGTCGTGTTCGAAGCGGCGTTCATGGCCATGGAGTTGATGGCCCAAGTGCCAGTCGGCGGTATGCAGGATCTTCATGAGAAAACGGCTCGAAATGGAGGAGTGGTGCCCACGGCACCCAATGCAGACAAGATGAGGATACCCCACCCTTTTTTCAAGCAAAACAGGCCGGTGGCGTCAGATTCAGGCGGGCTCGCAACACATCTTGTACTGAGGATGACCGGTAAGGGGATCGGCCACCTCTCCCTCGATCACGAAACCGTGGCGACGATAGAAGCGCACCGCCTGATCATTCTCCACGAACACCCGCACATGCAGCCTGGCCCCCTGCAACTTGGCTTCCAACAGCAGAGCATGGCCCACGCCGCGTCCCTGGCGATCTGGGCGCACGAACAGGGCTGCAAGGTAGTCATCCACCAGCGCCATAAAGCCGAGCAGCTCGCCACGCTCCTCGAATACCCAGATGCGGGCATGGTCAAGATAGCGGGTGCGCAGATCTTCCTGGGCCTGCCACCAGCAGGAGGCATCGACAAAATCGTGTGCCTGCAGAGAAGCCAGCAACCAGATTTCAACGATATCTTCCATGTCCTCGGACCGACTCGACCTCAGCATATTCACATCCTTGTTAACAACTTGAACACTCGCAGTCTAAGAGAGTTTGATGACAGGGTCGGGGGCAAACATGACTCCCTGTGAACTCGATCTCCCTTTATTTAGCGAGAATGATTGGCTGATCACAAAGCGCCTCTCTAGTACAATGCCCGCCGGACAATCTATGAGACCGAGGACGCCATGTGGTTTAAAAACCTGCAGATTTATCGCTTTACCCGCCCCTTTGACCTGACCGTGGATCAGCTGGAAACCCAGCTTGAAGCCTGTGCCTTCACCCCTTGTGGCAGTCAGGACATCTCCCGGTTCGGTTGGGTCAAGCCCCTTGGCAAATTCGGCTCGACCCTGACCCACTCGGCCGCCGGTCACATCCTGCTCTGTGCCCGCAAGGAAGAGAAGATGCTGCCGGGCTCCGTCGTCAAGGAGATGCTGGCGGAGAAGGTAGAAGCGATCGAATTCGAGCAGGGCCGCGCCCTCAAGAAGAAAGAGAAGGAAGCGCTGAAGGAGGAGATACTCCACACCCTGCTGCCCCGTGCCTTCAGTCGTACCAGCCAGACCTTCGCCTGGATCAATCCGGCCGATAATCTGATGGTGGTGGACGCAGGTTCAGCCAAGAAGGCGGACGATCTGCTGGCGCTGCTGCGCAAGAGCATAGGCACACTGCCCGTGGTACCGGTGGCCCTGAAGAACCCGCCCGAGATCACCATGACCGAGTGGCTGAGCGAGGGTAATCTGCCCGCGTCCTTCACGCTGGAAGACGAAGCCGAGCTGCGCAGTGCCATGGAGCACGGCGGCATCATCCGCTGCAAGCAGCAGGATCTGATGACCGACGAGATCAAAAACCACCTGGCCAACGACAAGCTGGTGACCAAGCTGGCTCTCAATTGGGGCGAAACCCTGAGCTTCGTGCTGGGGGACGACATCTCCATCAAGCGTCTGAAATTCAGTGAAGAGCTGCGCGAGCAGAATGACGACGTGACCAGCGAAGATCCTGCCGCCCGTCTGGATGCGGATTTTGCCCTGGTGACCTCAGAGCTGGCCCAGTTCATTCCGGCGCTGTTTGCCGCCCTGGGTGGCGAAGAGCAGTCCATCTAACCTGGTCTGCCTCACCGCATTGCAAAAACCGCCCCAGGGCGGTTTTTTTTTTATGGCAGATAGTGATAGATGGGCACTATTGATAAATGAGTAAGATATTGATCCTGTTCAATAACTTGAGCAACAAGCGCCAATCGTGACATAGTCGCCCCTCATGGTCATAAAACAGACAAGGAGAGTGTCATGTTGCTCAAACCCCTGGGGCTGACCCTTGCCCTCGCCCTGCTGGCCGGTTGCGCCAATGACAAGGGCTTTCACTATGCCCCGCCGCCTCAAACCCTGCTCGCCCCGGAAGCCGCCAGTGGCTGGGCCGACAAACAGGGGTGGCAGGGCCATGACTTCATGGTAGCTGCGGCCAACCCGCTGGCGGTGGATGCGGGCTACCAGATCATCCGGGCAGGCGGCAGCGCCGTGGATGCCGCCATCGCGGTGCAACTGGTGTTGACCCTGGTGGAGCCGCAATCCTCCGGTATCGGCGGCGGCTCCCTGCTGCTGGTGTGGGATGGCAGCAAGGTCGCGGCTGTGGATGGCCGCGAGACGGCCCCCGCCGCCGCCACGGATCAGCTGTTCATGAAGGATGGCAAACCCATGGCCTTCTACGATGGCGTGGTGGGTGGCCGCTCGGTCGGCGCCCCCGGCACGGTACGGGCACTGGCACTGGCCCATCAGCGCTATGGCAAGCTGCCCTGGGCCACGCTGTTCGAGCCCGCCATCACGCTGGCAGAACAGGGCTTTGTGATAAGCCCCCGCCTCGCCACTCTGCTGGCAAAAGACCCCTATCTCGCCAGGGACCCGGATGCCCGCGCCTACTTCTATCTGCCGGATGGCACGCCAAGGCCTGCTGGCAGCACGCTCACCAACCCGGCGCTGGCCAAGGTGCTGCGCACTCTGGCCACACAGGGGGCGGATGCCTTCTATCAGGGGCCGCTGGCGGAGGCCATGGTGGCCAAGGTGCGCCAGCATCCCACCAATCCCGGCGTGCTGGCAGCGGCGGATCTGGCCAGCTACCAGGCCAAACTTCGGGATGGTCTCTGCTTTGACTATCGCCAGAGCCAGATCTGCGGCTTCCCGACCCCCTCCTCCGGCACCATAGCCCTGGGCCAGATCTTCGGCATGCTGGAGAGCCACGACATGGCGGCCCTCAAGCCGATCGCCACGACGGAAGGGGGACTGGCCGCATCAAGCGATGCTATCCATCTCTACAGCGAGGCGGCGCGGCTCGCCTTCGCCGATCGCAACCAGTACGTGGCGGACGGCGATGTTGTCAGCGTGCCGGTGAAGGGTCTGCTGGACAAGGGCTATCTGGCCGAGCGGGGCACGCTTATCGGCGAGCAATCCATGGGGATCGCCCAGCCCGGTACGCCGCCGCTGGCACTGGCCCGCGGCCAGGATGCAACCCCCGAGCTCCCCTCCACCAGCCACGTTTCCATCGTCGACAAGGCGGGCATGGCGGTCTCCATGACCAGCTCCATCGAGGATGGCTTCGGCTCGCGACTGATGGTCAACGGCTACTTGCTCAACAACCAGCTCACCGACTTTTCCTTCACCTCGGTGGATGCCGCCGGTCTGCCGGTGGCAAACCGGGTAGCGCCCGGCAAACGGCCGCGCTCCTCCATGTCCCCCCTGCTGGTGTTTGACAAGCACAGTGGCGAGCTCGAAATGAGCCTGGGTTCCCCGGGGGGCTCCGCCATCATCAACTACGTGGGCAAGACGTTGCTCGGCACCCAGGATTGGGGGCTCAACCTGCAGCAGGCCATCAACCTGCCCAACTTCGGCAGCCGCAACGGCCCCACCGAGCTGGAGGCGGGACGCACCCCCGAGGCAGTGGTCAAGGGGCTCAAGGCGAGGGGGCACGAGGTGGTGCTGAGCGAGCAGACCTCGGGCCTGCAGGGAGTACAGCGCAACGCCGGCGGCTGGTTCGGCGCAGCCGATCCGAGGCGAGAGGGCATCGCCAAGGGCGAATGAGTGCCCACGTCTCTTCAACAAGGCGACCTAAGGGTCGCCTTGTTGCTTGTTGCACCCTGGCGCCGCCCCGGGGGACACACTTGCAGGCCAAATTCATCACCGATGAATGACTCCTGCCAACAAAATGGAGAAAGGTGCCCCTTCCCCCGCGTCTCGATAGTTATGCACTTTCAATCGAAAATAGTCGTTAAATTGTGGATAAATATCGATTTTAGGCAAAAAAATGCATTATTTTTCAACAGAAACGACAGCTGTCGCCCCCAATATCTCTTGTTCGCCGCGGCCAACATCTGTCTCTTTCGCCCCCTGCTCATTGACAGCTGCCTTCTTCGCCGCGCGGTGCAGGTAGCCCCCAGACTGCCATTAGCGAGGTGACAACATGGACCACTCCCTTCCCCTGATTACCACTCTGGTTGGCGGCTACGTGCTCGGCATGCTGGCCCAGGCGACGGCATGACAGCATCAGCCATGTAAAAGAGAGGGGCTCTGGCCCCTCTCTTTTATCCTCGTTTTTTACGTCCCCGCCCTTCCCGCAGCGTCTCGCACTCTTGCTACCTGCACCGATGCGGCACAGTTTGGGTCCCTTTGTCAGCCCCCCAGCCGGGACACAATGGCCACGGCACGGCGACCAGGTTGCCACTCCCCTTCTCATCAGCACAAAACGCTGACCAGCCCGGCTCAATCCGTCAGGTAAACAGCAGATCCTGCAGCGGCCCCCACCGGATGGGGAAGCCCCGCCGCCAGATGGGCAAATCCGTTCGTTTGCGCCCTTGGCTAGACTGGGCCAGTCGTCTTATGACACCCACTTGGCACATGTGCCCGCAACCCAATCTGGAAGGATCCGATATGAAACCCTTGCTGACCGCCCTCTTGCTCCCCCTGCTGCCCCTCGCCGTGCAGGCCGCCGAACCCGTCTGGATCACGGTCGGTGCCGACAGCGGCGTCGAACTCAAGCAGGTCAAGGCCAAGCTGGCCCCCCTGTTCAGTGCCAGCGGCGCCCCCATTCAGCTGGCTCAGGTCGAGGCGAACGAGCTTGGCACCCTCTCCCACCTGATGCACGAGGGTCATCAGCGCTGCGGCGGCTACGTGGTGCACAGCACCCTGGCCGACGCCCTGCAGAGCATGGCCCAGCCCCTCACGCAGAACCTGTTCAGCGCACCGCCGCTGACCCAGGGCAGCAGCGTCAACCGACTGCTGCCCTATCTGGATCAGGGCAACATAGTCGGCACCATCAGCAAGCTCGCCAGCTGGCGCAACCGCTACTACACCACCACCACAGGGGTGCAATCCGCCGACTGGGTGGCCAGCCAGTGGCAGAGCCTGAGCACAACCCTGCCCTGGGCCAGCGTCAGCCGGGTCAAGCACAGCGGCTACCCACAGCAATCCGTGGTGCTGACCCTCAAGGGCAGCCGCTATCCGGATGAGGTGGTGGTGATCGGCGGTCATCTCGACTCCACCGCAGGCTCGGCCCCCAACAGCCGTACCCTGGCACCCGGCGCCGACGATGACGCCTCCGGCATCGCCACTCTGACCGAGGTGCTGAGGGTCATCGCCGAGCAGGGTCGCCAACCGGAACGCACCCTGCAGTTTATCGGCTATGCAGCGGAAGAGGTGGGCCTGCGCGGCTCCAAGGACATCGCCAGCCGCTACAAGGCGGCCAACACCAAGGTACTGGCCGCGCTGCAGCTGGACATGACCAACTATCAGGGCTCGGCCGAGGACATCGTCTTCATGACCGACTACACGGATCAGGGGCTGACCGGCTATCTCGCCCAACTGCTCGATGCCTACCTGCCGCAGATAAGTTATGGCTACGACAGCTGCGGCTACGGCTGTTCGGATCACGCCTCCTGGCACAATCAGGGCTATCCCGCCGCCATGCCGTTCGAGTCGCGCTTCAACGACTACAACCCCAACATCCATACCGCCCAGGACACCCTGCAAAACTCGGATGCCTCCGCCGGCCACGCCCTCAAGTTCGCCCAGCTGGCCACCAGCTTCGCCATCGAGATGGGCAAGATCAACTGAGCCAGACGCCGTTGAAAACAGGATAAAAAGAGAGGGAGGCTTGGCCTCCCTCTCTTTTAACGTCTCCCGTTCAGTACGGTCTTTGTTGCCAGCCGAACAGGCTGTCCTGGCGCAACTGCCGCCAGGCGTCACGGGAGAGGCCGGGTTCACGGGCTGCCAGCATCTGCTGCAATTCGACAAGCTCAAGGGCGGCACTGGCAACTCGGGGAGCTGGATTATCCGGCCAACAGGCGGCGGGCAGTATCTGCACGGCCAGCAAGGCGAGGGAAAGTATCAACAGATAGGGCGTCATCCTGTGGCTCTCATGTTCCGTCACCAGGTCTATTCTTGTCGGGACTGATGACGGCTTGATGACAGGGTGGGATCGTCATTTTACAACATCTGACGAGGCGGGCTGGCGCCTGGATGCATATGGCAACATTTATGCCAAATCTGCGCGAACCAGTTAATTTATGCCCTAAAAAGTAGTCGGGAGGAAAACGTTATCCCTGAAAAGAAAACGTTATCTGGTCAAAACGTTGTTTCTGGATCATAAAAAGTATCCAAAAACTGGTGTATATTGCACGGCGGAAACTCCTTAACCATGAAGACTGACATGAAAAAGACCAAAATCGTCTGCACCATCGGTCCCAAGACCGAATCCAAAGAAATGCTGGCTAAAATGCTGGATGCCGGCATGAACGTCATGCGCCTGAACTTCTCCCACGGCGACTACGCCGAGCACGGCGGTCGTATCAGCAACCTGCGCGCTGTCATGGCCGAAACCGGCAAGCACGCAGCCATACTGCTGGATACCAAGGGTCCGGAAATCCGTACCATCAAGCTGGAAGGCGGCAACGACGTTGCCCTGGTCGCTGGCCAGACATTCACCTTCACCACCGACCAGACCGTGGTTGGCAACAAAGACAAAGTGGCCGTGACCTATGCCGGTTTCGCCAACGACCTGCGCGTCGGCAACCGCATCCTGGTGGATGACGGCCTGATCGGCCTGGACGTGATCGAAATCACCGAGCGTGAAGTTGTCTGTAAAGTGCTGAACAACGGTGATCTGGGCGAGAACAAGGGCATCAACCTGCCGGGCGTCTCCATCAAGCTGCCGGCCCTGGCCGAGAAAGACAAACGCGACCTCATCTTCGGTTGCGAGCAAGGCGTTGATTTCGTTGCTGCCTCCTTCATTCGCAAGAAAGAAGACGTGCTGGAAATCCGTGAGCACCTGAAAGCCCACGGTGGCGAGAACATCCAGATCATCTCCAAGATCGAAAACCAGGAAGGCCTGGACAACTTCGACGAGATCCTGGCTGTCTCCGATGGCATCATGGTTGCACGTGGCGACATGGGCGTGGAAATTCCGGTTGAAGAAGTGATCTTCGCCCAGAAGATGATCATCACCAAGTGCAACAAGGCACGTAAAGTGGTTATCACCGCCACCCAGATGCTGGACTCCATGATCAAGAACCCGCGTCCGACCCGCGCCGAAGCCGGCGATGTGGCCAACGCCATCCTGGACGGTACCGACGCAGTCATGCTGTCCGGTGAATCCGCCAAGGGCAAGTACCCGCTGGAAGCCGTGACCATCATGGCCACCATCTGCGAGCGTACCGATGCCGTGATGCCGTCCAACCTGTCTGCTGCCAACGACAGCAACAAGCTGCGCATCACCGAAGCCGTTTGTAAAGGCGCAGTCGAGACCTCCGAGAAGCTGGACGCCCCGCTGATCGTGGTGGCTACTGAAGGCGGCAAGTCTGCCAAGGCCATTCGCAAGTACTTCCCGAAAGCCTGGATCCTGGCCATTACCACCAACAAGAAAACTGCAGCCCAGCTGGTCCTGACCAAGGGTGTGGTTGCTCACGTGGTTGACAGCATCGCCTCCACCGACGATTTCTATCGCATCGGTAAAGAAGCGGCGCTGGCCAGCGGCATGGGTCTGAAAGGTGACGTGGTTGTGATGGTCTCCGGTGCCCTGGTACCGAGCGGCACCACCAACACCGCCTCCGTTCACGTACTCTAATCCGTACTGAACCGATGAAACGGCGCCTGCGGGCGCCGTTTTTTTTATCTGCTCCCCCTGCTTCCCGTTCAAGCCCGGTGTTAGAATCCACGCGGATTTAATCCATGTGGGAAATGTCCCAAATATCGCGTAATAACCCGGAAGTTTTATGCTCTCAACACGCTTCAAAAGAGCCTCGGCCACCCTGTTGCCGCTGCTCTGCTTATTCATCAGCCTCTGCGCACCGCAAGCCATGGCGCAAGATGTCCCTTCCCGCGCCACGGTTCAACGTGCGCTGGATAGTCTGGGCAAATCGGAAACCCTCACCGTCAGCCAGCAGGCCGACCAGAAGTTCCTGACCGAGACCCTCAGCCTGCTCGATAGCATCGACAAGGAAGAGGCGAAAGCCAAAGCCCAGGCTCAGCGCTTGCGCAATCTGCCAACCGAGATCAAAGAGATCAGCGCCAAGCTCGATGCCCTGGCCCAAAGCAAGAGCGCCGAACAGATCAAGAGCGAGTACGCCAGCATGAGCCTGGCGGAGCTCGACAGCCGTCAACCGGAAGTACTGGCCAACATGCAGGATGCCCAGGAAGCCCTCGGCACCATTGGCAGCCAGCTCACCAGTCTGCAAACCCTGCCGGAACGGGCTCAGGCCAGCATGAGCCGAGCCTACCAGCGCAGCCAGGAGATCCGCAGCCGCCTCAATATGGGCGAGAGTGTCAGCAATGCCGAGAAACTGAAGCTCAATACCGAGCTGGCTCTGCTGGATCTGCAACTGACTCACCTGCAAAAGGAGCTGGACAACCGTACCAGCATGCAGGATCTGGCGGTCAAGCATCGCGACTTCCAGAGTGCACGCCTCGCCAACGAGGAGCAGAAACTGCAACTGCTGCAAGCGCAGAGCAGCGCCAAACGCCTGGGCGACACCGAAAAAACCGCCGAACAGACCGGCGAGCTGGTCGCCACCGAAAACAGCCCGCTGGTACAAAAAGAGCAGGAGCTCAACCACCAGCTCAGCCAACAGCTCATCGGCGCTACCACCAACCTCAACTCGCTGGTACAAAAAAACCTGCAAGCCAAGAGCTGGCTGGAGCGCGGCACCCAGACCGAACGCAACCTCAACGAACAGGTGCAGATGCTCAAGGGCAATCTGCTGCTGTCACGCATCCTCTATCAGCTCTACCAACAACTGGAAGCAGCGCCGACTATCGCCGTCAAGAATCTGGAAGAGCAGATCGCCGACCTGCACCTGGCCCAGTTTGAATTGAGCCAGCAGCGTGACCAACTGTTCCAGAAAAACCTCTATCTGGACAATCTGATTGCCAGCAGCAAGGAGCCGGTCAGTGAAGAGGACAAGGTCAACCTTGCCAAGCTGCTCGATACCCGTATCAATCTGCTGGACCAGCTCAACCGCCAGCTCGACAGCCAGCTGACCAACGCCATCAGCCTGCAGCTGACCCAACAGCAACTGGCACGGATCTACGCGGCCATCGAATTTACCCTGCAGCAACATATCTTCTGGGTTAGCAGCAACAAGCCCATCGACATGAAGTGGTTCATCAGCTGGCCCGCACAGGCTTACAAGCAAGCCTCCGACTGGGTGTTGAAACCGGACTGGAAAAGCTGGCGTGAAGAACTGCTGGGGATCTCCCTGCTCGTCTTTCCACTGCTGCTGATCGGCGGTCTGCTGGTATGGAAGCGCCCAGCCCTGATCGAGCGCGAGAAGAAGATCACCAAAGATCTTGGTCGCTTCCGCCATGACAGCCAATGGCACACTCCGCGCGCCCTGCTCTATACCGTACTGCAGCGCCTGCCAGGCAGCATGTTCATTCTGGCTGGCGGCCTGCTGCTCACCTACTGCGGTCTACTCAGCCCCAAGCTGACGTTCCAGATCACCCTCAACCTCGCCCTCGGTTACCTGGTATTCAGCGTCTATCTGGCCGTGATGCGTCCGGGCGGCATCGCCGAGTCCCACTTCCGGATCCCGAAAGCGGAGCTGCAGGCCAAGCGAGCCAGCATGCGCTATCTGTGGCTGCCGCTGCTGCCGCTCATCATGCTCGCGACCAAGGCGGTGGTTGAACCCTCCACCCTCGGCAACGACGTGATTGGCCAGGCCATGACCCTGGCACTGCTGGGACTGGCCGCCTATCTGGTGTTCCCCATCTCCCGCGCCCGCATCAAGGGCGAGGCGAGCATGCAGAAGTCGCTGGTCGCCATCGCCCTGGCGCTGGCGCCTATCGCGCTGATCGTGCTGGCGATGCTCGGTTACTACTACACAGCGCTCAAACTGACCGGCCGGCTGATTGAATCCTTCTACCTCATCATCATCTGGAGTCTGGTCTATCGCACCGCCCTGCGTGGCCTGGAACTGGCCGCCCGTCGTCTGGCCTACCGCCGTGCGGTTGCCAAACGTGAGCACAGATCGGTGGAAGATGCGGAAGGTGGTGAATCCATCGAAGAGCAACCGATGGATCTGGAGGATGTCAGCCAGCAATCCCTGCGTCTGACCCGTACCGTCCTGCTGCTGATTTTTGGCCTCGCCTTCTATTGGCTCTGGTCCGATCTGGTAGCGGTCTTCTCCTACCTCGACAGCATGGTCCTGTGGCACCGCAGTGAAGGGACTGGCGCCAATGCCGTGCTCTTCCCGATCAGCCTGAGCGACGTACTGATCGGTTTCCTGCTGCTCGGGGGCGCCTGGTCGCTGGCGCGCAACCTGCCCGGTCTGCTGGAAGTGCTGGTGCTCTCCAAGCTGAACCTGGCTCAAGGTACCGCCTACGCCATCACCACCATGCTCAACTACGTGCTGATCGGTTTCGGCTCCCTGACCGCCCTCTCCATGATGGGCGTCCAGTGGGACAAGCTGCAGTGGGTCGCGGGTGGTCTGTCGGTCGGTATCGGTTTCGGTATGAAGGAGATCCTCTCCAACTTCGTCTCCGGCATCATCATACTGTTCGAGCGTCCGGTGCGGATCGGTGACACTGTCACCATCGGCTCCTTCTCAGGTACCGTCTCCCGGATCCGTATTCGCGCCACCACCCTGACCGACTTCGACCGCAAAGAGGTGATCATCCCCAACCAGCAGCTGATGACCGAACGGCTGATCAACTGGTCGCTGAGCGATACCGTCACCCGCGTCATCGTACGAGTGGGCGTGGCTTACGGCTCGGATCTGGAGCTGACCCGCACCCTGCTCAAGCAGGCCGCCGACGACAACAGCCGCGTGCTGAAAGACCCGTCGCCCATCGTCTACTTCCTCACGTTTGGAGCCAGTACGCTGGATCACGAGCTGCGCTTCTTCGTGAGCGAACTGGGGGATCGCAACCCGGCAGTGGACGAGCTGAACCGCAAAATCGATCAGCTATTTCGCGAGAACGGCATCGAGATCGCCTTCAACCAGATGGATGTCTATATCAAGAACATGAACGATGGTTCTGAAATGGCAGCTCCGGCGCAGGATGGTAAAAAATCAACGTAATAACAGTTAGTTATCGCTAACCATTACCACCAAAAACCAATCTGAACGAAAAAAGATGTGACCCTAAGCGTGACCCTAATTACACTGGGGTCACGCTTTTTTATGTCTGAAAAAAACTTTTAGGGTCACACCATTGAGCAAGATCACCACGAGAAAAGAGGCTGACAAAGCCTTCAAGGATCTCATGCGCAGGGGCGAACAGGGAGAGCGGTTCGATAACCAGGCGGTCTACCCTAACCTTGCCCTCTGCTGGCCAGAGAAGTACCAGCGTCCGTTCTGGCGTCTGCGTTATCGCTTTGCGGGTAGGCAATGCAAGATGTTGCTAGGCCACGTCGACGTTATGTCGCTCAAGCAGGCTTTGGACGAGACAAAACTCATGATGGCCGACATTACCCGTGGGATAGACGTCGCCAATGTTCGGCAGGAACGTAAACGTGAGGCGCAAGCCAAGCATGCTGCAGCACAGAACCGTCTCACTGTGACGGCGCTAACTAATGACTTCTTAACCCGACATGTCGAGGGTAAGCGTAAGGATGCGAAGGCTGTCCGGCAGCGGTTCGAGAACCATATCATCCCCGCCATCGGCAAAATGAGCCCCGGTGAGGTGAAGCCGAGCCATGTTGACGAGATCCTGCATGGCATCGTGAATAGAGGAAGCCCTGCTATGGCCAACAGCATTCTTGATTGGCTGAAACGTCTGTTCAATTACGCCGTCAAGCTGCATATCGTGGAGAGTAACCCCGCAGTTGCCTTTACCAGGGCCGATGCCGGTGGCCAGATCCACCGCCGAGAGTTCTACCTCACCCGTGAGAAACTCGCTGAGGTGCTGGCAGCAATCCCCCTATGCCGCAGTTTTAGTCGAAGCTGCGAACTGGCCTTTTATCTGCTGCTGCTATTGGGTGGCCGTAAGATGGAGCTGCTGAAGGCCCCCTGGAGTGAGTTTGACCTAGACGCGCAGACCTGGACGCTGCCTGCACGTACCAAGATGGAAAAAGGGATTACGATCCCCCTACCCAACTTGGCAGTGACATGGCTCAAGGAAGCTAAGTATCTGGGCTGCGGTAGTGATTATGTTTTTCCCGCTATCAGCCAGCAATTAACCCCTCACATGGCACAAAACACCCTGAATGGGGCTATTAAGAAACTCCGGCAACAGGTTGAGGGTATTGAGAAACTTAACGTGCATTCTCTACGCCATACAGCCCGCACCCACCTCGCAGAATTGGGGGTTAAGCAGGAGGTGGCTGAAATGTGCCTAAATCACAGCCTAAAGTCTCAGGGGATAGTTGCTACCTACAACCACTATCAATTCTTTGAAGAACGAAAAGAGGCCCTAGAGCTTTGGGCTACCTTGATTGAGAGCTTGCTTCCCACACCATAACACCAAACGCATATGCAGGAGTGGGCTGACCATGGCCCCTCCCCCTCCATCGGTTCACGTCACAGTACATTGCACATTTAAAAAAACGCGCTTGAGCGATTTTTTTTAATTCACTTACTATGCATAAATTAATTAAATGGCGCTAAATTCTGCGCAATACCGCGTCACCTTGCGCACTGTTGCGCCGCTCAAAACTACATATTCACTCGTACTTTAAAAAAACAATTTATTAAAAATATTCGACGTTGCCTTGGCTGGTTTTGGGTAGTATCGTTTTATCAAACGTAGCGTTAAGACGTTAAAAATAGAGGTGCTACTCAGCGTAAGCTGCGCATCACTTGAGTTAAACCAAGGCCGCGCTGACAATATTTTTTAATTTCATTCAATGAGGTGAAACGATGAGTATTGAAAACATCCGATTACTCAGAATCCGTGATGTCACGGCTAGAGTGTGTATGTCGAAACCCACTATTTATTTAAAAATGAAAACGGGGGATTTTCCTAAGCCCATCACTATTGGCCCTAAAGCTGTGGCTTGGGTGGAAAGCGAAGTGAATGATTGGCTATTGCAACGGATGAAAGAACGATAATCGTACTGTGCTGGCAGGGTATATTTAAAAAAATTAACCAATCAGTATTCTAATACCATCTGCTATTAACCCAGGCACTGATACTTGAAGTAGAAAATCGCTCACCCCACTGTCACAGATTAAATTAAAATCATCGCATCAGTTTTTAGCTGACGGGTGTCTTTATTTAAAAATTAGCAGTTGGATTTTTATAATTAATGCTGAGGTAATTATGCATTATGAAATAGTCATGCCGCCCAGTATTCCTACGGGGGGATCGGTATTGAATTCATGCGTGGCCCACCGCTTACGCGAACACAAAATAAAAGGGGGAGCCCACCCAGCTCCCCCTTCCACTTCGCTGGCTCAACAATACCCATCACCCGCGAGCAAGCTTACGTACTCTATCAAAGCCCATGGGCTGCGCCAAGGTGCCCGCTTACGCACCAAGACGAAGCAAGATGCGCAATGTCACTTGTCTGATATGGTTCAATACGATAATGTATCTAGCGCAACGGCAAAATCCGTTGCCGGGCGTGGAAACCCGGAATTGAACTCAGCGCCAACCCACGCGCTTGCGTGGTTTTTTGTTGGCACTCGATCCCCTTTGCTCGGGGCTCTGTTGGCCTATCTGGTCGGCGGGGTCTGCTGTGTAATGGTGGCTCGGGCGGGGCAGCTTTCGGGCTGGCCGGTTTCCTCTGGGTTCGCCGGTATTTCCACCCCCGCTCGGGCTACCGCCATGAGTGTGGAAACTCTGGTCGGTAGTGAATACCTATCGAACTCAGAGGCTGCCATCATGGCTACTATCCCCACTCTTGCTACATCCAAAATATTTACTTTTTTGCTTGCTGCGCATGGTTGCCGTGTGGCCGAGCTACCCCGCATTCGCACTGTGTCGACCACTGCATACTCCGAAGACGAGGCCCGTGCCCATCTGCCTGGCCTGCCCTTGGTGTTTTTGTCCCGTACCCCGAGCAAGGGGGCCGCAGTATGAAACGCACCATTCGAACTCGCCAGGTTATCCAAGCTGAAGCTCTGTTTGAGCAGTCTGCAATGCTCGCTTCTGCTTTGAGCTGCATCTGTGAGTCCAATACCGAGAGGATGCTCTATTTGGAGCTCTCCGACCTGTTGCATCCATTGCAGACCCAACTTGATGAATTGGAGGCGTGCTGTGCCGGGACACCGCTGGAGGAACCTGCTGAACGGATCAATCGTTATGCCTCCGTCCTACTCAAGGTGCTCAATGGAAATCAGTCCCATATCGAGCCGTGTGTGATCAGTGTGTTGCTCGCCCCAGTCATTGCGGAGTTTGAGGCTGTCGAGCTGGCCAAGCTCAGAGAGGGTGTATGACCTATTACGCATGGGCTCCAGCGGCCCAACAACCCACATTCATGGGCCCAGCCAACCCCAAGACAGGCAAACGCTCACAAGCGGGCAGCCTGAGCGCCTTTGCCAGCCGTCGGCAGCGCGATGAGTTCATTGCCAGCACCAGCGGTATGGCGGGGGCCGTTACAGCCAAACAGGCCCGCCAGCTGAAGGCTGGGTTGGATGAACGCGCTTTCAATGAGCTGGTGACCGTTCTGGTGGGGGGTGATACATGAGCCAGGCAACATTCGTTTCTGACGTGGCCGCCGCGGCCTGTGGCCACTGGCCCGAACTGCTGGCCAATCTGGGTGTGACGGTACCGCCACGTAAGCAGCATGGACCTTGTCCGGCTTGTGGTGGGAAAGACCGCTTTCGGCTCGATGACAAGGGCGGGCGCGGTACCTGGATTTGTAGCCAGTGTGGTGCGGGTGACGGGCTGGATCTGATCCGCCGTGTCACCGGTAAGTTGCCGAAGGATGCTGCGGAACTGGTGGCGGGGGTGCTTGGCATTTCCCATGTTGCCATATCAGAAGCAGATCGAGAGCAATTGCAGCAGCAACAGCGCGCGCAGGCTGATGTAGAGCAACAACAGCAGCAGATTAAGCGCCAGAAAGCCGCCAGACGCGCTGCAGATATCCTGCGCGACTGCAAGCCTGGCCAATCCCCTTATCTGTCACACAAGCGCTTGAGCTGGCCCGGTGGGCTGTTGAATAGCTCCCTGATCCGGGTGGGGGAAGAGGCGTTCCCCGCTGGCTCCCTGGTGGTGCCGCTCTACAGCGAGACCGGCGAACTGGTGAACGTACAGCTGATCCGCCATGACGGGGTGAGGCACTACCTTGCCGGTGGCCAGAAGCAGGCTGCCTGCCACCGGATCCCGGGTAGTGCCCTGGTGGCGATTTGCGAGGGCTATGCCACCGGGCTATCAGTGAATCTGGCGACCGGTGCGACAGTCTACTGCGCCATGGATGCGGGTAACTTGCTGGCCATCGCTCAGGTGGTGAGGGGGATGGACGGCCCCTTGCAACCGTGCCGGTTATGGCTTGCCGCCGACAACGATGCCACCAAGACGGGCAACCCGGGCAAGACCAAGGCCGAGCAAGCCGCTGCTGCAGTGGGGGCTGTGGTAGCACTACCGCCCACTGCAGGCGACTGGAACGACTACCACCAGGCCCATGGGCTTGAAGAGACCAAGAGAGCCATCATGAGCCAGATTGAACAGATCCAGCAGCAAGGCGCCAGCCAGAAGGAAGGGCCGCGAGCCGAAGTGATCCCATTGCATTCTGTGCCAGATGTGCAAGGCGAGCAGGATCAACCAATTGATGGTGAGGAACTGCCAGAGGGCTATGAGATCAGGGATGGTATGCTCTACGTGCATGAATGGGTGGGCTCGGGGCAGAACGGCAGGCAGGAGGAAACCCTGATTTCCCCTGAGCTTAGGGTGGTTGCCGAAACTTCTGATGAGGCGGGGTATGGCCAAGGGCGCTTGCTGGAGTGGCAGGATCGGGCTGGCCGTACCCGGCAATGGGCGATGCCGGTCAGCATGTTGGTCCACCGTGGTGGCCAGGAGGCGCTGGCGTCCTTACTCAATGGCGGCTTACCCTTTGTGAACCTCAAGAAGCTCGACAAGTTGGCGGTCTATCTGATGATGAGCCAACCCGAGCGGCGGGTGACCTGTGTCGAGCGTACCGGCTGGTACGGCAAAGCGTATGTGCTGCCGGGTGGGGGCATCGGGCCAGATGCTGAGCAGGTGATCCTGCAATCGGCCGGCTACCTGAGCAGCGACTTCACCAGCTCGGGGGAGCTGGCCGACTGGCAGCGCCAGATCGCTGCTATGGCCGTGGGTAACTCCCGCCTGTGCTTCGCCTTGTCGCTGGCCTTCGCCGCCCCCCTGTTGTCACTGGTGGGGCAGGAAGGTGGCGGTTTCCACCTCAAGGGCGAGAGTACCGATGGCAAGTCCACCATCATGAAGGCCGCCGCCAGCATCTATGGCCAGCCCGATCGCTACTGTCACACCTGGCGGGCGACTGGCAACGCCATCGAGGGGATCGCCAGTCGGCGTAACGATGCCTTGTTGTGCCTGGATGAACTGGGCGAGTTGGATGGGCGTGAGGCCGGACAGGTGGCCTACATGCTAGCGAATGGCCAAGGCAAGGGCCGCAGCAAGCAGGATGGTGAGCTAAAAGAGCGCAAGGCGTGGCGGTTGCTGTTCCTCTCCACGGGTGAACTATCCCTAGAAGATCACGCCGCCGAAGCGGGTAAGCGTACCCAAGCCGGGATGGAGGTGCGGACCATCCAGATCCCGAGCAGTACCGGTAAGCACGGTGCGTTTGAGGTGCTGCACAACCAACCAGATGGGCGAGCCTTTGCCGATGCCCTCAACGAGGCCTGTAAGCGCGAATACGGCACCGCATTTCGTGCCTACATCGAGACCTTGGCAACAGGGCTAGACGCACACAAGGAACGCCTGAAGGCGGAGATCAAGCGTCTGGCGGTCGAGCTGACACCCGCGGGGGCCGGTAATCAGGTTGGGCGGGCTATCAATCGCTTTGCCATAGTGGCCGCAGCGGGTGAGCTTGCCACTGAACTGGGGATCACCGGTTGGCCACAGGGTGAAGCGACCAGCGCCGTGCGGATATGCCTCAAGGCGTGGCTGGATGAACGGGGGCACCTGGGAAACAAGGAAGACAAGGCCACCCTGGAGCAGGTGCGCGGTTTTGTTGTGGCGCATCAGCACAGCCGCTTTGCCGACTGGTTCGACCCCAACCACCGTCCGGCCAATATGGTCGGCTATCGCAAGAAGGAAGCCGATGGCGTGAGCTTTATCGTGCTGCCTCCCGGTTGGAATGAGATCACCCGAGGTCGGGATCCCAAGCGGGTGGCCCAGCTTTGTTTGGAGGCGGGCTATCTGTTGCCCTCGAATGATGGCAAACGAGCCCAGCGCAAGATCCGCCTGCGGGATGGCGGCGCAACGGTCTGGATCTACATGCTGACCGAGAGAGTGCTAGCCGATGAGGCCGATGGGCCGGAAGACGAGTAGCCAGCCAGAAGAAAGCAAGGGGTCGCCATCGTGCGGCCCTTTACTTTTTGTGGCTGCTCATGCTATTCGCGCATGTGCGCCCGCAGGGGTGAATTTAATAAAAGTATGGGAACAGTGGGAACAAGATAGATAAATGACCTTCAAAGCCTTATCCAGCAAGTGATACTAATGTTCCCACACTCACGGAATTTCGTGGGAACAGATTGGGAACAGTGGGAACAGTGGGAACAAGTCGGAAATGTTCCCAACCCCTGTTCCCTTTGTTCCCACACCTTCCAGCGATTGTGGGAACAGAGAAACCCAGTAGTGGCAAGGGTTAGCGGGTAATGTTCCCATGTTCCCACTGTTCCCATCGTTTTTACATCACACATGCATGTGTGCGTGCGCGAATAGCAAAAAGCGATGCTTTGTGTCAAATTCTTTCTCTGGCTGGCCGTGTTTAGGGCTCGCAGTTTCCCTCCCATGCTGGTGTTGCCAGCCGCGCCCGCGCCCCGCAGGGCCGACGCTTATGCCGAAGAGGACGAAGGACTCAAGCGCATAAGCAAAGTCGGTCACTATGCGTAAGTTTTCGCCCACTCATTTTCGCTTTTGGGGTAGCGTGGAATGAGAGCAAGCAGGGGGAGGCAGATCAGGTATGGCGGGATGTCAGTTTGCACACATTGACGGGTATGCACGACAAGGCGGGAAGACAAAGACGGGGCGGGTACTGTCAGCCCAGCAGATAGCGGATGAGGCTGAGCGTAAACCCGGTGCTCATCCACATGTGAAAGAGCCTAATCCGCCGATCCTACGGTTTGGGGTTATGCCATCGGAGGCAGTGCAGCAGGCCATGGCATGGGCGGAGCAGGCCGTTGACCCGCGAGGGCGTAAGCTGAGGATTGACGGACTGTGTTTAGGGGCTGGCGTGGTCAGTGTCCCGGAGAACCTGCCCGATGAGCTCTGGCCAAGGTATCGTGACGCCATGATTGGGTATCTGAAAACAAAGCATGGCGACAGGCTGAAATCGGTAGTCGAGCATGTTGATGAGCCGCATCGGCACATCCACTTTTACCTGGTACCGCAGCCAGGCGAATCATTCGGTGCTGTACATCCTGGGGTTGCGGCGGCGCGGGCCTCAGCTGCTCGAGGGGAGCGAAAGGGTCTGCAACGTCTCGCGTTCAATCAGGCCATGAGAGCTTGGCAGGACGAGATCCACATTGTGTCCGCGGACTTTGGGCTTGCCAGAATCGGCCCGCGTCGGCGGCGACTACCGAGGGAAGTGTGGAACGCGGAGCAGCGTGCTTTGTCTGCCCATGCTGCGCTCATTAGTGCAACGAAGCCGAAAGGGCCAACCATGGGGAAAATCAACCAGATCATCGCCATGCAAGAGGTTGAGCACCGAACCGGGTTGTTGGGGCGGGGCGCTCCGCTCTACACCGAGGAGCAGCTACTGGCCGCGACGAAGGCTGCTGCACTGTATGGTGCTCGACACATGGCCGATCAGCGTCAGGACTTACTGGAGGCGGTGATCCTGCGAACCTCTGAGATTGAGGCCGCAGAGAGTCGGCTGGCCGAACTGGCCACCCAGGAAGCCGCAACTGCGCTCCGGTTGGCTGAGGCTGCCGAGAGAGTAAAGGAAGTCAACTGCAAGGCTCAGGCACGCATAGACGCTTCTTTGCTGCAGGCCGAGCAGGCGGAGGCAATGGCAATACGGGCCGAACGCTGGGCCAAGCAGGCCGTCACCGCCATGGAGGGTCGAATGAGAGAGATTTTGTCCCCCATCCTTGCCGCATTTACGGCGATCCTTCGCGACCCCAAGGCAATAGAACCCAAGGTCGAAGCAGATGCCGCGATTGCAGCGTTGGCGGAACTGCGCCCGCTCGCCACAGAGATCCAGCAAGCCCTCTACCCGGTTGCAAAGGCAGTTAAAAAAGCCAACAAAGTTAACCAAGCACTTGGGCTCGACCTTCATCCGTAACGACCTGATTACCGATAGCCATTAAGGGGTAATTCCCCTCAGTCCAGCTGAAATATCCAACTCCACCAGTGTGTCCGCCCTGGATACACTGGCCGCTGCTCACATTTCGCTTGAAACCGCCGCATCATCTCTCATAGCGGAGACAGTCATAACCGCCATTGTGTAACGTCATTACACAATGGCGGTGGCTCGTCTCCCTGCGTAAACCGTTGCAACCTCCATAAAGTAACCAACAGCAGGAGAGCATGATGACCAATCAAGTGTTCATTGCGCGTAAGCGCCTGACCGTGTTGATCGGCTGTCGCTACGACACGATTGACCGCATGGTCGAACGGGGCGAGTTACCACGCCCGATCCGTCTGGGCCGAAATGGCCGTTATCGCTTCATTCGGGCCGAGGTTGAGCCCGCCTTGAAACAGCACGGGATCGATCTGGCCAAGCTGGAAGCGGCCCACGCCGAGAGTGCCGTCTGATCATGCCGCTGGCCACAACACCCAACTGGGGCGGGATCTTCCAGCCCGGTTCTACCTGGTTAACGATTTGTCAGGCAGTGTGTGGCGTGTTGCACATGGCAGGCCCACTTCATCCCGAACAGGCAAGGATACTACTCGAGATCTTGCGCCATGAGCTCGTGAAGGCCGCGCTGCCGGCTCAAGCCGAAGCCAGGTTAGACCCTTGGCACTACCTCACCGACCACGCCTACGGGCAAGTGGTGTTGAGCTCTGCTGGTCGGAATATCCAGCGCCAGACGCCCAATCGCACTGCTCAAACCCTCATCAAGAACACCCTCACACACTGGAGAAAAAACCATGACTAAACAGCTTAACCACGGCGCAATTTGCGGCCGTATTTTTGCCGCAATGCCTACTTTGACCCAGCAACAAGAGGCCATGTTGCTGGATAACCTGGACGGCATGACCGAAAGCGAGCTACGCAAATATGCCGCCAATGCCAGCGAACTGGTGAAGAGTCACCTTCACCCACGTGATGAACAGGTGCTGCTCAGCCTGTCGCAGCAGCTGGGGTATTTATCCACTGGCCAGCCAGGCGTGATGAACTTCACTGCCGAAAATGTGGATCGCCTAACTACGGACCTGAAGCACCTTACCGAAACAGATTGCTGATTATTCAACCCGATTTGGAGACAGAAAATGAATAACATCACAGATTTAGTGCAGGCAGCCAAACAAGCTCACCATGAATATATGGCGTGGCATGAGGGCGAGCAGCGGCTGTTGACCTGCATCAGTGGCCCGCGTATTGACGAGATCAAGCAGGAGATCCAACGGGGGCGTGAGCTCCGGCGAACAGCGATTGCCGAGGGGAAAACCGCCGGGAAAGAGTACCGCCAACTGTCTGTCCATATCTCGTCACTTGAGAGTGAGTTGGCAGACATGGAGGTCGTTGCCGAAGAGTTGGAGGAAGGTGAGTTTGTGCGTTCCTGTTCAGGGCAGGAACTGTGGCGCCAGCATCTTAAGCAGCGTTCCGGCCTTGCTGGAACCTATCTGGATGAATTGATCGCCAGCGACTTGGATGAAGCCCGCGGGGCCCTGACTCCACTCTTGCCAATGCTGGCCAGATTAGTGTCCAGAGGCAGACAGAAGGCGGCCATCGGTTCATTCTTGAAAGATGACACCAACTCTTTAGTCGTTCCCCCCGGCTTGAGCGATATAGAGCCAGCAGAAATCCTTCCGCTCGATATGGTGAAGTCATTGGTGGCTGAGTTGCTTGAACCAATCTGGAGAGATACTGACCCGGAACTGGACCCGGTGGTCATGGAAGAGATTAAGCGTATTCCTCCGAGCAATCTGATCCGTCTTGATTTGGTAGGCAGCCCGTCAGCCAAAAGAAGTGCTCGTGCAAAACAGGCTTTGCGCCTGCAGAAAGCGAAAGAGCCTAAATCTGCGGTCCAGGCAAGCCGTGATAATTGGTCGCCGGAGGCAATGCTGAACAGATCTAAACAGCTAAGTTAGTTGTGATTGTCCCCATAACCATTACAGAGCAAGGGGCATTCCAAATCGTGGCTACCCCTTGTTAAAAACCAACAGTTAAATCAATGGGTAAGAACAATGAGCTCTCTCAAACTTCAAATCCTGCTAGGGGCGGTCGACAAGCTCACCGCCCCCCTCAAAGCTGTTAGCGGCCAGAGCCGCCTGACCGCCAAAGACCTTGTCGACGCGAAAAAGCGCATCAAAGAGCTGGAAACCCAAAGCGGCCAGATTGAAGGCTATCGCACCCTGGGCCGCCAGATTGGCGCCACCCGCGCCCAGCTCACCCAGGCCCAGCGCGACGCTCAGCAGATGGCCCAACAGCTCGCCCAAGTAGAACAGCCCACCAAGGCCATGACCCGCGCCATGGAACAGGCCAAGCAGAAGGTGCGCGACCTCTCCCAGCAAGAGCGTGAAATGGTTGCCAGCCACGGCAGTTTGAAACGAGCCATGGGCGAGGCTGGCATCAACACCAAGCAGCTCGGCGAGCACCAGCGCCGCCTCAAGACCGATCTGGCCGCCGCCAACGGCCAGCTTGACCAACAGCGCGCCAAACTGGGCCAACTGGCTGACCAGCAAAAGCGCCTAAATCAAGTTAAGGCCAGCTACCGCCAGACCCAGGAGCTGCGCGGCCAGCTGGCAGGACATGGCGCTGCTGCGCTTGCCACTGGAACAGCCATGAGCCTGACCACCATTAAGCCGGTGATCGAGTTTGCCAAGGCTGAAACAGCTGCCGTCGATCTCAAAGTCACCATGATGGGCAAAGGCGGAGTGGTAAATAAAGACTTTCAAGCGATCAGCAATCTGGCGACCCAGCTAGGCAATAAGCTGCCGGGTACCACAGCTGATTTCCAGAACATGATGAACACCCTGAGCAAGCAGGGTATGACTACCAAGGCCATCCTTGGCGGCTTGGGAGAAGCAACAGCCTATCTGGGTGTGCAGCTCAAAATGCCATATGACCAGGCAGCGCAATCAGCCTCAAAGCTGCAAGATGCCACCAGAACAACCGAAAAGGACATGATGGGCCTGATGGATGTAATCCAGAGGGCAAACTACCTGGGGATGGATATCGGCAACCAAGAGGCGGCCTATGCCAGCTTGTCGCCGATCCTGAACTTGATAAAGAAAGACGGTCTTGATGCCGCCAAGGCACTTAGTCCGCTGCTGGTCATGGCTGACCAGGCGAGCATGGGTGGTGAAAAAGCAGGCAACGCCTATCGCAAGGCATTTCAACGCAGCATGAATGCCAAGAATATGGATAAGGCCAACGACCTGCTGGAAGGCAATGGCATCAAACTCGACTTCACCGATGGTAAAGGCAATTTTGGCGGGCTGGATAAGATGTTCGCCCAGCTTGGCAAGCTCAATAAGTTGAGCGAACAGAAGCGGCTGGCCGTGTTCAATCAGGTGTGGGGTGACGACAGTGAAACCCAGCAGGTGCTCACACTGATGATGACCAAAGGCTTGGCGGGATATAACGAAACCATCGCCAAGATGGAAGCACAAGCCTCATTGCAAGAGAGGGTCAACGCCCAGCTAGGAACAATGGGTAACCTCTGGGATGCTGCCACCGGCACCTTCACCAACGCCATGGTCAATTTTGGGGAAGCGATTAGCCCGGAAATCAAAGCTATCATCGAATGGATTGGCAACCTGTCAGAGCGACTTGGTAACTGGTCAAAGCGTAATCCTGAACTGTCCAACACCCTGATGCGAATTGCTGCGATAACCTCTCTGGTTACTGCTGCTCTTGGTGGGCTATCACTGGTTCTGGCCACTTTGCTTGGTCCAATGGCGATCATGAAACTGACTTTCGGGGTGCTGGGGGTCACCTTGGGCGGGATGCTTGGGGCTATCAGTGCGATCTTGGCTCCACTAGCTGGGCTAGCTGCATTGGGAATTACTATTGTCAAACTATGGGAGCCAATCAGTTCATTTTTTAATGGGCTCTGGAAAGGGATCTTGGTTGGGTTGTCCCCTGTATTTGAAGCTTTAAAGCCGTTCTCTCCTTTGGTTGATGGGATTAGCGGCAGTGTGAAAGCCCTAACGGGTTGGTTCGGTGACCTACTTGCTCCAATCAAGTTTTCCAAAGAAGTCCTGCAGGGTTTTGGGAATGCTGGTGAGTTTGTTGGCCGCATACTTGGTGAGGCATTTAATTTCGCCCTTACCCCTCTCAAGGCTTTCCTGAAAGGAATAGAGTGGCTACTCCAATCTCTGGGTGTCCTGGAAACCAAAAAAATTCCAACATTTAAGCTTCCGGCCGCAGATGCCTTGGGGTATCCAAATGGTAACTTTGGTGTGCCTGCATACTCGTCTGCATACACCTATGGGACTGGTAATCGAACTCGTATCGTTGAAACACCAAAGCTAGCCCCAAAGGCGAGTAAAACCATCAACAGCCAACCGTTCTATCAGCTGAATGTAACAGCTACATCAGGGATGGATGAGTCACGACTGGCCCAGATGATGGTCGACAAAATTAAAGAGCATGAGCGGGCTAACAAGAGATCGGTTCTGGCCAGCTTGTCTGATATCAACTGAGTGTAACCATACCGATAATCCAAATCTGAAAGCCCGGCCATTTGGCTGGGCTTTTTTACTGCGAGCAGAATGACTTGAAGGCGCACAGATAGAGCTCAGCTGTCCAAAAACACATAAAGCTTCTTCGGAGTCGATCTGTAATTGACCTGAGTTGAGGTGCCGTCTGCCGATCACCGCCAGCACCCAGCGCGAGCAGAAGCCCCCGCCCGCCTGCACGCGCTTTGTGTGTGGATAACCCTTCACCTAACAGATCGGGCTGAAACCGCGCCAGCACTGATGGGAGTCAGGGGTAATGGGGGCGAATTAATCCTTCAGAATCCTTCAAAATCTTTCACTTTCCGTCACGCCGATCTGGTGGCTGGAGAGCGTTCGGGCAAAACGAGGCTAAAGCCACGATTTTGGGCATGGTTTTATCTGTTTTGAGGGTTAGATGTTAGTGGCTTGGGGGAACTGCATTCTGTGTGGTGTCGTAGAGACCGCACTCTTTGCATGTGTCAGATACCTATGGTGGTCTAAAGGGCCAAGTAGCAACAGTGGATAGGTACATGTCGGGGTGTGGGGGCGACATAGCCTGAATGGGATTTTTTGATATGTCACGAAGGTAAATTTTGACTTGTTCGTCAAGGTGATGATGAAAATTTTAATGTAATGAAAGTTATCTTAATATAACCACCTCAATGGGTTATGTGTTATTTTTTGATTTGTCGCGCTCACTGGATTTGAAATGTATGTCAAACGCACCTCGATTTATCCATCATGACCTTGAGTTGTTGAACCCTTCATTCGACTCCCCATTGGTTGATGTGCTCACGGAGCTTGAGCACCTGCGAAGACTACAACTGGCAGGCGATACCCCAGCTCCGTTGTTCTTCCAATTGAAGGGGATTTTTCATCTGCTGGAGAGCTTGGGCTCTGCTCGCATTGAAGGTAACCACACTACCTTGGCCGATTATGTCGAAAGCCGGGTTGATGGTGAAATTCAGGGTACGGACCACCTGAGAGAGATTTCCAACATTGAGCACGCCATGGCGTATATCGATGAGGTGGTGGAACCTGGGGTGCCTTTTACAGAGCACCTCATCCGAGAGTTACACACGCTTGCCGTGTCATCACTTGAACGTGAGGGTGATCGCACTCCGGGATCATACCGTCAAGAGGGCGTTCGTATCGCTCAATCAACTCACTTGCCCCCTGAGCATATTCAAGTCCCCGGCTACATGTCTGATTTGGTCAACTTCATCAATAGGGAGGACTCACAGAAGTATGACCTGATGAAGGTCGCGCTGGCGCACCACAGATTCGGCTGGATTCACCCATTCACGAATGGAAACGGCAGGACAGTGCGCCTCTTGACCTACGCCTTGCTGATCAAATATGGCTTCAACGTCAAAGATGGCGGACGGGTACTAAACCCAACAGCTGTCTTTTGCAATGATCGTAACCGCTATTACAAAATGCTGTCCGCAGCAGATGAGGGCACGGCGGAAGGGCGAGAAACATGGTGTATTTACGTCCTGGATGGGATCTTGGCTGAATTGAAAAAGGTGGATCAGTTAACCCGGTATGCGTACTTGCAAGAACATGTGTTGTTGCCAGCACTAGCCTATTCTAAGAAGCGCGGTCTCTTGACCGATGTTGAATTTAAGATCCTACGACTCGCCTGCTCGCAACAAGGGTTAATCAAAGCTGGTGACTTAGCAAAGGCAATACCTGAGCTAGCCAAGCCAGCTCAGAGAACCTACCAAATCAACAAACTACTTGAACAAAAGATGCTGCAGCCTGTGCAAGAAGGTGCTCGGCAGTACGTGATCTGCTTTGCCAATAACTACCTGTTGCGCGGAGTTATCCAGTCGCTACGCGAGCAAGGATTTATACCTGCTCAACTGGAACAAGCGTAAACCAAATTTGTCTGGCACTCGGTCACTTCAACAGATTCCAACAGGCGACAAGTGACCACTTTTCTCTGGTGAAGAAACGAAGGGCAATATTGTCCATTTTAGAGGGCAGCTTTGGCGGTTTCGGTTCCTAATGTCGCTTGCTAATGAAACATCAAGTGTTGAATGTGTGGCCCTAAGCGTGACCCCAAAGCCATACCAAAAAGAAAAAACCCTTTAAAAACAATTGAATTTATCGTTTATATAGTTCATATCAAGAACATGCAGGGCGAGGAGCAGAAGGTCGAGCCCAGCAAGAGCCTGCCACCCGCAAAAGACAGTGAGCCAGGCTGATACTGACTCCGGTTGCAATACACAGGTCCCATTATGGGGCCTGTTTTTTTGCGGACACGAAAGATGACTTGCAAGCGCCCCAAGGCACCCAATATTGATGAAACAATAGGGTGTCATCAGTTGAGGAGTGCAATGTGGAGCGAAAGCTGACCCAAATTCAAGATCCTGCCCTCAGGATGTGCCTGGAACTTATCCGCACCAGCATGGAGAAGAGCCTGCAGGATGATGGCAACCAACGCCTGTTGGAAGTACTGACCCCCTCGGAGATGCAGGTGGCTGAATTCATTCGTAGCGGCATGTCCAGCCAGGAGATCGCCAGCGCGCTCAATGTTGCGCGCAAAACGGTGGAGAATCATCGCAACAGTGTGCGCATCAAGCTGGGGCTGGCCAATCGCGACGTCAACCTGCGCAACTACCTGCTGAGCCTGGAAAAATAATCTGCATCTCGACAAAGGCAGGGCCTGGCCAATCATGACGCCAACCGGCACAACAACTTGCCTGGTTCGCAGAAATCATCCGATGATAAGCCCCAGAGCATAAGGAGAGCACAATGCAGCAAGTTGTTTATGTCGCCAGCCCAGGCAGTCAGCAGATCCATGTGTTTGCCCTGGCCGACACGGGAGAAATGCAGCTCTTGCAGCGGGTGAGCACGCCGGGTCAGGTACAACCGCTGGTGACAAGCCCGGATGGATGTTGGCTTCATGCCGCCGTGCGGCCCGATTTTGCGGTCATCAGCTACCGGATTGGCATGGATGGCTGGCTCAGCGAACAGGGCTCGGCGCCGCTGGCGGGCAGTGCCTCCCACACCGCCATCACGGCCGACGGCCGCTTCCTGCTGGCGGCTTCCTACGCCTTCAACCATGTCACCGTCTCCCCCATCGATGCCGCTGGTCTGGTGCAGGCCCCGCACCAGCTCATAGATCCGCTGATGACGGCTCACTCGGTCACCCTGCTGGCGGACGAGCAGGGCAGGCAGGAGGCGCTGGTTGCCTGCCTCACGGAAGATGCCATCCGCCGCTTCACCCTGAACGACGAGGGGCGGCTGACGCCCCATCCGCTGGGGGACCTGCATACTGCCAGCGGCGCCGGGCCAAGGCACCTGGCGCTGCACCCCGTCAATGGCGATATCTACTGCCTGAACGAGCTAGATTGCACCATCAACCGCTACCACAGGCTGGCCGATGGCCATATCCATCTGCAACAGAGTCTGGACATGCTGCCTGCGGGGTATCAGGGAGAGCGCTGGGGGGCGGATC
This sequence comes from Aeromonas enterica, assembly GCF_054052465.1. Taxonomy (NCBI): domain Bacteria; kingdom Pseudomonadati; phylum Pseudomonadota; class Gammaproteobacteria; order Aeromonadales; family Aeromonadaceae; genus Aeromonas; species Aeromonas enterica. Next base: position 235,018 of record NZ_JBSTYL010000004.1, on the reverse strand, counting down.
TGCATGTCATGCCGGATGGCCGTTTTCTCTACAGCTGCGAACGGGCCAGCAGCCTGCTGACCCTGTTTGGCATAGCGGCGCGGGATGGCAGCCTGACCCCGTTGGCCCACTTCCCGACCGAGACCATGCCGCGCGGCTTTGCCATCGATCACAGCGGCCGCTATCTGCTGGCGGCCGGGCAAGCCTCCCACCAGCTCGCCGTGCACCGCATAGAGCCGGGCAGCGGCGAGCTGACGCTGCTCGCGCGCCATCCGGTGGGCGACGGGGCCATGTGGGTGCGAGTGCTGGCCTTGCCCGAGTGATGCCGAGAAACCGGTCGAAATGAGTGAGGCCACCCGGGGGTGGCCTCACTGCTTGACTGACAGCAACCTTTTGCTTAGTCCTTGGCGCTCTCCATGACTCCCTCTTCGGAGCTGGCAGGCAGGATCAGGTTCAGCAGTATGGCGGCAACCGATGCCAGACCGACACCGGCCAGAGCGAAGTCACCTATCTTCATCTCCAGCGCGCCGACGCCGACCGTCAGGGTCACGGCCACGATGGCGATGTTGCGGGCCAGCCCCAGATCCACCTTGGACTCCACCAGCGTCTTGAGACCGATGGCGGCGATGGATCCGAACAGCAGCAGCATGATGCCGCCCATCACCGGCATGGGGATGGAGGTGAGCAGGGCGTTGAACTTGCCGAAGAAGGCCAGAATGATGGCGAACACGGCTGCCCAGGTCATGGTGACAGGGTTGAAGTTGCGGGTAATCATCACGGCGCCGGTTACTTCGGCGTAGGTGGTCACGGGTGGGCCACCGATGAAACCGGCAAAGCAGACGCCAATGCCGTCACCGGCCAGGGTACGGTGCAGACCCGGGTTCTTGGTGTAGTCCTGCCCGGTCACACCACCGATGGCGAGCACGCCGCCAATGTGTTCGATACAGGGGGCTATAGCCACCGGCAGCATGAACAGCGCCGCGGCCCAGTTAATCTCCGGCGTTTCGAAGTGAGGCAGCGCCAGCCAGGGGGTGTTGACCAGACCGTCAAAGTTCACCTGACCCATCAGCACGGCAGAAACATAACCGGCGATGACACCGCACAGTATGGGGATCAGCTTGATCCAGCCCTTGCAGAACACGGCCGCAATCAGAGTCACCGCCAGCGAAATACCGGCCAGCGTCAGCGCAGTCCCCGCGGGCACCACCTGCTCACCACCGGCACGGCCCATCGCCATATTGCAGGCAACCTGAGCGACCGACAGGCCGATCACCATGATCACAGGGCCAATCACCACGGGCGGCAGCAACTTGTGCACAAAGCCCATGCCCCGCACACGAATCAGTGCGGCCAAGATGAAGTACATGAAACCGGCGGCAAACAGGCCAAACATGGTGGACGGCAGTCCCCAGGTCTGGGTGGCGTAGATGATGGGGGCGATGAAGGCAAAGCTGGAACCGAGGAAAATCGGGACCTGGCGGCGAGTGCAGAGCTGGAACAGCAGGGTTCCCACACCAGCGCCAAGCAGGGCCATGGAGGGGTTCAGTCCGGTGAGCAGGGGCACCAGAACCATGGCACCGAAGGCGACAAACAGGATTTGCAGCCCGGCGACACTTTGCTTGACTAAGGAAAACATGGATGTCCTTAATTTTTTGATAACTGACAGGGATATTTGACACTTTTCAGTTATCACAAGACGCTTTCAAGGCGTGAAATGGGCCATTTGGCGTCATTCGTTACCTTTTACTGCTTGGGGAGGGCATGAAACTGGCTTTTTAGGCGGGATTCGTTGCTACAAGCATCGAGTATGCGATTTTACGCACTTTTATGGCGGACGCCAATCGTTTTTCTGGTGGACTTTATTGACACGCTTTTCAGCTGGGCTGATGTGTTGAGCCCCAACCTGATGCCTGCACCGCGACTTAACCCGGAATGACCAAGGCTACAACCTGATGCGGCCGCCACGGATGGGGCCAAACGAAAAAGGAGGTGGCCCGACGGCCACCCCCTTTTCATCTCACGCGTTCAGCCGTCATACCCGACGATAAGGCAGGTAGAGCGGCTCCCACATGTGGCTCAGGATATGCTGCTGCAGATCCTGCCCGATCAGCGGGTGGGACGGATCCTTGCGCACTATGTCTTTGAGCACGGCGGTCGCCACGTGTACCGAGATGTTGCGCAGCTCGCGAATGCGCGGATAGACGGAGCCTTGTGCCAGATCCACCTCGTTCACGCATTCGGCCAGCGCAAAGGCGGCCGTGGTGAAGATATCCGGGCTGATTTCGCTCAACTGGCTGACGATGGCCGCCAGCCCCACCCCCGGGAAGATGAAGACGTTGTTGCCCTGGCCGATGCGGTAATCCTTGCCCTCATAGTGCACGTCCTTGAACGGGCTGCCGGTGGCGACGATGGCCTTGCCCTGACTCCAGCGGTAGATGTCTTCCGGCAGCGCTTCGCAGTTGGCGGTCGGGTTGGAGAGCGGGAACACCATGGGGCGGGCACAGTGCTTTTGCATCAGCTGCACGTGCTCCTCCTTGAAGGCGCCGCCGGAGCCGCTGGTGCCGAGCAGCACAGTGATGGGCACATGGCGCAGCACGTCGGTCAGGTTGGCCCTGCCGGGCACTTCGGTATCCCAGCCCGCCAGCAGCAGACCCGGTTTGGCGTAACGGCGCTTGTACTCGTCGAGCCCCTCGCGGTTGTCACACACCAGCCCCTGGGTATCCAGGATATAGATGCGATCGCGGGCCGCCTGCGGATCCAGCCCCTCGCGGATCATGCCCGCGCAGATCTGATCCGCGACCCCCACCCCGCCGGCACCGGCACCATAGACCAGGTAGTTCTGCTGACCTAGTGTCTCCCCCTTGACCTTGACCGCCCCTATGATGCCGGCCAGTACCACGGCCCCCGTGCCCTGAATGTCATCGTTGAAGGAGGGCAGCGCCTGCTGGTAGCGGGAAAGATTGTTGAAGGCGTTGGACTTGCTGAAGTCTTCCCACTGCAGCACGGCGTTCGGGAAGTGGCGCTTGACCCCGGCCACGAACTTGTCGATGAAGTCGTCATACTCCTTGCCACGGATGCGCTTGTGAGGCTGACCCAGATACATGGGGTCATCCAGCAGGGCCTGATTGTCGGTGCCCACATCCAGCGCGATGGGCAGGCAGCAGGCGGGATGAATGCCGGCCGCCAGGGTATAGAGGGAGAGCTTGCCGATGGGGATCCCCATGCCGCCCACCCCCTGGTCACCTATCCCCAGGATGCCCTGGCTGTCGGTCACGACTATGATGCGCACCGATTTTGCGTCCAGCTGACGGGCCAGAGACCCCATGTCCTCGACGTTTTTCGGGGTGATATAGAGGCCACGCGCCTTCTGGTAGCGATGGCTGAACTCCTGGCACGCCTTGCCGACGGTCGGGGTATAGATGATGGGGGTCATCTCCTCCACGTGACGCGACAGCAGGGCATAAAACAGGGTTTCGTTGCGATCCTGCAATGCCCGCAGGTTCTGATACTTCTCGATGTCGCTGCAGGCGCTCAGGAAACCCTGATAGACCCGCTCCAGCTGGGCCTTAAAGGTCTGAACTTGCGGAGGCAACAGGCCGTCGAGCTCGAAGTCGGCGCGCTCCTGTTCGGTGAAGGCGGTGCCCTTGTTGAGGTTGCGATCGTTGAGCAGATCGGTGCCAGTCAGTGCAACGGGGCGAAAATCCTGTCCCTGTGCATCTTTCCACAGCAGATATTGTCCGGTAGCCATAGTCGTTCTCTTTGATTTACGTGAAATTGCCGTTCGGCAGGAGAGCAAGACTCATAATGAAATCAATCATATGACGTTTGGTTGTTTAGTTTTGTGAGCTTGGGCATACCCTGCGGCCAAAAACGTGATCAGACCGTGCCTAGAGCCGGGCGGCAGCCTGAAACGAACACGGCGGCCGTAGCCACCGAGTCTTCATTCTCCCGCCCACATCAAACTCAACCGCTGACACCCACCTCCAGCTTGAAGGCATTCTTGGCCTTGCTGGTTTCGGCCGCACCCATTTGGTAGACCCGAATGGTATAGGTGCCCTTGGCCGGCAGGCTTGCCTGGAAGCTGTTGCCCTCGTTGGAACCGATAAATATCGCCTCTCCCGTGCTGCCCGGCGGCAGGATATTGAAATAGGTGCTCGATTTGCCCGTCAGGATCACCGCCATGGTCTGACCCTTGTTGGCGGTCAGCGTGTAGTCCAGCGTCTCACGTCCCTGGATCGCACTCTTGATGGTGGCGCCGGACTCCCCTTTCTTGAACTGCACCTGCTGGGTCTTGATGCCATCGGCCGCCTGCGCAACCCCGACTGCCATCCCCCCCAACAGACCAAATGAACAGACGGCTGCCAACAATGATCTCTTCATTTCTCTGCTCTCCTCTTTAATGAACGAAACGGCTTTTACTGTTGCTCACCCCTGCATAAAAAGCTATCCGATTTGACGATGCCAAGGGGTTGTTAACGCAATGAATATGGCGGGCAACTATGCTTTATATCAAGCCCACCGCAGGGTGGCATCTCCCCTCTATTCCGGGAAGCAATACTATGAGTGATATCCTGATCGTCGATGACATGGCGTCCAACCGCTACATATTGCGCTGCCTGCTGGAAGAGGCGGGTTATCAGGTGCGTGAGGCGACCGATGGCCAGCAGGCGCTGGATGCCGCCACCCGGTTTCCTCCCGCGCTGGTACTGATGGACATCAACATGCCGATAATGAATGGCTATGAAGCCTGCCGCCGTATCAAGCAGTTGCCGGGCCAGTGGTGCCTGCCCGTTCTCTTCATCAGTGCCAACAATGAGATCAGTGCCCTCGAGCAGGCTTTTCAGGCGGGTGGCTGCGACTATGTCTCCAAACCGTTTCACCAGCTCGAGGTGCTGGCCCGGGTGCAAAACCAGTTGCGGCTCAAGGAGCTGAGCCGTCAGCAGGCCAAGGTACAGCTCTACCAGAGCCTGTTCCAGCTCACGGCCGGGATTGCCCACGAGATCAATACCCCGGTCGGCATCGGCATCACGGCCTCCAGCCTGATCCACGGCGCTGGCGATCTGCTGGCAAATGCGGTGCAAAACGGCATGCTGGGCCAGCGTCTGCTCCACCAGCAGCTCACCGACATCAAGGAAGGCACCGAGCTGGTCGAATCCAGCCTGCGCCGGGTCGCCCTGCTGATCAGCCGCTTCAAGGAGCTGACCCGGGATCAGCACGAGCTGCCTGCCCATCCCTTCGCGGTACAGAAAAGCCTGCAAAAACTGTTGCAGGCCTTCTCGCCCGAGTTTCTCATCGCCCGGGTCAACGCGGATGTCAGCGGCGAGGAGGTGATCCTGACCGCCCCAGAGCACCTGTTTCTCGATCTGGTGCAAGAACTCATCAAGAACAGCATGGAGCACGCCTTCAAGGGGCCGGGACAGCACAGCTTCAGCCTGAACCTAGTACAAAGCGACAACGATCTGCTGCTGACCTATCAGGACTCGGGCCCCGGCATGACGGCCGAGCAGTTGCCCCACCTGTTCGAGCCTTTCTTCACTACCCTGCGCGGCGATGCCAGCCACTGTGGACTGAGCGCCTGTCGCATCCACAACCTGGTGGAGAACAATCTGCACGGCCAGCTGACCGTCACCAGCCCCCCCGGCAAAGGGCTGGCATACCAGATCCGGCTCCCTCTGCAACCGCCCCTGTAATGAGGCTGACGCCGACGAAGCGATCAAGGAACAGCAATAGAAAGGGGCGCATCAGCGCCCCTTCTACCAACCCCACGACGCTCAGCCGGGCTTGCCCGCCTTGGGGTCATCCAGCTTGTGCTTCACCTCTTCATACCAGAGGTCGTGGTGCTCCTTGGCCCAGGTCTCGTCCACCTCGCCACCGATCATCCCCTCCAGCGCCCCTTCCAGCTGGAACAGGCCCATGTAGATATGGAAGATGAAGCCGCAGATGAGAATGAGCGCCCCGACGATGTGGATGAAGCTGGCCCACTCCATCTGACGGCGCAGCTGGCCGAAGATGGGGAAGTCCAGAAACAGCCCGGTCGCCACCACGATGCCGCCAAACCAGATGAGCAGCCAGAAGATGGCCTTCTCACCGCCGTTGGAGAAGCCCGCCGAGGGGTGACTCCCCTTGTGGGGCCCCAGCATGCCGCCCGCCTTCATGAACCAGCGCACGTCCACCATGTTGACGATATTGTGGCGAAACCACTTGATGAGCACGCCGAGCAGGCAGAGGAAAAAGAGCGGGCCCACGTAGTTGTGGAACAGCTTGGCGAACCAGATCCAGTTCTCCCATACCCCCATACTCACCACCGGCTTGATGAAGTGCTTGCCGTAGATGATGGCCAGCCCAGACCCGGACAGGGTCAGAAACATGCCCGCCGTGGTCCAGTGCAGCGCCCGATCCAGCCGGCTCCAACGCTTGAGCTTGCGCCCGGTACGCGGCTTGGAGAGCCTGGTCGGCCCCACCGCCCAGTACATCAAGCCACACATGGCCAGGGATCCAAAGATGGCGATGGCACCGAGCGGCGACACCCACTTGGTCTTCACCTCGAACCAGAGCTGGCCCGGCACCGAGATCAGCACCCCGTGCTCCGGCGAGCGGGAGCTGGTCACCCCCTCCTGCCCATCCTTCACCGCCCGCCAGTAGTCGGCGCCGGCAAAGCCGACCGCCTCCTTCTCGGCGTCGGCGAAGCTGGCGGAGCTCACCAGCAGCAGGGCGGCAAACAGGGCCATTAGCCAGGTTTTCATGCCGCCCCTCCCTTGCCCGCCTTGCTGGCGTCATGGAACAGCTCTTCACCGCTGCCCCAGCCCGCCTCCTTGGCACCGCGATAGGCGACCCGCTCGCGGAAGATATCGGAGATCACCTGTGCGTCCCCCGCCAGCAGCGCCTTGGTGGAGCAGAGCTCGGCACACATGGGCAGCTTGCCCTCGGCGATGCGGTTGGCACCGTACTTCTGGCGCTCCGCCTCGCTGTGATCCTCTTCCGGGCCACCGGCGCAGAAGGTGCACTTGTCCATCTTGCCCCGATCGCCGAAGGCGGCGGTCTTCGGGAACTGGGGCGCCCCGAACGGACAGGCGAACAGGCAGTAGCCGCAACCGATGCAGAGATCCTTGTTGTGCAGCACTATGCCGTCGTCGGTGTGATAGAAGCAGTCGGCCGGGCAGACCGCCATGCAGGGGGCGTCGGTGCAGTGCATGCAGGCGACCGAGATGGAGGTCTCACCCGGCAGGCCGTCGTTGAGGGTCACCACCCGGCGGCGCTGGATGCCCCACTCGAGGGCATCATCGTTCTCGTTCTTGCACGCCGTCACACAGCCGTTGCACTCGATGCAGCGCTTGGTGTCACACATGAATTTCATTCTGGCCATGAGATCAGGCTCCTACTTGGCGAAAACGGCACAGGGTGACCTTGGTCTCCTGCATCTGGGTGACCGGGTCATAACCATAGGTGGTGACTATGTTGACCGACTCCCCCAGCACATAGGGGTCTGACCCTTCCGGATATTTGGATCGCAGATCCTGGCCCTCGAAGTGACCGCCGAAGTGGAACGGCATAAAGGCGAGCCCAGGTTTGACCCGTGGAGTCACCAGCGCCTTCACCTTGACCCGACCCCCTTCCGGCCCCTCGACCCACACATCCTGACCGTCGCGCACGCCGACGTCGTTGGCATCCGCCGGGTTCATCTCGACGAACATCTCCTGTTGCAGCTCGGCCAGCCAGGGGTTGGAGCGGGTCTCGTCACCGCCCCCCTCGTATTCCACCAGACGGCCGGAGGTGAGGATGATGGGGAACTCCTTGCTGACGTCCTTCTCCTGCACGGAGGCATACTGGGTCGGCAGGCGCCACAGGCTCTTCGAATCAGGCCAGGTGGCGTAGTCCGCCAGCAGATCCCGACGCGGGGTGTAGAGCGGCTCGCGGTGCTTGGGCACCTGATCCGGGAAGGTCCACACCACGCAGCGCGCCTTGGCGTTGCCGTAAGGCACGAAGCCGTGCTTGATGGCGACCCGCTGGATGCCGCCAGAGAGATCTGTCTTCCAGTTCTTGCCCTCGGCCTCCTTCTTCTCGGCCTCGGTCAGCTCATCCCACCAGCCGAGCTGCTTCATCAACTCGGCAGTGATCTCGGGATAGCCATCCTCCACCTCGCTCCCTTTCGGCCAGGAGTCTTCGGCAAGCAGTGAGACACCCTGATACTCGATGCCGAAACGGGCGCGGAAACCACCGCCCCCTTCCGACACCGGAATGCTGGTGTCGTAGAGGATGTGGCTGCCGGGGTGTTTCATCTCAGGGGTGCCCCAGCAGGGCCAGGGCAGACCGTACACTTCGCCGCTGACCGGGCCGCCTTCGGCCTTGAGGTTGGTCTTGTGGAAGGTGTGCCAGTTCTGCTGGTGCGCCTTGAGCCGCTCCGGGCTCTGGCCTGTGTAGCCCACGCTCCACATGCCGCGGTTATATTCGCGGGTGATGTCTTCCAGCAGTGGCTGGTTGTTCTCTACCTTGATGTGCTTGAACAGCTCATCGGCAAAGCCGAGCTTCTTGCTCAACAGATACATGATCTCGTGGTCGACCCTGGATTCGAACAGGGGTTCGATCACCTTGTCGCGCCACTGCATGGAGCGGTTGGTGGCGGTGACGGAACCATAGGTCTCGAACTGGGTGGTGGCCGGCAGCAGGTAGACGCCATCGGTACGATCGTTCATCACCGAGGCAACGGTGGGATACGGGTCGACAATCACCATCATGTCGAGCTTTTGCATCGCCTTCTTCATCTCGGGGCCGCGGGTCTGGGAGTTGACCGCATGGCCCCAGTAGAACATGGCGCGGATGTTGGAGCCCTGCTCGATGAGATCGGCATTCTCCAGCACCCCATCCACCCAGCGGGAGACCGGAATGCCGTTGTTGTTCATCGGCAGCTTGCCGTTGTAGGCCTTGTTGTCAAAGCGTGCCTTGATCCACTCGTAATCGACGTCCCACACCCGGGCCCAGTGCTTCCAGGAGCCCTCTTCCAGCCCGTAGTAACCGGGCAGGGAGTCGGAGGTGACACCAAAGTCGGTGGCGCCCTGCACGTTGTCGTGACCACGGAAGATGTTGGTGCCCGCCCCGCTCTTGCCCACGTTGCCGAGGGCCAGTTCGAGGATGCAGTAAGCGCGGGTGTTGTTGTTGCCGGTGGTGTGCTGGGTGCCGCCCATGCACCAGACCACGCAGCCGGGGCGGTTGTCGGCCAGCAGTTTGGCGGCGCCATGGACCTGCTGTTCGTTGAGGCCGGTCACCCGCTCCACTTCGGCCGGGGTCCAGCGCGCCACCTCTTTTTGCACCTCGTCCATGCCGTAGACGCGGGTGCGGATGAACTCCTTGTCTTCCCAGCCGTTTTTGAAGATGTGCCAGAGCATGCCCCAGATAAAGGCGACGTCGGTGCCCGGACGCAGGGAGAGGTACATGTCCGCCTTAGCGGCGGTGCGGGTACGACGCGGGTCGACCACCAGGATCTTGCAGCCGTTGCGCTCTTTCGCCAGCAGGATGTGCTGCATGGCGACCGGGTGGGCCTCTGCCGGGTTGGAGCCGATGAACATGATCGACTTGCTGTTGTGCATGTCGTTCAGGCTGTTGGTCATGGCGCCGTAGCCCCAGGTGTTGGCGACCCCGGCGACCGTGGTGGAGTGGCAGATGCGCGCCTGGTGATCCACGTTGTTGGTGCCCCACAGGGACGCCATCTTGCGAAACAGGTAGGCCTGCTCGTTGGAGTGCTTGGCGGAGCCGAGCCAGTAGACGCTGTCGGGGCCAGACTCCTTGCGAAGGCGCAGCACCTCGTTGCCCACCTCTTCGATGGCCTGCTCCCAGCTCAGACGCTGCCACTTGCCGCCCACCAGCTTCATCGGGTACTTGAGGCGACGCTCGCCGTGACCATGCTCGCGCAGGGCCGCCCCTTTGGCGCAGTGACCGCCAAGGTTGAAGGGGTGATCGAAAGCCGGCTCCTGACCGGTCCAGACGCCGTTTTGCACCTCGGCATAGACGCCGCAGCCCACCGAGCAGTGGGAGCAGATGGTGCGCTTCACCTCGACCGGCACCCCGGCCGCCACGGTTTTGGCCTCGGCCCGCTGCATCATGGCGGGGGCCAGCCAACCGGCAGCCACGGCGCCACCGGCCACCAGACCGGAGTTGACCATAAAGGCGCGGCGGGTCAGCCCCTGGCCGCGAGCGGCCGCATTGCCTTGCTCGCTCGCATTGACCGGCTCGGCTCGTTTTGTCAGTTTCATAAGGTCTCCTTCACTGAGCCGGCTCAGTCGGTGCCGCGCAGGGTGCGATAAAAGTCGTGAACGTGGGGGGTCTCCCGATAGCCCTTGTCAGGCTCGGTGTCGTGGGTCAGCACCTCCTTGCCCACCACCCGGCCGGTGGCACCGGCCAGCACGCCTATGGTGGCGACCACGCCCACCCCCTTGATCAGATTGCGTCGGGACGGGTCTTTCAGCTTTTCATCGCTCATCTTTCTGTGACCTCTGTTTTTGTTATGGCCAACCGCACTGTGCCGGCTTCGCTATGAGTGTGTGGGTGCCGCGTCATGGCAGCGTCACCACAGGGGTACCAAAGGGCAGGCGCAGATCCTGCTCCAGTTTGAAAAAGTCTTCGGCAAGCGCCCCGACCGCCCGGTAGAAGCTGCCACCCTTCGCCTGTTGCTGATCGCGGCAGCAGGCGAGCACCCAGGGGGCCAGATGCCGTTCATAGAAGCGGTTGCGCTCGGGGTGCTGCTCGGCAATCAATACCGCCATCACCTCGCAGAGGGCGGCCAGGTGATCTTCCGGCTCGCACACCCCGCTCTGGCGCTCGAAACCGAGCGACTGCAGGTCGGCGCGCAGCACCGCCAGCGGCAGCTCCATCAGGGAGCCGGTGAGATACCAGGAGGCAAACGGCACGATCTCCCCGCGCCCCAGCCCGATAAAGAGATCCTGATACTCCTCGGCAAGCTCATTCTCGTGGTGGCTGCTGGCCGCCAGTTGCACCAGCCCCAGCCCTCTGGCAAAGGGGCCGGGCATGGCCTGCAGGCCTTGCAGCCAAGCGAGCTGTTCGCCTCGGGGGGCGGCGCGCCAGAGGCTCGCCAGCAGGGCGTAGAGATCGGCGCTGCTCTGTTCCAGTTCAGTCATGGTCAGTTCGCCAGCCTTTTCGTTATGTTGTTCAGTCATCACTGGCCCCTCACACCTTGAGCTGGGAGACGGGATCCGCCGCCAGCGCCGCAAACACATCCTTGACCCGGCAGTCCTCGCACATCAGCAGCCGCTGGGCGGCCTCGTTTTGAAAGTGGGAGTGGCCGGCCAGTTTTTGCTGGATGCGGCGGATCATCGAGGCCGGCGCGAACGGCTTGGCGCAGCGAATGCAGCAGGCCGCCTCTTCGGCTTTGAGGCTCTGCACGGCGCGGCGCGCCTCGGGCACCGGCTGCAAGCGGGGAGCCAGCACGATGGCCTGCTCGGGGCACGCCTTTTCGCACATGCCGCACTGGATGCAGTCCTGCTCGATAAAGTTGAGGCCCGGCGTATGGCCCACCGCATGCAGGGCGCGGCTCGGGCAGACCGCCACGCAGCCCATGCAGAGGGTGCAGTCAGCGTCTTTGAGCTCGACGCTGCCGTAAGGGGCGCCGTGGGGCACCGCCAGCGGCTCGCGGCCGCCATTGTTGGCCTGCCAGAGCGCATCAAAGGCGGCAAACAGGTTCTCCCGTTTGTCCCCTTTGAGCGGCTTGTCCAGCAGGGCAAGGGCTGGTTCACAGGAGATCGGCTTATCTTGTTCGGCATCCGGGTTAAACAGGGCGATGCGATCGGCAGCAAGACCCGCGCCCGCCAAGAGCACAGCGGCGCTCGCCAATTCCCGCCCCACAAGCGCCCGCACGCTTTCGGGAGCATCGTCACCCAGCGCAATGCGCACCGCGCTGGCGCCATAGGCGAGGGCGGCGAACCAGCTCTCGATGCCTAAGCTCGCGATCTCCTCCACCCAGACCGGCAGCCAGTTGGTGGGCAAACGGGTGAGTTCGGCCTCCACCCACTCGCGCTCACTTTCACCGGCAATCAGCAACTGCGGCGCGTCGCCCCCCGCCTCCCGGTAGTGCTTGAGCAGACGGAACAGATAGTCGCCGCTGGTGTTGGCATCGGGCTGATGATAGGCAATCGCACCGGTCGGACAGGCGGAGGCACAGCTACCAAAACCCTGACAGAGATGGGGATCGATCTGGATGCGACCATTGATGGGCTTGAGGGCATCGGTCGGGCAAACATCGAGGCAACGGCTGCAACCGGGCACGCCGCGGGCGGTAAAGGCGCAGGCCTCGGGGTCGAGACGAAAATAGCGTGGCTTGTCGAAGATACCGGTCAGCGCGCAAAGTTCTGCAAGCCGTTCGGCCAGCCCATCGTCATCAATGAGATGCAGATAGCCCACCGGCGGGCGCTCCAGCGCAAACAGCGGGACGCGGCCCAGATCGGCCACCAGATCGAAGCGTGGCTCCCCTGGCAGTTCACTGACAGCTGCCGCAGCCTGCTGCGGGAAACCCTGTTGTGGAAAACAAAGCCTCGCCAGATCAACCCGCTCCCCCTGCCCGTTCAGGCCGGTGAGCTGATACTGACCCAGATAGCCTTTGAGGCTCGGCTCGCGCAGGGTCAGGGCATTGAGGGATGCGGTGGCGTCGAAGACGGCTTCGAGATCTGCCGCTTCGGCATCATGCACCGCTTCGGTCACCAGCAGGGTGGGCTTCACCCCGGCGGGCAGCAGGCTGGCGGCGCGGCGAATGCGATCTTCCGGGCCGACCAGCAGCAGGCGCCCCTGGCTCTGGTAGGAGACGGTAGCCGGGATCAGGTTGTCGGTCTTGACCGTGTGGCGCAAGGCGTCGGCGCGGGCTCGCTCATTGCGCCCCGCTACTCCCCCATCGGGGGTCAGGTTTGAGTAATGTTGTTCGATGCTCACATGCACTCCTGTGCGGTCCACCTCATGGGATGGATCGCTTGTTGGTCTTGTGGAGGAGCAAGAGCCGAGCCAACTCCCCCGGAAAAATAGTGACTGGCAGGGAGTCAGGATCCCAGACACTCCATTCCCCCACCCTTGGTTGGGACATTTTGTCCACCCTCATCAACCAAAATGTCCCGATCCTTGGTGTGGGCTTGTGGATCCGGGGCTGGCAAGGTGGCGGGCGGTTCACTCCGCTGGGAGGCGGGAGAAGAAAAAGAGGGGGCAGCGGCTGGCTGGTCGGCAATGGCCTGCTCGGGTGATGCCTGATCTGATGGCGACAGTGCGCAGCCGGACTCGGCCTCGGGCGCCGTCACCGCCTCCACCAGCCAGTTGCGCAGCCCCGCCGTCAGGGCCGCCGGCAATAGCTCGGGCTGGCTGAAATCCTGGGTGTAGTCATCCAGCCCGTCCGGCTGGTGAGTGCGAAACATGGCGCGCAGCGCCTCTTTGTCAGGCAGCGCAGATTTACCCGGCTGGGCTGGGCTGGCCGGCTGCGAATCAGCGTAACCGATAGCCGGTTTTCCCTCTGACACCTCATACAGGAGACCCTCGGCAGCATCGGGTTCACAGCCCCCATTGTCAGTGCTGACTACGCGGCTATCCAGCGTAGTATCTGACATTTCACTCTCACCACTGCCTTCGATTGGCGTGGCAACCGCCTCGGGGATGACCTCTTCCCTCAGCTGCAATACCTGATGCTTGCGCGCCTCACTCTTGCGAGAGTGCCAGCGCTTGAGGAACTCACTCATGGACGCTGTTTCCGGCGTCGCTGCCACGCTCACGACCATCAGGGCCGGTGGCCTTGACGGCGCCGCAGCTGGCTTGATCCTGGCTATCGACACCGAGCTGATCCTGCGCCCGCCCCTTGCCCTTCTTGCCCTTGCGGCGGGCCTCCAGCAGCTCGCCGTGGCGGCCGATAAAGGCCTCGACCCAGGCTTGCAGCGCCTCAGGCAGCGGGCAGGAAAGCACCTGTCGCTCGCCATCCATATAAGCGGCCGCCACGGTCTGGCTCAGGGTGAGGCCATCGGCCACAAAGCCATTGTCCACGCGGCTTCCGGTCACAAAGAGGCGAGGCGAGCCGGAGCTCAGGTTGAAGCGATAATCCCCCCGCTCGTCGCGAAACAGGGTGAGGGGCAAGGCGCCTGCAGCCTCGGGTTCGGCGGGATGGAGCACCGCTATCTCGAAACGGCGGCTCTGCCAGCGGCCAACCTGGCTGTCGATGGCCTTTAACTCCAGCTGCAGCCAGCGCTGCGGGGAGAGAATATTGGTTGTGTCTTGCACTGTCACGGCTCCCATCAGAAGGTCTCTTCCGGGCCGCCCTCCCCAGTGATCCACCCCGTTCGGGGCGGATCACAGCAGGAGATTCATGGCGGCCACGGCCATCAATGGGATAAGACATAGCAAGAGTGGGGCCAAGGCCGGTTTGGTGGCTGATTGGGGGGATGATAACTAGATCTGTGTAACCAGTGCCTGACCAGAAGGAATGGCAATAATTGAATAACGTCGAATTATCCGATTATTGCCTTGATGATTTTTTCTGGGTAAATTTTGGGTTTTACTTCGTTACCCCATGTAATAAAAATTCATTTGCTACGGACTTTTGGTCCAAAAAACTCCTCTATGCGACTTACCGACCTCGTTATTGTCAAGCTAAACTCATCATCATCTGAAATATAATAAACCGTCTTATCATTTTCCATTCTTCGCTCCAGATTATTGTCTACTGTAGCTCCAGGCCCAGCATAAGCCCCCTTCATCCAGAAATGTAACCAAATAGCACCTCGCATATCCCCTATTCGCTGGTGGAGCTCATCAAAAACTTTATGAGCCCCATCATGCCAAATAACTTTCGCCTCAAGACGAATGGTTTGCAATTCAGCCCACTTATCATATAGATGGGCCATTCTCTCATTATAAATCCTTTGTTCTTCCTCAAGTCTACGACCAGCTTCTACTTCCTCCTTGCTTAAATAAAGCATAGGGTTTCTAACAAACTGAAGCGCCTGTTGAACTTCGTAGGTTTTCAATATAGCCTTTTTAGCTAACTCATATTCACTTGTTCCCCTAAGTTGCCGCCTCCAAGTAAATAGCCCTAAAGATCCTATTACAATGGCGCCAACTGTACCGACAATAGATAATACATCTTTAGTTATTGACCAATCAATATCGGTAACTGTTAAGCAAAAATTCAATTCACACCCCTAAATAATGGCTTAAAAAGTTTCATCCTTATAATTATGAATTTATTTAACTTTGTCGAAATAAGTTTATCTATCTGATTAATCAGAGCAATTAATCCTCTAGATTTACGCAGTTATAACAGACATTATTGCCCTCACTGAAATCTGGAACAAAACTTGCTATATCCTTCCCCTTAGATCCCGGCAACCGGTCGCGAGGGGCCCATGACACCGACCTTTATCAAAAGCAATGCTGCCGCCCAGCTCACCATGGCCGTCGAAGTGATGGATGAACAGGGCACGATGCAAACCCGCCAAATCGCCTGTGAGCGGCCACTGACGGTCTACCTCAACTGGAAGGAGATAGTGACTCTGATGACCCTGGGGGCCCGCCCCGAGGCGCTGGTGTTGGGCTATCTGAAGAATCAGGGCTTTATCGAGGATATTGCGGCCATAGAATCGGTGATCGTCGACTGGGAAAGCGAAGCCGCCGCCGTGGTGAGCAGCCAGCAGGCCGCCGATCTCGACCAGTCGCTGGAGAAGAAGACGGTCACCTCCGGCTGCGGTCAGGGCACCATGTATGGCAGCGTGATGAAGAAGCTGGAAGGAGTCGTGCTGGCAGCGCCCACGCTGAAACAGAGCACCCTCTATGCCCTGCTGAAAGCCCTGTCGGCCCATAACGAAACCTACAAGATGGCGGGTGCCGTGCATGGCTGTGCCATCTGTCGCGGCAGCGAAATCCTCTCCTTTGTCGAGGATGTGGGACGCCACAACGCGGTGGATACCCTGGCCGGCGAGCTCTGGATGCGCGGCGAGGGTGGCCACGACAAGATCTTCTACACCACCGGGCGGCTCACCTCGGAGATGGTGATCAAGGTGGCACAGATGGGCATTCCGGTACTGCTGTCGCGCTCCGGCGTCACCCAGATGGGGCTGGATCTCGCCCGCCAGCTCGGCATCACCATGATTGCCCGCGCCAAGGGGCGCCACTTCGAGCTCTTTACCGGCCAGCAGCATCTGGAGCTGGACGAAAAGCCGCCGGTGCTGGCCAGCAGCCCCTCTGGTCGCGGTCAGCGAGAGTAAGCCATGAGCGAGTTGATGAGTGCCAAACAGATAGTTGAGTATCTCGATAAGGCCAGCCAAGGGATCAAGCGCAAGCCATGAACGAGTTGATGAGTGCCAAACAGATAGTTGAGTATCTCGACCACTCCACTCAAGGGGTCAAGCGCAAGCCATGAATGAATTTATGAACGTGAAGCAGGTGGCCGAGTATCTCGATCTCAACGAGAAGAAGGTCTACCAGCTCGCCAACGAGGCGCGCATCCCCGCCACCAAGGCGACCGGCAAGTGGCTGTTTCCGCGCTCCCTGCTCGATCGCTGGCTGCTCGGCAGCTGTCACGAGGGGGTGATGAACGACCGGCTGCTGCTGGCGGGCTCAGACGACGTGTTGCTGCACTACGCCAGCAGCCGGCTGGCCCAGCAGCTCGGCACCCAGGCGCTGGTGGGCTACACCCCCTGCGGCACAAGGCAGGGGCTGGCGATGCTGGCGCGCGGCCATGTGGATCTGTGCGCCATCCACTGGGGGCAGGCCGAAGAGGCTCACCTGCGCCATCCGGCGCTGGTGCAGCAGTATCAGGGCCACCGCCAATGGGTGATCGTTCATGGATTTCGCCGGGTGCAGGGGCTGGTATTGCGGCAGGGGCTGCAACCCAAGGAGGCGAAAGAGGCGCTCGACTGGCGCTGGGCCATGCGTCAGGAGGGAGCTGGCAGCCAGCGCGCCCTGCAGGAGTGGCTGCAAACCCAAGGGGAGTCGCTGACCCGACTGGAGAGCACTGTGCAGGTCAACAGCGAGCGGGAGCTGGCCGCCGCCATCAGCCGTGGCGATGCCGATGTCGGGCCCGGCGCCCAGAGCACCGCCACCGAGTTTGGCCTCGGCTTTATGCCACTGTCGCAGGAGTGCTTCGATCTGGTGATGCCGCAGGGGGTCTTCTTTCGCACCCTGCTGCAACAGCTGATCGGCTGGCTGCAATCCCCCGAGGGGCGCGAGCTGGCGGCCCGCCTCGGCGGCTATGACCTGACCCAGAGCGGCAAGCTGGTGTGGAGCCCGCAGTAAATTAGCTTTACCCCACTGACAAAACAGCCCGCCAACCATGTTGACGGGCTGTTTTTATAACGGACCTTTTTATAACAAGATCAATCGCCTGTCTCACGCCCCTCGGCATTGAGCGCGATACGCCACCCTTCCAGTTGCGCGGGCTCGCTGCCGCTGGGCAGCAGGGCGTGGCTGCGCAGCCGCACGGTAAAGCAGCTCCCCTGCCCCGGGGTGGAGTCCACCAGCAGCTCTCCGCCCCAGCGACTGATGATGCGGTGGCTCAGGGCCAGCCCCAGCCCGGTGCCGGTGGCGCGGGTGGTGAAGAAGGGGTCGAAGATCTTGTCGATAATCGCCGCCTCGATGCCGCTGCCGTTATCGATCACCCGCACCTCGGCCCCGCGCAGCTGACCCAGTTCATCGAACCAGTCGCGGCTCTCGACCCGGATCTCCCCCTGCTCCCCCAACGCGTGGCTGGCGTTGACCAAGAGGTTTATCAGCACCTGCAACAACTGCTGGCGATCCGCCTCGATGGGCTGCAGCGCCCTGAGATCGGCCACCAGCTCCACCTGCTGTTGGCGCAGGGCGGAGCGCACCAGGGTCAGGCTCTCCTCGATGATGGGATTGAGGTGCTGCCACACAGGCGCCGTCTCGTAATCGCCGGGGCGGGAGTATTGCAGCAGGCTGCGGGTGATGGCGCGAATGCGCTCGATCTGGGCCAGCACCAGCGCCAGCTCCTCACTGACCGGCTCGGCCGCCGCCCCCAGCTCCAGCTTCATCAGCTCCACATTGCCGAGGATCACCGCCAAGGGGTTGTTGATCTCGTGAGCCACCCCGGCCGACAGCTCGCCCAGGGCCGCCAGCTTCTCGCTGATCAGCAGCTGCTGGCGCGCCTCGGTCAGCATATGGATATGATCTTCCAGCTCGGCGGTCTTGAGCTTGAGGCTCTGGGTGCGCTCGGCCACCTTCTGCTCCAGTTCGTCGGCGCTGCGAGCCATCTGCTGCTGGTGCGCCTCCTGCCGGTCCAGCATGGCGTCGAACTGGCGACCAAGCTGGGCCAGCTCGTGATCAGGGTCGAGGGCCAGCGGGCCGATGCGGGCCGGTTGACCCGCCTGCACCTGCCGCACCACCTTGTGCATCCGCTCGATGGGGGTGAACAGATCCCGTGCGCCGCGATAGACCAGCAGGCCGGAGAGCAGCAACAGCAGCACCACGCCGGAGCCCAGCTCCACCAGATTGGTGAGATAGGTGCGGATGATGGGCCACTCGAGAAAGCCCACATAGAGCATGCCGATCCGCTCGCCGTTCGCCCCCAGCAGTGGCTCGTAGCCCGACACATACCAGGCATCCTGCACGAAGGCGCGATCGATCCACATCTCCCCTCGCCCCAGCACCTGCTCGCGCACCGGCGGCGAGACCCGGGTACCCACCGCTCGGCCAATCTGGCGACTGCTGCTGACCGGCACGTTGGTGCTCACCCGCAGATCGTCGAGAAACAGGGTGACGGTGCCAACGCTGCCATCCGGCAGGGTGCTCTTGGCAAACACCTGCCCCTTGAGCTCATCCACCAGCCGGGTGCTGCCGTTGACAAGCTCGCCCCCCTCCAGCACCGCCCAAAGCGACCCGTCGCGGCCCATCACCGGAGCCAGAGAGAGGCTGATCAGCCCCCGGTTTTCCACCGCCCTGGTGCCATCCCGTTGCCACAGCACCGCCCGCTTGGCCAACTGCGGGGAGAGGGCGAGCATCTCCTGCTGCGACCAGACCACGAAGTGGCTGACGCTGCGTCCGGCCGTGAGGGCGGCCCGCTCCTGCGCCGTCAGTTGATCCAGCTCGGGGCCACGGCGCAAGCGCAGAAAATCGAGGCCATAGTTGGCCGCCAGGGGCATCACCCAGTCATGCAGTTGATCCGGCGATTCCCGCAGCCGCAGCTGAAAGGCCCAGGCATCGCGCAGATGCTCGAGATGCTCGGTCTGGCGCTGCTGCTGCACCGTGATGGCGTGGTGGGCCACCCCGAGATCGCTGCGCACCGTGGTGAGCAGGTTCTGCCAGCTGTAGGTGAGGGTCCAGTAGAGGGTGAGCGCGATCATACCCACCAGGGTGAGCATGATGGGTACCGAGGTGAGCAGCAGCAGGCGCCAGCGTACCTTGGTTCGCACGCAGCTGGGCAGCAGGGTCAGTTTCATCGCCACCCCATCCAGTCAGCCTTCCTCATTCGATGGCCCACTCCTTGAATTTGCGATCCAGCGTCTTGCGCGCCACCCCGAGCACCCGGGAGGCGGCAGACTTGTTGCCATCATGGCTGGCCACCACTTGCAGGATGTGGGCCTTCTCCACCTCCGCCAGCGGCCACGCCAGCGGATAACCCTCCTCGCTCGTCCCCTGTTCGGCGGGCTTGCTGCTTCGCCAGTAATCCGCTGGCGGCTTGCCCAGCAGCAGGCAACGCTCGATCAGGTTGCGCAGCTCGCGCACGTTGCCGGGCCAGGGGTAAGCCTGCATCGCCACCACATCCTCGTGAGTCCAGCTTAACGAGCCCATCCCCATCTCGGCGGTGAGCTGGCGGGTGAAGTGGTGTACCAGCGCGGGGATGTCGTCGATCCGATCCCGCAGCGGCGCCACCGGCAGCGCCACCACGTTGAGGCGATAGAAGAGATCTTCGCGAAAGCGGCCCGCGTCTACCTCGGCCTTGAGGTTGCGGTTGGTGGCGGCGACGATGCGCACATCCACCGCCAGCTCGCGCTCGGCACCGACCGGGCGGATGGCCTTCTGCTCCAGCGCCCGCAGCAGGGACGATTGCATGGCCAGCGGCATCTCGCCGATCTCGTCGAGGAACAGGGTGCCCTGATGGGCGACCCGAAACAGGCCGTCACGCCCCTTGCGGGCGCCGGTAAAGGCCCCCTGCACGTGGCCGAACAGCTCGCTTTCCAGCAGCTCCGGCGCGATGGAGGCACAGTTGAGGGGCACAAAGGCCCCCATCCGGCCGGAGAGTTGATGCAGGGCGCGGGCCACCAGCTCCTTACCGGTACCGGACTCCCCCTCCACCAGCACGGCGGCGTTGGAGGGGGCGACCCGGGCGATCAGGGTTTTAAGCTCGCGGGTCTTGGCGCTGTCGCCGATCAGGGTAGGCGGGAACAGCTTGCTCACCTCCCGGCGCAGCAGCAGGTTCTCCCGCTCCATCTGGCGGCGCTCGATGACTCTGTCCACCGCCTGCACCATCTGATCGAGGTTGAAGGGCTTGAGGATAAAGTCGCTGGCGCCGAGGCGCAGCGCCTTGAGGGCGGTCTCCATATCGCCAAAACCGGTCATGAAGATGATGTCGCTGCGGCGAGTGGCCGGGTCTATGGCTTCGTGCCACTCGATGCCGGAGCGCCCCGGCAGGCGGATGTCGGCGATGATGAGATCAAAATGCAGGCGACAGCGCAGGGCTTCGGCCTCCTCCACGCTGGCGGCCGTTTCTATCTGGGCAAAGCGGCGGGCCAGCGCCTTGGCAAGGAAGCTGCGCATGCCGGGTTCGTCGTCGACAATCAGCAGGGAGAGGGCGGACCAGCGGCTGGCGGGTGCAGTCATGAAAAAAGTACCTCAGATTCGACAAGGTTCCGGGATTGTCCCACAGACCTTATAAACTGTGGGACATTTTGTCGCTAACCGGTCCCGAGTGCCAACCCCCTTTATTAAAAGCAACGAGGCCATCACGCAATTAATGCCCTTAACCGACTGTTTTCACATTAAAAACCACACTGCTGACAGCATGTGGCCAGCTTGGCACCCTGCTTGCTTAGTCCTGCCCTCTCCCCATCAACCGGATACGATGAACATCATGATCACAGGAACCGTGCGCCAACGTCTCGCCCTTGCCCTCTCGACCGCCCTGCTGCTGAGTCTCCCCTTGCTCAGTACCGCCAGCCACGCCGAAAGCGCCAAGGCACCGATCCGCCTCGCCACCACCACCAGCACAGAGCAGTCCGGCCTGCTGGGCTGGCTGCTGCCCCAGTTCACCAAGGAGACAGGCTATCCGGTGCAGGTGATGGCGGCCGGTACTGGCCAGAGCCTGAAGATGGGTGAGAACGGCGACGCGGATCTGGTGATGACCCACGCTCCGTCTGCCGAAAAAGCCTTTGTTGACGCGGGCTTTGGCATAGAGCCGGTGCACCTGATGTACAACGACTTCGTCATCGTCGGCCCGAGCCTGGATCCGGCCGGTCTGGGCAAGCTGCACGACGCCGCCAAGGCGCTGCAAGCCATCAAGGACAAAGGCCAGACCTTCATCTCTCGCGGGGACGAGTCCGGCACCCACATCAAGGAGAAGACCCTGTGGCAGGCGGCCGACGTCAAACCCGAGTTCGCCGGCTACAAATCCATCGGCCAGGGCATGGGGCCAACCCTGACCATGGCCTCGGAGCTCGGTGCCTACACCCTGACTGACCGCAGCACCTGGCTCGCCTACCAGAGCAAGCTGGATCTCGCCGTGCTGCTGGAGGGCGACAAGCGTCTGTTCAACCCCTATCAGGTGATCCTGGTCAACCCCAAGCGCTACCCTGATCTCAACACCGACGGGGCCCGTACCCTGAAGAACTGGCTGGTCTCCGAACATGGCCAGCAGCTTATCGGTGACTTCAAGGTGGCCGGACAGGCGCTGTTTGTGGCCGATGCCAACGGAAAATAATGCCGACTCTGCTGGATACGACCGCATTGACGACCCTCGCCCTGCCCCATGAGGCAAGTGTCTGATGCCAACTCTGGTCGAGACGACGCTGGCGGCGCTTGCCCTGCTGTTCGGTGGCGACACGGATCTGTGGCAGGTGGTGGGCGTCTCCTTCTCCGTCTCCTGCCTGGCACTGGCGCTGGTGCTGGTGCCGGCGCTGCTGCTCGGCTTTGCGCTGGCCTATCTGCCGATCCCGGCGCGCTGGCTCTGGCTCTCCTGCATCAATACCCTGCAGTCGGTGCCGACCGTGGTGATCGGCCTCTTGCTCTACATGTTGCTGTCGCGGGCCGGCCCTTTCGGCGACTGGAAGATGCTGTTCACCCAGCAGGCCATGGTGGTGGGGCAGATGCTGATCGCCTTCCCCGTCATCGCCACCATGGCCCACGCCGCCTTTATCCAGAGCGACAGGCGCGCCTGGGAGACGGCGCTCACTCTGGGACTCTCCTGGCCGAGGGCACTGCTCGGGCTGATGCGCGAGTGCCGCTTCGGTCTCTTGGCGGCGGTGATCGGCGCCTTCAGCCGCATCGTTACCGAGGTGGGTTGCTCCATGATGGTGGGCGGCAATATTCTGCACTTCACCCGCAACATCCCCACCGCCATCGCGCTGGAAACCCAGAAGGGCGCCTTTGCCCAGGGGGTGGCGCTGGGCATAGTGCTACTGAGCCTGGCCCTGCTGCTCAACCTGCTGCTGACCGCGTGCCGTGGTCACAGTTATTTGAAAAACTGACCATGCCCTCACCTTTTATCAACTGGAGTACCCCATGGCCCTGACCGCCCACCAGCTGATGATGCGCTTTGGCGAGCGCAACCTGTTCCAGATAGAGCGGCTCTCCATCGCGGCGGGCGACGCCATCTGGCTGCGCGGGGCGAACGGGGTGGGCAAGACCACATTGCTCAAGATACTGGCGGGCCTGCTGACGCCGACCCGGGGCCACACCAACCTCGCCTGCGGTTGGCGCGCCAGGCTCGAACAGTGGATCACACGGGATCCCGGGCCTGGCCGGGTCACCTATCTGCACCAGACCCCCTATCTGTTCGATCGCAGCGTACACGACAACGTGGCCTGGGCCCTCGGCCATCAGGCCGCCGACGAGGTGCGGGTGTTCGAGGCGCTGCGCCGGGTCGAGCTGGAGGGACTGGCGCGCGAGCACATCAGTATTTTGTCCGGTGGCGAGCGCCAGCGTCTGGCCATGGCCCGCGCCTGGGCGCTGCAACCCGCCTTTCTGCTGATGGATGAACCCACCGCCAATCTGGATGCACATTCGGTTGCCCTGATGGCCGCCTTGGCGCAAGATCTGCGGGAACAGGGCAGCGGCCTGGTCATCATCAGCCACCAGAGCAACGATCTGACTGACCTGTGCGAGCGGCAATGGACCCTCGCCCGTGGCCGGCTGCACGAACCCACCCCTTTGAAAATCATCGAGCGACATGACCTCAAACAGCGAACCCCGTACTGACCGCTTTCCCGTCTCTGCCGTCGTGCTGGCCGGTGGCCGCGCCACCCGCCGGGGGGGCGAAGACAAGGGCTGGATCCCGCTTGCGGGCCGCCCGCTCATCGACCACGTGCTTGACCGGCTGCGCCCCCAGGTCGACGAGATCCTGATCAACGCCAATCGCAGTCAGGCCCGCTATCAGGCGCTGGCCCCCGTCATCAGCGACGACAACCCGGACTATCTGGGCCCGTTGGCGGGCATGCAGGCCGGCCTTGCCGCCGCCCGTCACGACTGGGTGCTGTTCGTCCCCTGCGACGGCCCCGCTCTACCCCATGATCTGATGAACCGCTTTCGCGCCGCCCTCACCCCGCAGACTGAACTGGTGGTGGCCCACGACGGCGACTGGTTGCAACCCGTGGTGGCCCTGCTGCACAAGTCCCTGCTGCCGTCGCTCACCCTTGCCCTGGCCGAGGGGGAGCGCAAGATAGATATCTGGTTTGCCCGCCACCGGATGGCGGTGGTGAGCTTTGCCGACCAGCCGGATGCCTTCATCAATCTCAACAGTCCTGCCGAGCTGGCCGCCTACGAGACGCGCCTGCTGAACTCGTCTACCGACCCCCAACAAGGAGCCACCCCATGACCCCGGCCCCCACCCTTCCCCTGCTCGGCTTTGCCGCCTGGAGCGGTACCGGCAAGACCACCTTGCTGGAGCAGCTCATCCCCCTGCTGGTGAGTCGTGGCCTGCGCCTTGGGGTGCTCAAGCACGCCCACCACGACTTTGACATTGACCAGCCGGGCAAGGACAGCCATCGCCTGCGCAAGGCCGGCGCCAGCCAGATGATGGTCGCCTCCCGCCGCCGCCACGCCCGCATCATTGAAACCGATCTGGCCGAGGCCGATTTTTGCGAGCTGCTGGCCAGCTTCGATCAAACCCGCCTCGACCTGCTGCTGGTGGAGGGGTTCAAACACGAACATTTCCCCAAGATAGAGCTGCACCGCACGGCGCTGGGCAAGCCGCTGCTGTTCCCGGAAGATGGCGACATCATCGCCCTGGCAAGCGATCAGCCCCAGGAAACTACCCTGCCCCGGCTCGACATCAACGATCTGGCCGCCATCGCTGACTTCGTCTGCGCGTACCTCGAGCGCAGCCGGCAGCAAGAACAGGCGCCGGGGGCCGGTTTTCTGTCGGTCGAGGGTGCCCGCCAGGCCATTCTTGATGCACTCGAGCCCGCGACCCGCAGCATCGACCTGCCGCTCGCCCGCTGCCACGGCGCCGTGCTGGCAAGCGATCTGGTCAGCCCCATCAATGTGCCCCCCCACGCCAACTCGGCGATGGACGGAATTGGCCTGCGCGGCGACGACCTCGCCGCCGGCCGCTGGCAACTGGTGGGTCAGGTGTTGGCGGGCCAGCAACACCACGAGCCGGTACTGGCGGGTCAGGCGGTGCAGATCATGACGGGCGCGCCGCTGCCCCCCGGCGTCGATACCGTGGTGATGCGCGAAGAGACCCAGTTTGAGGGTGATTGGGTCACCCTCAGCGCCCCCATCAAGGCGGGGCAGAACGTGCGTCTGGCCGGGGAAGATCTCGCCAAGGGCGCGGTCGCCATCCCGGCCGGGACTCGTCTCGGCGCCCCCCAGCTGGGACTGGCGGCGTCGCTCGGTCAAGCCACTCTCAACGTGCGTACCCCGCTCAAGGTGGCGCTGTTCAGCACGGGTGACGAGGTGCAGGCGCCGGGCGAGACGCTGGCCCCGGGCCATATCTTCGACAGCAACCGCTTCACCCTGATGGCACTCATCGCCGCCGCCGGCTGCGAGGTGATGGACCTTGGCATCATTCCCGATGATCCCGCCATCCTGCGCCGACAGCTGGAGCAAGCCGCAGCCGACGCCGATCTGGTGCTGAGCTCGGGCGGGGTGTCGGTGGGCAATGCCGACTTCATCAAGCAGGTGCTGGCGGAACTGGGCCAGATCGCCTTCTGGCGCATCCAGATGCGGCCGGGCCGCCCACTGGCGTTTGGCACGCTGGGGGCGACTCCCTTCTTCGGCCTGCCGGGCAATCCGGTGGCGGCCATGGTCTGCTTCCTGCAATTTGTCGAGCCCGCCATCGCCCGCCTGCAGGGCCGGGTCTGGCAGCCGCTGCGCCTGTCGGCACAGGCCGAGCAGAAGATGCAGAGCCGGCCGGGGCGCACCGAGTTTCTGCGCGGCATCTTCCATCAGGATGCCAGTGGCGTGCTGCGGGTGCGCACCACGGGGCCGCAGGGCTCCGGTATTCTCAGCTCCATGGCCAATGCCAACTGCCTGATTGAAATTGTCCCCGCCCAGCCGGCCATCGCGGTCGGCGAGCGGGTCTGGATCCACCCACTCCAGGGACAAGTGGCCTGATACATAGCAAGCACCCCGCCGGGCGTGGCGGGGTGCTTGCGCCCATGACTCGAGGCTTGTCCCTTGCGCCTGAATACCCCGCTCTCCCGGCTCGATCTGCTGATCTATGGCCACTATCGCATCGTCCACGGCCTGCGCATCGCGCTTGCCTTCATGCTCACCTTTCTGCTGACCCGTGAACTCAAGCTGCCGGAAAGCACCTGGCCGCTGATCACGCTGGTGGTGGTGATGGGCCCCATCTCGTTCTGGGGCAATGTGCTGTCACGCGCCCTGCAACGGGTGGTCGGCACCATCTTCGGCGCCGGTTGCGGTGTGGTGGCGCTCTATCTGGAGCTCTACTCCCTGCCGCTGACCCTGCTGTGGTGCGGCTGCATCATGTTCCTGTGCGGCTATCTGGCGCTCGGCAAGCGCCCCTACGTGGGGCTGCTCATCGGCATCACCCTGGGCGTCACCATGGGGGCCATGCCAGGGGACATAGAGACGGCACTGTGGCGCAGTGCCGACGTGATCCTGGGCTCCCTGCTGGCGCTGCTGTTTTGCAGCATCTACCCCCAGCGCGCCTACAGCCACTGGCGGCTGCAGATGCACGACACCCTGCTGCAGGCGCACCGGCTCTACCATACCCACCTCTCCCCCAATATTCTGGAACGACCCAGGCTGGCCCAGAGCCACTCTCGCCTGCTCTCCAAGATGGTGAGCCTGCGCCCCCTGCTGACCCCGGCGGTCAAGGAGACCCGCCTTGGCAGCGCCCTGTTCGAGGCCATCCAGACCACGATGCGCAACACCCTCTGCACTCTGGAGATGCTGGCCAACACCTATTGGAGTGATCGCCAGAGCCACTTTCTGATGCAGAGCACCCCCGAGCTGCGCGCCTGTCAGCAGGCGACCGAGGCCGTGATGATCCAGCTGGCATTGATGCTCAAGAGCGGCGAGTTGAACGGGGCTGAACAGGCCATCAGCGAGTTGCAGGAGGCCGCGACCCGGGTGCGGCTCGATGCCGGTGGCGAGGCCGCCATCAGCGGCTATCTCTGGCTGAGTCTGCAGCTCACCGAGCAGCTCACCCACTTGCGCCGTCTGCTGGGGCTGGTGATGTACCCGCCCCGCAGTCAGAGCCGCCCATAGCAAAACGCCCCGCAATGCGGGGCATTGTCATATCGCGCAGAGCACTCGGGCCTGGTGTGCAACAAGGGTCAACTGGCATCCGCCAGCGGCTGCTCGACCGTGAGGTAGATGGAGAAATCCTTGATCCCCGCCTGCAGGGCAGCAAAACAGTCGGGGTCTATGGCAGATCCCAGCTGCTCGGCCATCATCTCCAGCGCCCTGGGCACGGGTATCGCCCCGCGATAGGGCCGCTTGGCGGTGATGGCATCGAAGATGTCGGCCGTGGTGATGATGCGGGTCTCGAGGGCAATCTCGTCGCCCGCCAGTCCCCTGGGATAACCTTTGCCGTCGAGTCGCTCATGATGGGCCCCCGCCACCTGGGCCAGCTCCTTGAAGACGCCGATCCGGCTCAGGATCTCCTCTGTGTAGGCGGCATGCATCTGCACCGCCACCCACTCATCGGCATTCAGCTTGTCCGGTTTGTCGAGGATGGCGTTGCTCACCCCAAGCTTGCCCACGTCGTGCAGCAGGGCGCCCCGCTTGAGCCAGCGCCGCCGTGGCTCCGGGATCCCCATCTGGGTGGCGAGGATGTCGGTATAGAGCGCCACCCGGCCGCTGTGACCTGCGGTGTAGGGACTCTTGGAGTCCACCACCTGACCGAAGGCGGCGGCGATCTCGTCCAGATAGTCCTCGTCGAGCGCCACCTCCCCCTGCCCGGAGGCATGACTAAACACCCACTCCGCCAGTTGGGGATCCGCTAGCCCTTGCCAGAAATGCTCATCGGCCATGGCTTCGAACTGCCTGACCAGCTCGGGATCAAACCAGCTGCCGCTGCGCCCGCGCAGCTCCTTGAGCACTGCCTGCGGGCCTGCGGCGGCATGAAACACATCCACCACCTGACAGAGCAGGGCGATACGGGAGAAGAGCGGGATCGCCTCACCGGCCAGCTGCAACGGCCGCCCCTTGCCATTCCAGTGCTCGTCGAGAGAGAGGATCCCAGCGGCCACCTCATCGCTGAAGCGCAGCTGGCGAGCGATATCGGCACCGCGATGGCAGCGGGTCTGGATCAGCTCGTTGGCAATCTGATCGCCGTTGCGAAAGATGTGAAACAGGCTGCGAAAGCGCCCCAGCAGATCGGCCTGCAGGCCGGTGTGGCCCAGCACGAAGTTGACCACCTCGGAGAGGGAGCCATCCACCAGCTTGAAATCGCGTTTGAAGTGCAGATCGTCGGTGAGATAGAGCTCGCAGATGCGGGCCGCATTGCTGCTGCAACCGAGATCCTTGAGCAGCAGGGTGTAATAGAGGTCGTGGCGCTGCCCGGCATCCAGGCCAAGCCGCTCCCCCAGCCGGGAACCTATCCAGCAACAACGGATGCAGTGCCCTCTGGGTTGACCCTCAGTCATGTCGAGGGCATGACTGAGGGAACCGATCAGTTCCGATAATCGCAGACCGCTGAAGGTCATGAGCTACTCCCTTAGCCGCACGGCAATCTTGTCTGCTGGGAATATATACTCAATCCTGGCGGAACGGATCAGGATTCAGACGAAATCAGGCCGCGGCCCTGCGGGTACTCATCACTTCGTCAAGCTGGGCCTTAGTCAAGGTTGAAACCAGCCGGCCATCGAAGTAGATATCCAGCTGCTCGCCGCGTTTTTCACCGCGCATCAGGCTGCTGCGACCATCCAGATAGTGCACTTCCATCTGGGCGGTGCGCTCGTCCGGATAACTCATCTCAATCTCGCGTACCCCTTGTGGCAGCATGGCCAAGGGCACCTTGTTGAGGGAAGGGTCCAGGTGCTGGTTGACCTTGATCAGGGCATCAAGCTTCTTATCCACCAGCGCCGGCGACTTGCCGGTGATAGGGTTCTTGCCCGACCAGAACTCTATGGTATTGAACACGAACAAGTCCGCCGTCGCTGCCAAACCATAGACGGGAGAGAGCAGCAGGAAGACCCCGGCCCGACCGTAACGGTTGTCCACCACACTGAGGTTGCCCTTGGTCACCATGGAGGAGAGCCCCATCTGCCCCATGCAACCACTCAACCCCATGCTCGCAAGCATGCCCGCCAACAGGGCCAAGGCCCTGCTTTTTGCTCTTGTTGCCATTACGTTTTCTTGCTCCAGAATCATGAGGCGGCAAGCCTAAACAGGCCGCCCCCGGCGGGCAATTGACAAGGAGGGAGCGATACAGCAAGGGTTCAGATTGGTGTGTCGACTGCTCGGAATTGATACAGAAAATCAAAATAGTCATCAGGGGACAGCCCGCACCCTCGGGACACAGGCTGCACAGGATCAGATCGATAGGTTGGAGACGGTGGTCGACACGTTGTTGGCCTCCCGCCGGATCTCGACCATCACCTCATTGACCTTGTCGATCTGTTGCTTGCCGAGCTCGGCGCTGCTGGCCACACCGGCCATGTCGTCCGTGACCCTGGCCGTCAGCTCGCGGTTTTTCTGCACCACGGTGGCAATCTCACTGGTGGAGAGGGAGGTTCTGGCCGCCAGTTGCCGCACCTCGTCAGCCACCACGGCAAATCCGCGCCCCTGCTCCCCGGCGCGAGCCGCTTCAATGGCCGCATTGAGCGCCAGCAGGTTGGTCTGGTCGGCGATGCTGCTGATGGTGGAAACGATGGCCTCGATACTCTTGGATTGATCATTGAGCTGATTGATCAGCTGGATGGTCTTGTCCACCTGTTTGCTGATGAGCGAGGAGGTATCCACCACGGATTGCAGCAAGTCGGCCCCCTGTTCGGCACTGCGCAAGGTTTCCTGCGCCGTGCTATGGGCCACCTGGGCGGCATCCCTGACGGCATGACTCTTGGTTACCCGTTCCGTTATCTCGCTGGCAAACTTGATCACCCGATTCACCTTGCCGCTCTCATCCCGGATCGGGTTGTAGGTAGCTTCCAGCCAAATGGTATCGCCGTGGCTGTTGTGACGCATGAAGAGGCCGGATTTGAACTGGCCATGGGCCAGCTCTTCCCAGAAATGGGGCTGCTCCTGATAGAAGGCGTCATCACAGAACATACGGTGATGGTGTCCCTTGATCTGGGAGAGGCTGTAGCCCATGCAGCTCAGAAAGTTGGCATTGGCGGAGATCACTTCCCCCGCCGGCGTGAACTCGATCATGGCGAGGGAGCGATCCAGCGCCTGGGCGATCGCTTCCTGATTCTGCCACTGCTGATGCTGCTCGGTCACATCACTGGCAATCTTGATCACCTGAGTCACCCGGCCATGCTGTTTTACCGGGAAATAGGTCGCCTCCAGCCAGATCGCCTCGCCTCGCTTGCTCAGACGCGGGAAGACCCCGGATTTGACCCGCCCCTGCTTGAGCTGAGCCCAGAATTGCTGGTAATCGGAAGATTGGGACAGCGTCTTGCTGCAAAACATCCGGTGATGTTGACCCTGCAGCTCTGCGGCGCTGTAACCCATCAGAATCAAAAATGGCTCGTTGGCCTCCAGGATACCGCCGTCCGGCGTAAAGATGATGGTAGCGACGCCACCCTTGACGGCATCGACAAATCCCTGCAGTTCGGCGAGCTGCGTCTGGCAGGCCTGCAGTTGCGCCTTCAGCTTGTTATTGAACATGAAT
The DNA here is from genome assembly GCF_054052465.1 of Aeromonas enterica. NCBI lineage: Bacteria > Pseudomonadati > Pseudomonadota > Gammaproteobacteria > Aeromonadales > Aeromonadaceae > Aeromonas > Aeromonas enterica. The sequence continues at coordinate 204,597 of NZ_JBSTYL010000004.1, read as the reverse complement.
GTCAACCTCTGTGCTGACGATGTGAGAACTGACAAAAAACACCCGCAACCAATGTGAGCGAGCATGAGTCTGATCATAGTTGAGCACAGCCGCGCGAAAAATGAAGCGCGCAAGGGCACGCAGTGTAGAGAAACACAACGATGGCGCCAAGGGCGCCAGCGCGGATGCCGACACAAACCGGACCAGCTCTCGCCATAGGCGGGCTCAATGTCCCGGCAACCACTCCAAATAAGCCGAATTGGCCACAAAACCAGCGCGTTCATACAGAGGACGCCCCTCATCGCTGGCATGCAGCCACACCTTGCCCAATTGTTCGGCCCGGGCATAGGCCGCCATGGCATTGAGCAGCGCACTGGCCATGCCCTGTTTGCGGTACTCCGGCAGGGTATACATGTTGAGCAGATAAGCCTCCCGCCCCGACAGATTGCCGGGATAGGGTGGCCGCACAAACAGTGCCAGCGTGCCACTCGCCACCACCTCTCCCCCGACCTCGACCAGCCAGGAGCACGCACTGCCATCGGCCTGGGCCGTGTTGAAATAGCTGCGGGTCGCTCGCCAGAGATCCTGATCGGCCAGCGGATCGCTCAACTCACCCACCTCACAAAATAGCCTCATGCGCAAACTGATCAGAGCCGGGATATCCGCCTGCGTTGCCTGACGAATGATCATCGGCATCTTTCACCCCATCGATACACCAAACATGACAAAACGCGCCCGGAAGCGCGTCTTGTGAAAAAACAGTGTGATGAGTTCAGGACCTTCTGGCAAGGCGCCATTGGTCACACGTCAGCGGGCCTGGTCCCCAGAGTGCAAGGTTCAGCAGCATCCATCCCCACAACTGGTGATCATAAAAACCACCCGCCCACAGAGTGGGATAAGAGACCACGGCCATGATGTTGAACGCAAACAACAGGGCGGCGACAGGACGGGTAAAAAGCCCGAGCAGCAGCAGGAGTGGCAGCAGCAACTCGGTCGCCGTACCGACGTAAGCCGCCAGCTGCCAGGGGATCAGCGGGACCTGATACTCGAATTCAAATAGGTAGAGAGTGGCATCCCAGGCGTTCAGCTTGAGCCAGCCCGAGCGTAGAAACACCGAGGCGACCCATATCCTGGCCAGCAATAAAACGGCGCCGCTCAGCCACCAGGGCGTTGTCGAGTCCAGCGGCAGGATCAGCTTCAATTTGTTGCTTGTCATGATATTTGCTCCGCGGTTAAGCCCACATCGACCAACAGGCCGAGGGTAATGAGGTGAGGCAGATAGTCGTCTGCCTGCGGATCCTGCTCTAGCAATGCCGAGAGCGGGCGACCCTGCAGGCACCCTTCCAGCAGTCGCCACTCCCCTTCGGTCAGCGCCAGCGGCATGACCCGGCAATCGGGCCGCTTTTTTAACGCCAGCCAGGTGGGCGCCGCCAGCTCACTCACCACCTCCCCGTCATGAATGGCCATCTGCCATAGCGCCAGTACCGGATAAGCACTGTCAAACAGCCGCAGATCGCTGGCCGGCATCAGCACCAGACTCTCCCAGGCCGATGCCGGCAAGGCCGCGATACGTGCAGCCGGCCAGCTACGCGACTCCAGCGGCAGCAGACTGGCACGTTCAAGGGCCCACTCGAAACGCGCCAGCTCACCCAGCCAGAACAGGCCGGCGGTCGTCGGCAACCGGGTTAGCCAATCAGCAAAGCCGGCACCATAGTGCATGACGCTGCCTTCTTGCAGCGGCTCTGCCAATACAAACCCGCGCGCCGCTGCCGCAAAATAGTCCTCTCCTACCATGGCCTTGACCGCGGGATAGCTGCTGGCGAGCACCTCACCCAGACTCAGGATGAAATGGTTGCGGTAGACCTGCAGCACGGACTGGGCCGGGAAAATGCGTGAATGAATGTGTGGCAGGATGGCATCACCCTCCTCAAGCAGACCATCGGCAAACTGTTGTTGTCGCTGCGCCAGTTCAGACATGAAGAGCCTCCGACACTACGCGGGTGTTGACGGCCGTATCCAGTATGGCGCTGGCCCGTTCGGCCTCTGCCAGCAATACTGCCAGCGGGGGAATATCCAGATCCCATTCGATCAGGGTAGGAATGGCACGCTGGCGGCATATCTGGCGATAGAGCTCCCACACAGGTTCGGCCACGGGGGCGCTGTGGGTATCGATATAGAGGTGTCCTTCGGGCAAGGTCTTGTCGGTAAATCCGGCCAGATGAATCTCGCCGACCGTATCGAGGTTGATGGCCGCCAGATAGTCATTGCAATCAAAATCGTGGTTGAAGCCGCTGACATAAAGATTATTGAGATCAAGCAGGATGGCGCAATCGCTGCGCCGTTGCAGCTCAGCCAAAAACTCCCACTCATTCATCTCGCCAGCCAATTGCAGATAAGAGGAGGGATTTTCGATCAACAGGCGGCTGCCCAGCGCATCCTGAACCTGTGCAATTTTATCACTCATGCGGGTCAGGGCTTCCCGGGTATAGGGCACCGGCAGCAGATCGTTGAAATAGCGTCCACCTATGCTGCCCCAGCTCAGGTGCTCGGAGATCCGTACCGGCTTGATGACTGCGCTCAGGGCAGAAAGCTGGTCAAGATGGGTAAGATTGAGCTCATCGGCAGAACCGAGGGACATACCGACCCCGTGCAGGCTGATCGGGTAGTGTCGTGCCAATTCAGCAAGCACCTGAAAACCGTGGCTGTGGCGCTCGAAGTAGTTTTCGCTGTGCACCTCCAGCCAGCCGACCGCTGGCAAGGTTTGCCGGATCTCGTCGTAATGGGGTGTTCGTAATCCGATACCAATCAAGGGGTTCATTGCAAGGCTCGCTGTCACCGAACGGAAAAAAGCCACGGTGTGACCTCAAGGGCACACCGTGGCACATGTCTTACTTGGGTTGCAGTGAACCGCCAACCAACTTTTCGCACAGCCCCTTGGGGACCACAACGAAGGCATCGCCTTGGCCATCCATCTTGGCGGTACCGGCGCAGGAGTTGGTCTTGGTGGCGCAATCGTTTTTACTTGCCTTCACCACGCCGTAGCACTTTTCCTTTTCATCGGCAGCCATGGCCGGTGCGGCAATAAACTGGGCGCCGAGAGCCAGCAAACCAGTCATAGCAGAGGCGATGGCAGTGCTCTTTTTAACGTTCATCCTGATATTCCTTGTCGTTAAGAGTGATGTGCCCGGTCCGTTGCAACCGGTGCCTGCAATAGAACCGGCCTGCCGCGAAAAAAATTTCAAAAAAAGTGCAAAACAGACACATCAATAAAAAGAACAACAAGCAACCACTTGTTTTTAAACAAATAATAAAAGCACATAGCCTGAGCCCCCTCAGTTGGCAGACCCGCTATCGCTACCGGTGGCCAGGGGTATTGACACACCACATTTCTGAACGAGTACCCATTACGCCAACATGTTCAGCTTCCACGGATAGACATGCAGGGCACGTCGACCAACACGCTTGCCTCCCTCTTTGAATAAATAAAAAAAAAGACCACTCAACAGAGTGGCCAGAAATCAAAAAAAATCAGGATACGAAATGAATAGTTCTCAGCGAAAAAACTATTCTCCTCAAGCAAAACGATATCAATCCCAAGCTGAATGGCAGCCCAACCACCGCCAGAAAACAGTGTAAAAATTAATCGCGGCGCCAGCATGACCAGCCCGGAGGTGCGCCAGTGATCCGGCGCAAACACCATCAGGTGTCAGCGTCACCAGATGGATAAACCCGACATCGATACTGCTATCTATCAGACTTTTTGGGGTGCCACTGTAGCAATGGTGGTGGTTGTTTTTTGTTCGTGTTAGGCCTGGATTCAGCATCGTCTGTTATGTTGAGCAGCCATGTTTGTGTATGGTCCCATTATGTCGTTGTCACTTCCTGCGCTCGATTTTTCCCGCCCCTGGCTTCGCTTTGGCTGTGCTCTGCTGCTGTTCAGTGTGCCCTTCTTGCTAGGGGGCTGGGCGCTGTACAACAGTTACATGCGCACGCTTGATCGTCAGTCCGAACATTCGGCCAGGCAGGCGATTACTCTAATGGAAACCATGCTGGCGCATGCCGAAAGTGCCAACAGGACACTATTTCCCTTCATAGAGCAGCCTTGTGAACAAGCCTTGTTCACCCTGCGCCAACAGGTGGCACTGGTACCGTTTGTACGCACCGTCAACTTGGTGGGAGAGCAAGGGGTCTATTGCAATTCGCTGCTCGGTGCCATCCAGTGGCCTGACCGGATTGAAAGCTACAGCGATGGACGCCTACGATTGATGGCGGGCAATCAGGTCCGTGTCGATCACCCCTTGCTGGTCCTTCGTTCTCGCTATGGCAAGGGCGCAACCTTCAGCACTATCGACGGAGATTACCTGCGCTTTATGCTGGTGCTCAGTGGCCAGCCCTGCCAGGTGCTGCTTCACGTCGGGCAGCAGTGGCTGGATGAGGACGGTGTATTAAGGAAGGACTCACTCTCCCTACCCACGCTGGCCAGCCATGAGATCAGCTCCACACTCTACCCGCTCTCCATCTATGCAGGCCACGAGATCCCTTCGTTCTGGTACTCTCTGTGGCAGGCGCGACAATGGGCCATCTTGTCACTGTTGGGCATTTCCCTGGGTTTTGCCCTGCTGATCTGGTGGCTGCTGGGCCGCCCCCGCTCCCCGGAGATCGAGCTGGCGCGAGCCCTGCGAAATAGAGAATTTACCCCGTATCTGCAACCACTGGTGGAGGCTGAGGGGGGGAAAGTGATGGGTGCCGAGGTTCTGATGCGCTGGCAGCATCCGACGGCAGGGCTGATCCGTCCCGATCTCTTTATTCCCCAAGCAGAGGCGAGCGGTCTCATCGTTCCCATGACGACCATGATCATGGAGGAAGTAGCCCGGGTGCTAGGCACCGAACGGATAAAGGTTCCCCACGGTTTTCATATCAGTATCAACATCAGCGCTGCCCACTGCCGTGATATGACTCTGCTGGCGGAATGCCGCCGGTTCCTCGACTATTTTGCTCCGGGTCAGGTCGTGCTGGTACTTGAGCTCACCGAACGGGAGCTGCTGATTGCCGATCCACAGACGTTGTCGTTGTTCAAACAACTCGATGAAATGGGTGTCAGATTGGCCATTGATGACTTTGGTACCGGCCACTCCAGCCTGGTGTATTTGCAGCAGTTCCACGTTGACTATCTCAAGATCGACAAGTCCTTTATCGGGAAGATTGGCACTGAGTCCCTCTCCGAACACATAGTCGAGAATGTGATCGATCTGGGAACCCGCCTCGGTCTGTCTTTGGTCGCAGAGGGGGTCGAGACGCCGGCGCAGGCCAGTTACCTCAGGCAAAAAGGGGTCAACTATCTGCAGGGTTATCTGTTCGGCCGACCTGTGCCGCTCCATCAATTCAACGACGAACTGCCCCAACCGGAAAATGCGGCCAATCGGCAGACAGAGATACCGCCAACCAACCCGGTTTGATGATCAGGTAGTGCTGGCTCCATAGAAATAGCAACGGCACAAGATACAAAATCCCGGCATCAGCCGGGATTTTCACTGTTTGCATGATCAGGAGATGACTTGGGAACAGCGCCGTATAAGCGGGCCCAAGCAACACTTCACCATACTACGAATGCAGTGCCCTGCACGTCAGCGACTTGATGGGATCACAGCATGGAAACAAGATGAAAAAACTCAGTTATTTCAACTTGTTGTAAATGCAAAAAAGACAGCCGAAGCTGTCTTTTTTGTCTGAGGGCGAGCTTAGTAGAAGATCCGCTCGCCACGCTCGCTCATCTTGAGCCACACAGGCTTGGTGCTGGTCTTGCTCCAGATGCGGTGCAGATAGCTGTAGAAACGCGCGCGATCACTGCGAAACAGCATCACGGGGAAGGCCAGAATACCCACCAGCAGCACATAGATGCGACGAAGAATTATCTGAGTCAGAGAATAGGGATGAAACATGATAGCACTCCTTACTGGTAAGACCACCGAGCAAAGATTACTCCACATTTTGTAGTATTACTACACCAACAATCTCGTTTTTTCGCAAAAAAGTTCGCCAAAAGCCACAAAATGAAATTGGGTTACAACCATTAACTTACAAGCAACAAAACCTGGCAAAGCGGCACCGTTTGACCAGATTTAATGAGTTGGCAGTCAACATGGAGTCTGTGCGATGAAATCCGCAGAAGTGGCGATCATAGGCGTGTTGGGCCTGTTGCTCTGGTCGGAATGGCAGGATTGGCGACTCAATCAAAACGACAGCATAGAGCTAGCCTACAAGGGGGCTCCGACCATCAGCCTGTGGCAATGCGGCCAGTTGAAACAGAAGATGATGGATCTGACCGAACATTCGGCCGAGGTGCAATTTCAATTCCGTGGGCAGGATCTGGTCGAGGTCAATCGCTATCTGGAACGGGAGTGGCAACAACAGGGTTGCGAACCCTTGCTGACGCAGCAGGGATATTGAGAAAACCGGAATAGCGGGAAACAGAAATGCACACATGAATGTGTGAGGTATTACTGCAGGGATGAGGCTGAACAGAAAGATGATGGAGGCACGTTCCGGAGTCGAACCGGACTAAACGGATTTGCAATCCGCTGCATAACCGCTTTGCTAACGCGCCATGCTGACAAGGCTGATTGCCTTGAAAGTGATACCCATAGTTGGTGCTATGAGAAATTGGAGCGGGAAACGAGACTCGAACTCGCGACCCCGACCTTGGCAAGGTCGTGCTCTACCAACTGAGCTATTCCCGCCTGACTGCCGTGTGCCAGTTGCCTGACAACGAGGCGCATTATACGTACCCCAAGCGCGGGCACAACCCTTTTCTCGCACTTTTAACCCTTTCTTGTATTGTTTGCTCAGGGTTTAAACGGCTTGGCCAAAAAAACCACATCAGGCTGTGACCTCACAGGCGAAATTAAGATAAAGTCATTGAAATGATTAGTCTTTAGTCAGAGACTTGTGCCGCTTAGTAACTGGATTCTCAATTGAAAATCACACGATGAAATGGATCTTCAAGCCTCGTGGGCTCAGGCCACAGCTGATGCTGGCTTTTTTCATGTTAGGCCTGGTGCCCTTCCTGGTCGTTACCCTGTTCTTCCTCTACAGCCACGGCAAAGATCTCACCACCCAGACCTCAAACCATCTGGTGTCCGTTCGCAACATCAAGAAGAACCAGCTGGAGGACTACTTCGGCAACCTCAAAGAACAGATCATCAACTTCTCCCAGCAGGATTTTGCCGGCAACAGTATCGGCCGCTTCTATGGCTTTACCGGCGCCTTTGAAAAATTGGGCACCACGCCACAAGAGGCCCGTGCCCGTGCCCAGGCCCGCTATGTGCCCGGCTCCTGGGATCAATTGCAAAAACCCGACAACGAGGTCGACATAGAGCCCTCCATCAGCGCGCTGATCCTGGCGGACGAGATGTATGGCCGGGTACACCAGCGTTTTCACCGTGGCTACGCCGACATGGTGCGCAAGTCCAACTACAGCGACATCTTCCTCATCGATCTCAACGGCGATGTGGTCTACTCGGTCACCAAGCGCCCCAACTTCGCCACCAACCTGCTCTCGGGCCCCTATCAGGCGAGCGGCCTTGGCAGCACCTTCGCCAAGATAAAGCGCCGCCTCGACGGCGGCCAGAAGCCGCAGCAGATCTTCGAATTCACCGACTTTGGCCGCAACGAGCTGACCGGCCAGGTGGTCGCCTACATGGCCGCCCCCGTGATGCAGTACGACTATGTGCGCGGCGTGGTGATCTTCGAGCTGCTGCCGGACAAGCTCAACCAGATCATGGCAGAACGGGAAGGCCTTGGTGAAACTGGCGAGACCATCCTCATCGGGCCGGACAAACGGATGCGAGCCAATGCCTGGCTGGCGCCGGAATTCAGCGTGGAAAACAGCTTCAGCCCAAATTTCAGGCCTTTGCAGACACCACTTGTGGTCAAAACCCTCTCCGGCGAACAGGGGGTCGGACTGTTTCGCTCCTATCATGATGACGAGGTGCTGGCCGCCTATACCCAGGTGAAGGTGTTCGACACCGAGTGGGCCTTCATCGCCGAGATCTCCACCAGCGAGGCCTACCGCCCCATCCGGCAGCTGGAGACGCTGGTGATCCTGCTGGGTGCTGGCTCCCTGCTGCTGCTGATCCTGTTCTCCCGCTGGCTCTCCCACTCCATCACAGCCCCGCTGCGCTCCCTCACCGCCGCCGCCGAGCAGGTGGCCGATGGCGCCCTGGACCATCCCATCGCCATCGAGCGTACCGACGATGACATCGACCGGCTCGCCCAGGCGTTTCGCCACATGCAGCGCTCGGTGAAGGACAAGATAGAGCTCATCGAGCGCCAGACCCAGGAGCTGCAACAGCAAGTCAAACTGACCCACAAGCAGAACCTCAGCCTGCAACAGGCGGACAAGCTCAAGGATGAACTGCTGGCCAACACCTCTCACGAACTGCGCACCCCCATCCACGGCATCAAGGGGATGGCCGAGTCCATGCTCGCCAGCCAGCAGGATCTCACCGAGGGGCAGCAGAAGCAGCTCGGCCTCATCATCAAGAGCGCCGACGGCCTGGCCCGGCTGGTGGACGATCTGCTCGACTACCACCAGATGCGTTACGGCCAGCTGGAGATCCACCCGCAACCGGTCTCTTCCAAGGGGGTCATCCGGCTGGTGCTGGAGCTCTGTCAGCACCTGGTGCAGGCCAAGCCCCTTACCCTGGTGGACATAAGCCCGGCCGAACTGCCGCCGGTGCTGGCAGACGAACAGCGACTCGAACAGGTGCTCTACAACCTGGTGGGCAATGCCATCAAGTACACGCCGCAAGGAAAGGTGGTGCTGAGCGCGCTGGTGGAGGGCAACTTCCTGCGCATCAGAGTGACCGACACCGGCATCGGCATAGCCTCGGATCATTTGGAGTACATCTTCGAACCCCTGGTGCAGATGAGCCCGGAAGTGAGCAAGCAGGGGGCCGGCCTCGGCCTCTCCATCACCCGCCAGCTGGTGCACTTGATGGGAGGTGAACTCTTCGTGGAGAGCGAGCCGAGCGTCGGTTCAACCTTCGCCTTCACCCTGCCGCTCGCCAGCGGCAAGGCGGGTAGCCTGACTCTGGATAGCCGCCAGATTGAACACCAGCTGGTGCGCCAGCAGCCGCTGATCCTGCCGGACTGGGAGAGCGACGATCTGCCTCCACCCCCCGAGGGTGCGCCACTCATACTGGTGGTGGATGACGAGCCTATCAACCTGCACATACTGCGCCACCTGCTGCAGCCCTGCGGCTACCGCATACTGCCCAGCAGCGACGGCCACGATGCGCTGGCCAAGCTGGCTCAGGAGCCGGTCGATCTCATATTGCTGGACGTGATGATGCCGACCCTGTCGGGATTTGACGTCTGCCGCCGCCTGCGCCAGCAGCATCCCAAGGATCAGCTGCCGGTGCTGCTGCTCACCGCCCTCAACCAGCCCAAGGATATAGAAGAGGGCTTCAACGCCGGCGCCAACGACTATCTGGTCAAACCGTTTTGCAAAGAGGAGCTGTTTGCCCGGGTCAAAGCATTGCTGGAGGCGAGTGCCGGCCGCGCCTCTCTGGTGGAGAACCGCCTGCTGAAACAGGAGATAGAGCACCGCCTCACTCTGCAGGAGCAGTTGCATCAGGATCAGGAGCGGCTGCTTGCGCTGCTCGGCGAAGGGGCCGATCCCATGGTCTTCATCGACGAGCAGGGCACTGTGCTGTTTGCCTCCCGGGTACTGGCCCGCTTGCTGGGCCAGGAGCCGGAAGCCATGGAGGGTCAGCCGCTGGACGACTGGCTGGCAAGCCCGCTGGCCACCCAGTGGCCCGATCTGGGGGCCCGCCAGGAGCAGCGTCTGGAGTTTCTGGTAGCAGGCCTGAAAGACGAGCTCAACGCCCGCGCCCTGCCCATCAGCCTGGGGGGACAGGCCGCCTTCGCCCTCACCCTCAGCACCGAGCCGCGCCAGGACGAGAACCGGGTAATGGCGTTGGAGAACGCCCTCAAGAGCCTGTCGCGCCAGGCCATCATAGAAGACGGTCAGCTGCTGGGTGAGCTGAGCCGGTTGGGAGGTGAGTTCCGCTCGCTCGCCGACGATCTCATTCGCCAGCAGGATGACGAGCCGCTGCGCCGGGCCCTGGTGGATACCATGCGCCTCACTCTGGATGCCTGGCAGCAGAGCACGGGCAAGGGCAAGATAGTGCTGGCCGAGAAGAGCAAGCTGTGGCGCGTCTACATGGACAGATCCAGCCCGCAGACCCGTACCCTCGACAAATACCTGAGCCTGGATACCCTGCCCAAGGCGCCGCGCTGGAAGACGGTGGTGGCCACCGCCGAGTATGTGCTCACCCACGGCCCGCTGAGCGATCTCCAGCGCCAGCAGTTGCACCACAGCGCCCAGACCCTGCGTCAGCTCGCCAACCGCAAACCCTGACATGACCCGTCCCGATCTGCGCCCTGGCTCACACTTGCCGGGGCGGTTTTTTTTTGTGCAAAATTAAGCCTTCGCCATACGTCAAAACGGGAGCCGATCCAATTCACACAATTGTCATGATGAGCATATGGATGGGGACTTATTACGCCAAAGCAAATAACATAACCCAATGATTTAAAATGAGTTAAAAGCCATTTTGACGAAATTGACGTAAGGGCCGTGATTTTTACGATATCGACGAACGGAACACTTGTTGTTTTCCTGTTAACTCTGCTTTGCTAGGGACGTTGGATGACACAACTACAAGGGTGAAAAACCTGACCAACATTGAGGGCCGACCTCCACAGCATGCGATGTCGGTGCTCAAATCCGAACAAGGAATATAAATAAGAAAGGACATAATATGCTTGCCAAAGTATCCAAAATCTCTACTGCTGTACTGCTGGGAACCATGATGCTTGCCGGGGCTGCCGGCAATGCAATGGCTGCCGACAACAAGACGGTGCTGACTCTGGTCGCCCAACAGGAAACCGCCTGGGTCAAGAACTTCAACCCCTTCCTGCAGGCCGGTCTGCTGCACACCACCCGTCACTTCATCTATGAGCCGCTGGTGATCTTCAACGATATGCAGGGTGGTAAGCCCGTCTATCGTCTGGCCACCAACTACGCGTTCAGCAAGGACCTGAAATCCGTCACTTTCGATCTGCGTGACGGTGTGAAGTGGTCTGACGGTCAGCCCTTTACCGCCGATGACATCCTCTTCTCCTTCAATCTGGTCAAGGCCAACAAGGCGCTGGACGAGCGCTCAATCTGGACCCAGATCAAGAGCGTAGAGAAGCTGGCCCCCAACAAGGTCAAGTTCGAGCTGACCGACGTCAACACCAACGTGGTGAATGACCTGGTACTGGTGCCCATAGTGCCCGAGCACCAGTGGAAGTCCGTGAAGGATCCGGTTGCCTTCACCAACGACAAGCCGGTCGGTACCGGTCCCTTCACCGAGGTGGACAACTTCTCCGCCCAGCTCTATACCCAGTGCCGCAACCCGCACTACTGGGATAACGCCAACCTCGCCATCGACTGCCTGCGCATGCCGCAGATGGCCACCAACGATCAGGTGCTGGCCGCCGTGATGAAGGGTGACGTGGACTGGTTCGGCTCCTTCGTGCCGGACATCGAGCGCCTCTACGTCGGCAACGATCCGAAGAACAACAAGTATTGGTTCCCGGCCTCCGGCACGGTTGCATTCAACGTCAACTTCCAGGCCAAAAACCCTGGCAACCACGAAGCCTTCAACGACATCAACTTCCGCCGCGCCTTCTCCATGGCCATGGACCGTCAGTCCATGGTGGACATCGCCGGCTACGGCTACCCGACCGTCAACGAATACCCGTCAGGTCTGGGCAAGGCTTTTGCCTCCTGGAATAACCCGGAAGTCGAGAAGAAATACGGCAAGTTCAACAAGTTCGATCTGGAAGGGGCCAAGGCCCTGCTGAAACAGGCCGGCTACAAGGATTGTGACGGCGACAAGTTCATCGACACCCCTACCTGCCAGAAGATCGAGTTCAAGGTACTGGTGCCGAACGGCTGGACCGACTGGGTCAACACAGCCCAGATCGGGGTCGAAGGCTTGCAGGCCCTGGGTCTGAACGCCAAAACCGCTACTCCGGAAGCGACCGTCTGGACCGAAAACCTGATCACTGGTGACTTCGACGTCGCTCTGCAGGGTTACTTTGCCGGCGCCAACCCGCACAAGTACTTCGAAACCGCCTTCCACTCCCGCAACATGGGTGAGCGCGGCAACCGCTTTGCGGCGCCCCGCTACAAGGATCCGGCGCTGGACAAGCTGATCGATGACTTCACCCAGACCGCCGATGCCACCAAGCAGAAAGCGATCATGTTCGAGATCCAGGACAGGGTCGGTGCCAACCAGACCATCATCCCGGTGTTCAACAACCCGACCTGGTACGAATACAGCACCAAGCGCTTCCACGGCTGGTTCAGTGCCGACAACCCGGTCGCCAAGCCGCAGGTTCACCCGGACACCCCGGAGCGTCTGCTGCACGTGTTGTCACTCAAGCCAAACAGCTAACCACCCCGGCCCCCTGCGGGGGGCCATTTTCCCCGCCATGTCTTCCATCCCCCGGATCGTACGGGGTTGGGGGAGCTTTGCCCGGCGCGGGGCAGGCTTGCAGTAAAAGGGTTTACCATGGGATTTATACTGAGACGTTTCTCCTTCTATCTGGTCGCCTTCCTGGTGGCCGCCACCATCAACTTCCTGCTACCCAGAGCCATGCCGGGAGATCCCGTCTCCGTCATGTTTGCCCGGGCTGGCGCCATGATGGAACCCGCCGCACTGGAGGCCCTCAAGGCGACCTTCGGCTTTGTGGACGGCCCCATCAGCACCCAATTTCTCACCTATGTGAAGAGTGTCTTCACCTGGGATCTCGGCACCTCGGTGCGCTACTACCCCCAACCGGTCGCTGACGTGCTGGGTCGCGCCATCGGCTGGACCCTGTTTCTGGTGGGCACCTCCACTATTCTCAGCTTCTCCATCGGCTCCATCGTCGGCATCTTTGCCGCCTGGCACCGCGGGGGGCGCATGGACAGCATCCTCTCCCCGCTCACCCTGGTGATGCAGGCCATTCCGCCCGTGGTCATCTCCCTGCTCGCCCTCTTCCTGTTCGGGGTCAGTCTGGAGTGGCTGCCCATCGGCTATGCCTATAGCCCTGAGATCCAGGCCGATTTCGGCTGGGAACACATCAAGAGCATCATGTTGCACGCCATCATGCCGGTGCTGACGCTGGCCATGGTGCAGGTGGGGGGCTTCCTCATCACCATGCGCAACAACATGATCAACCTGCTGGGGGAGGATTACATCACCATGGCCAAGGCCAAGGGGCTCTCCAGCAACCGGGTCATCTTCAACTACGGTGCCCGCAACGCCATCCTGCCGAGCGTCACCGCGCTCTCCATGGCGCTCGGCTTCGTCATCGGCGGCTCCCTCATCACAGAGGTGATCTTTAACTACCCCGGCCTGGGTCTAACCCTCTATCAAGGCATCCTGGCCCGCGACTACCCGCTCATTCAGGGGCAGCTGCTCATCATGACCATCACCATGCTCAGCTTCAACTTCCTGGCCGACGTGCTCTACGTCTTCCTGGATCCCCGTCTGCGTACAGGAGGCAAATAAGATGCGCATGCCGACTATCTTGAAAATTCTGCTGGGCAACAAGAAAGCCGCCTTCGGCCTCTTCATCGTGGTCAGCTTCGTGCTGATGGCCTTGTTCGCCCCGCTGCTGGCCAGCAACGAACCGACCAAGCGGGTCTCCCGTCCGCACCAGCCCCCCAGCGCCGAGTACGTGATGGGCACCACCCGCATGGGCCACGACATCTGGTCCCAGTTTGCCAACGGCGCCCGCATCTCCCTGATGGTAGGCTTCGGGGCCGGCATACTGGTGTGCGCCCTTGCCATCACCATCGGCATCACCGCCGGCTACTTTGGCGGCGTGATCGACGAATGCCTCACCTTCCTGATGAACGTGGTGCTGGTGATCCCCAACCTCCCCTTGCTACTGGTGCTGGCAAGCTTCATCGGGGAGGCGTCACCGACGGTGATTGCCCTCATCATAGGGCTGACCTCCTGGGCCTATGGCGCGCGCGTCATCCGGGCCCAGACCCTGGCGCTGCGCGAAAAAGAGTTCGTCATCGCCGCCGAGGTGCTGGGGGAGCCGGCCTGGCGCATCATTCTGGTGGAGATACTGCCCAACCTCATCTCCATCATAGGGGTCAGCTTCATCGGCTCCATCATCTACGCCATCGTCACCGAGGCGACCCTGGAGTTCCTGGGGCTCGGCGATCCGACCGTGGTCAGCTGGGGCATCATGCTCTACAACGCCCAGACCTCCAGCGCCATCCTGGTGGGTGCCTGGTGGGAGATCCTGGCCCCCTGCTTCGCCATCGCCACCCTGGGCGCGGGCCTGGCCCTGCTCAACTTCGCCATCGACGAGATAGCCAACCCTCAGTTGCGATCCCATAAAGGGCTCAACCGCTGGAAAAAACTCGCCGCGCCCGTCTCAGCACCACAGGAGAGGACAGCATGAAGACCCCACCCCTGCTGTCGGTACGCAACCTCTGCGTCGACTACATCACCGAGAGCGGCGACGTGCGCGCCGTCAACTCGGTCAGCTTTGACATAGCCCCCGGCGAGGTATTCGGCCTCGCCGGCGAGTCCGGCTGCGGCAAGTCCACCATCGCCTTCTCGGTGGCCCGGCTGCACAAGCCGCCCGCCTACATCAGTGGCGGCGAGATCCTGTTCAAGGGAGAAAACATACTCCACTACGGTGAAGAGCGGTTGCGATCCTATCGCTGGCAACAGGTCTCTGTGGTGTTCCAGTCCGCCATGAACGCGCTCAACCCAGTGCTGCGCATGGAGGAGCAGTTCTGTGACGTGCTGCTGGCCCACAACCCCGGCATGACCCGTTATGAGGCGATCAAGCGCGCCCAGGTGCTGTTGGAGATAGTCGACATACACCCGAGCCGGCTCAAGGATTATCCGCACCAGTTCTCCGGCGGCATGCGCCAGCGGCTGGTGATCGCCATCGCCATGGCGCTCAACCCCGAGCTCTTGATCATGGACGAGCCGACCACGGCGCTGGACGTGGTGGTGCAGCGGGAGATATTGCAGAAGGTCTACGCCCTGAAAGAGCAGTTCAACTTCTCCATCCTGTTCATCACCCACGACCTCTCCTTGATGGTCGAGTTCTGCGATCGCATCGGCATCATGTACGCCGGTGAGCTGATCGAGGTGGCCCCTTCCAAGGCGATCCTGACCTCGCCCCTGCACCCCTACACCCGCGGGCTCGGCAACTCCTTCCCGCCCCTGCACGGCCCGAAAACCGTGCTGGAGGGGATCCCCGGCACCCCGCTCAACCTGCTGGAGGTGCCGGTCGGCTGCCGCTTTCAGGCCCGTTGCGCCAAGGTGCACGCGCGCTGCCGGCAGGAGTACACCCGCCTGGTCGAGATCCGGCCGGGACAACAGACCGCCTGCCACCTCCATGAGGCGCAGGATGAGCAACAAGATCCCCTGATCTATCTGGACAAGGCCGCTGGCTGTTAAGGATGTCTGTCATGCAAATCGCCCAAACCGACGCGCCCATCATCGAAGTCCAGCACCTCTACAAGGACTTCCCCGTCAACTCCAATGCCATCAAGAGCGGCAAGATGCGGGCCCTCTCCGACATCACCTTCAACCTGCACCGGGGCCGCGCCCTGGCAGTGGTGGGGGAGTCGGGCTCCGGCAAGAGCACCATCGCCAAGATCATCGCCAAGATGTACAAGCTCTCCAGCGGCCGCATCCTCTATCGCGGCCGCGACCTCGAGGAGTTCAACAAGGGCACGGCCCTGCTCGACTATCGCCAGAGCGTGCAGATGGTGTGGCAAGATCCGTTCGGTTCGCTCAACCCGACCCACACCATCTACCACCACATAGCCCGCCCCCTGCTGCTGCACAGCAAGGTGATCGACAAGAAAGACCTGCCGGACATGGTCCATGCCCTGCTCGAAAAGGTGGGGCTCACCCCGGCCAAGGCGACGGCGGCCAAGTACCCGCACCAGCTCTCCGGCGGCCAGCGCCAGCGGGTCAACATAGCCCGCAACCTGGCGGTGGAGGCGGAAGTGGTGCTGGCGGACGAGCCCACCTCCATGCTCGACGTCTCCATTCGCATCGGCATCCTCAACCTGATGGAGCAGATGAAGAACGAGCTGGGGGTCTCCATGCTCTACATCACCCACGACATCGCCACCGCCCGCTACGTGGCGGAAGACTTGGCGGTCATGTACGTGGGCCACATGGTGGAGTGGGGCGAGGTGGACGAGATACTGCACCACCCCCAGCACCCCTACACTCAGCTGCTCATCTCGGCGGTGCCCGACCCCGAGAAGAGCATCCACGCCGAGCTGGAGGGGGGTCGCAAGGGAGAGATACCGCTGTGGACACCGGAATCCTGTGGCTGCCCGTTTGCCGGGCGCTGCAATCAGGCCATGGCTCGCTGCAAGGATGAGCTGCCCCCCATCACCCGGCTGGCCGACAACCACTTCGTGCGTTGCTACCTCTACGAGTGACAGACTGACCGGCCGGACACGGCGTCCGGCCACGCCTCGAAACGGGGCCATCAGGGCCCCGCAATGTGCCTTGCCAATCGAGGTGAGCCACAGGAGTAAGACGTTGATGGAACTCTTGATCAATCAGGTGGGCTACGCGTGCGACGGGCAGAAGATCGCCCTGTTGCAGAACTGTACCGACCTCGATATCCGCGGCCATGTCCGGCTGCTGCGCCAGGCTGATGACCAGATCCTGTTTGAAGCGCCGCTGCAACCGGCCGGCCGGGTCGACGGCTGGCAGGGCCGAGCCTACTGGCGCGCCGATTTCTCCTCATTCAAGGAGCCCGGCCACTACCGGCTGGAGGTCATCACGGCTGCCACCGCTGCGATGGATGAGCGCATAGTCCGCTCCGCTCCCTTTGCCATCGGCCACCACCTGTTGGCGAACCACTGCCTCTCCGACGTCATTCACTACTTCAAGGGCCAGCGCGCCAGCGGCGCCTTCGATCGGGCCGACCGCAGCGCCCGCCTGTTTGGTACCGACCAGCACAAAGACGTGCACGGCGGCTGGTTCGATGCCAGCGGCGACATGAGCAAATACCTGAG
Source organism: Aeromonas enterica (assembly GCF_054052465.1). NCBI lineage: Bacteria > Pseudomonadati > Pseudomonadota > Gammaproteobacteria > Aeromonadales > Aeromonadaceae > Aeromonas > Aeromonas enterica. Next base: position 187,490 of record NZ_JBSTYL010000004.1, on the reverse strand, counting down.
CCACCTCTCCTACGCCAACTACCTCAACCCCCAGCAGACTCCCCTGGTAGTGTGGGCCCTGCTCAAGTGCCGGGAACTGCTGGCACCGCGCCGCGATATAGACGGAGTGAACCTCTGCAAGCGGCTCAATGACGAGGCGCTGCACGGCGCCGATTTCCTCTGCCGGATGCAGGATGAGAGCGGCTTCTTCTACATGACGCTGTTCGACAAGTGGAGCAAGGATCCCGAGCAACGCGAGCTGTGCGCCTACGCCACCCAGCAGGGGCTCAAGTCTGCCAATTGGCAGGCGGGCTTTCGGCAAGGGGGCGGCATGACCATAGCGGCGCTGGCCCGCGCCGCCCGCGAGAACGTCAGCGGCGACCTTGATGCGAAGCACTATGCCGAGGCTGCCAGGCACGGCTATCTGCACCTGCGCGAGCATAACCTCGCCTATCTGGATGACGGGGTCGAAAACATCATCGACGACTACTGCGCCCTGCTGGCGGCGGTCGAGCTGACCAAGACGCTGGGCCATGAGTGGCTAAGCGAGGCGAGAGTATGGGCTGGCAAACTGTGCGCCCGCCAGCGTCCCCACCCGGAGTTCGGCCACTACTGGTCGGCCAACGAAGATGGCTCGCGCCCCTACTACCACGCCGCCGAGGCGGGCCTGCCGGTGCTGGCGCTGCTGGAATACCTCGGCGTAGAGCCGGAGCAGGATCGCAAGGCCCAGGTGCAAACCGTGGTGCAGCAGGCGCTGGCCGCCGAGCTGGCGCTCTGCACCCAGGTGGACAACCCCTTCGCCCTCGCCCGCCAGTTCGTGAAGGGCGTTGGCGAAGAAGCGCGAATCAGCTTCTTTATGCCCCACCACAACGAATCCGGTTATTGGTGGCAGGGTGAAAACGCCCGGCTGGCCTCCCTGGCGGCCATGGCCTTCGCCGCCGCACAGCAGATCCCGCAGCAATCCGGGCCACTGCTCGGCTTCGGCCAGCGCCAGCTCGACTGGATCCTGGGGCAAAACCCGTTCAATGCCTGCATGCTGGCGGGCCACGGCATCAATAACCCGAGCTACACAGCCGGTTATCCCAATGCCCTCGGCGGCATCTGCAACGGCATCACGGCCGGGTTCGATGACGAGAACGACCTGGCCTTTATCCCGGAGCAGTACAAGGAGAGGCTGGATCAGAACTGGCGCTGGGGGGAGCAGTGGATCCCCCACGCCGCCTGGTTCGCCCTGGCCATCAGCTGGCAGAGTGTGCAGGGAGGTCAACATGATTGAGTACTGGGTCGGCGTGGATGGCGGCGGTACCCACACCCGCGCCCGCATTCGTGACCGTGCCGGCAAGCTGCTGGGCGAGGGGCGCGCAGCCGGCTCCAATCTGGAGCTGGGCATCGAGATCGCCCATGCCAACGTGCTGTCCGCCATCAATCAGGCCCGCATGGAGGCCGGACTGGGTGACGATTCACAGCAAGGGATGGGGGTCGGGCTGGCGCTTGCCTCCGCCGAGCTGGCGGAGTGCTATCACACCATGCTCGAGATGCCCTTCCCTTTCGCGAGCGTGCGGCTCACCTCGGATGCTTTCGGTGCCTGCCTCGGTGCCTTTGGCGGCCAGGAGGGAGCCATACTCATCGCCGGCACTGGCTCGGCCGGGCTCCTCTATCAGCATGGCCAGATCCACACCTGCTCCGGCCGTGGTTTTCCCATCTCGGATCTGGGCAGCGGCGCCTGGCTTGGGCTGCGTGCCATCCAGCAATCCCTGCTCTGCCATGACGGCATCCTGCCCCCCAGCACGCTGGCCATCCGCCTGCTCGACCACTTCAGGCGGGATCAGGCCGAGGTGGTGCGCTGGGCAGCCCGCGCCATTCCGGCCGATTATGGCCGCTTCGCCCCCTGGGTGTTCGATGCCGCCAGCGACGGCGATGAACTCGCCTGCCAACTGCTGGATGAAACCTGCGCCCAGTTGCATACCCTGCTGGAGGGGATGCAGCAGCTGGGGGCCAGCCAGATTGCCCTGCTCGGCGGTATTGGGATGCGCCTCGCCCCCCGGCTGGCACACCTGAATCTGGTCAACCCCAAAGCCGATGCACTGGAGGGGGCCATACTGTTTGCCCAGTCGGAGACGTTCCCATGTCTGCACTGCTGAACCTTGTTCAATTTAAGCTGCCCGCTGGCGGGGACAGGATCCCCCTCTGCCCGCTCCGGGGGGAGCCCATCTCCACACTCAGGATCCCTCCTCTGGTTGACCAGTACCACAAAGAAATTGTCTCGTTGTTTGTCCCCTTAACCCCATCAGAGGAATTTTCATGTCTGCACCCCTGATCCACACCCAGGTTGACCGACGCGATGGCGAGGACGTCTGGTTTCGCTTTAGCCTGAGCCAGCTGCCGGCCGCTCCCTGGAAGCTCCACTTCTGCCTGGCGCGTCACATAGATCCCGCCTCCCTCGAGGGCGCCAGACTGGAGCGCCAGAGCGGCAGCTACAAGGTGCTGATCCCGGCCGAGGGGCAAAGCGAGTTGCGTTTTTGCTGTCGCAACACCCCCATCAAGCGGCTCTCCGACATGCCGCGCGGCTTCTTCCTGAGCCTGCCCGAGGCCAGCACGGGCCCCCAACTGATGCCGGTGGAACTGGTCAGCGAGGAGCTTGGCCTGCCGCCCGGCGGGCCCGGCGCCCCGGACCTGCCCGAGGTCGATCCCCTCGCCGGCATAGTGCCCCAACCGGATCAGCTGGTGTTGCTGGAGGGCAACTTCCGGCTGGCAGAGCGGGCCCATGTCAGCGGGCCCGGGTCGCTGACCGCCCTGCTGGCCCATTTCAACGAGCTGACCGGTCTCGCGCTGGAGCAGGATCACGACGCCGAGATCCGGCTGATCGAGGAGCCCCTGGCTGCCGAGGCCTATCGCCTCACCATCACGCCGGAGGGGGTGACCATAGTCGCAGCCGGCGAGGCGGGTTGGCGCCACGGCCTGACAAGCCTGGCCCAGTGGGCCCTGCAACATGGCGAAAGCCTGCCCTGCATCGAGCTCGCCGATGCACCGCGCTTCGGTTTTCGTGGCATCTTCCTCGACTGTGCCCGCCACTTTCACTCCCTCGCCACTCTCAAGCGCCTGCTCAAGCTGATGAGCCTCTACAAGTTCAACCGCTTCCACTGGCACCTGACCGACGACGAGGGGTGGCGGCTCGAGATCAAGGCCTTCCCGCAACTGACCGAGCTGGCCGCCTGGCGCGGTCACGATCTGCCGGTCGGGCCCCAGCTGAGCGGCGGCGCCGAACCCTATGGCGGCTACTACAGCCAGAGCGAGGTGCGCGAGCTGGTGGCCTATGCCGCCGGTCTCGGCATTACCGTCATTCCCGAGATCGACATCCCGGGCCACTGTCATGCGGCCATCAAGGCACTGCCCGAGCTGCTGCTTGAGGAGGCAGATCGCTCCCGCTACCTGTCGGTGCAATATTTTGACGACAACGTGCTCAACCCTGCCCTGCCCGGCACCTATCAGTTCCTGGAGGCGGTGATCGACGAGGTGTGCGAGCTGTTCCCGGGCCCGCTGGTACACATGGGGGGAGACGAAGTACCAACCGGGGTCTGGACCGACAGCCCCGCCTGCCGGCAGTTGATGCAACGGCAGGGGTATCAGGATTGCCGCGAGCTGCAGGGCCACCTGCTGCGCCACTGCCAGCAATATCTGGCCGGCAAGGGCAAGCGGATGCTGGGCTGGGAGGAGATATTGCACGGCGACAAGGTGAGCCGGGACGCCACCATCTTCGCCTGGACCAGCTTCCAGGCAGGGCTGGATGCCGCTGCGGCGGGCTATCCCGTGGTGATGGCACCGGCCCAGCACCTCTATCTGGATCTGGCCTGGAGTCAGGATCCCCGCGAACCCGGCCTCTACTGGGCGGGTACCCTCAATCTGGAGCAGGTCTACGCTTGCGACCCCGCACCAGCCGATTTCCATGCCAACGATAACATCCTGGGGGTGCTGAGCCCCTTATGGTCGGAACTGGTGACCTCTCGTGACCGTCTCGACTATATGTTGTTCCCGCGCATGCTGGCCACGGCCGAGGTGGCCTGGAGCGACCCTGCCCGCAAGGCGTGGGATCACTTCGCCGCCCGCCTGCCGGGCCAGCTGCAGATCCTCGACCAGCTACAGGTGCGTTACCGGGTACCACAGAGGTAGTGTTATCTTTCTCCTTGGCGGCCTTTCGGCCGCCTTTTTTACCATTCCCCAACAAAACATCAACTTTCCCCTACCATTCATCCGCCATTGTTGGCAAAATTCAGCCCCCTATGAAGCCGACTTGGCGCCGCCTGGCAAGCGCCAGCAACCACGCCCAGATCTGCCACAATAACAACGACAAAACTATCAACAAGAACATCGGAGCGTATTCCTATGGCCCGCAGAGACATCCATACCCTGGACAGCGAAGTGGAGTTTCCTGCCGACGAACAACTGGTTTCCACCACGGATCTGCGAGGGGTGATCACCTACGCCAACCCCGCCTTCTGCCGCATCGCCGGCTACCCCGTCGAGGAGCTGGTCGGCCACAACCACAATCTGGTTCGCCATCCCGACATGCCCAAGGTTGCCTTCGCCGATCTGTGGTCCCGCCTCAAGGAGGGCAAGCCCTGGCGCGGCATGGTGAAGAACCGCTGCAAGGATGGCCGCTACTACTGGGTCGATGCCTATGTGACACCCATCTACGAAGGGGGCAGGATCAGCGGCTACCAGTCGGTGCGCTGCAAGCCGGAACCCCAGCTCAAGCGAGTCGCGAGCCAGACCTATCAGGCTCTGCTCAAGGCCGAGCTCGGCACCGGCAGCAACCTCCCCTCCCTTGCCCGTGTGCGCGCACCGGCCATCGCCCTGCTGCTGCTCGGCCTGCTCGGCTGGGCCTTCGCCAGCCAGGGGGCCATGACAGTCCTGCTGATGTTGCTGCCCCTGTTGCTCATCGGCGGCGCCTACTGGCGCGAGCTCTTCGCCCTGCCGCTCTATCTGCAGCAGCTCGGTCGCGAATATGACAGCCTGACCCGGCTGGTCTACTCGGGCGACGGCCCCGGCGCCATCGCCGATTTTCACATCAAGATGCTGCAGGCCCGTATCCGTACCGTGCTGGGCCGGGTCAACGATGCGACCCATCCCCTGCAGGCCCTGGCCACCAACCTGAAGCAGGCGTCTCATCAGGCGTGCCTCGACATCAACGAGCAGGATGCCCAGACTCAGCAGATGGCGACAGCCATGACCCAGATGGCCAGCACGGCCCACGAGATTGCCCGCAACATTCAGGATTCAAACGGTCAGGTCAGCGAGGCTCGCAGCCGCTGCGAAAACACCAATCAACAACTGAGTCAGACCGAACAGCGCATCGAACAGCTCGCCAAACAGGCGGAACTCGCATTCCACTCGGCGGTGGAGCTGGCCAGCGAGTCGGAGCGGATCGGCAGCGTGATGGGCGAGATCCAGGGCATAGCCGATCAGACCAACCTGCTGGCCCTCAACGCCGCTATCGAGGCGGCGCGGGCTGGTGAGCAGGGCCGCGGCTTTGCAGTGGTGGCCGACGAGGTGCGTACCCTGTCCACCCGCACCCATAAGGCTACCGAGCAGATCCAGGGCAGCATACAGCAGATCCAGCACACCCTGGGGCGCTGGAAGGGGATGATGCAGGAGAACCTGCAACAGACCCGCGAGTGCGCCGACATGACCCGCCAGGGCGCCAGCAGCCTGCATTCCGTGCTGAAAGAGATCGAGCTGGTGACCGAGTTCTCCAGCCAGATCGCCGCCGCCGCCGAGCAACAGCAGGCAGTGGTGGAAGAGATCAGCCGCAGCATCAACCAGATCTCCGAGTACTCCCACGCCAACAGCCAGAAGATGCAGGAGGTCGATGACTCGAGTCAGGAGCTGCTGGAACGCGCCAAGCAGCTCAAGGGGCTCAGCCAGACCTTTGGTTGAAGCAGTTGCCACTCCCACAACAGAAGCGCCACAATGGCGCTTCTGTTGTTTCTGACGAGTCATGTCTCATGAAGATGGAATCGGCCCCTGCCCCCCTGAGCAAGGTCGCACGTATCGAGGCGATCCTCGCCCTGATCCCGGCCGGCAAGGTGGTCAGCTATGGTCAGGTAGCAGATCTGGCTGGGCTGCCCGGTCGAGCCCGACTGGTCGGCAAGGTGCTGCGGGAAACGGACAAGGTACTGCCCTGGCATCGCGTGTTGGGCGCAGGCGGCACCATTTCACTGCCCAAGGGGTCGGCAGGCTTTGATAAACAGGCGGGATTGCTGCAGGAAGAGGGGGTGCCCGTGATTGGTGGGCGGGTCAGGATGCGGGAATGGCAATGGCAGCCCGACCTCGCCGAGCTGCTGTTTCTCATTCCTTTTTGACGATGGTTCTCCCGCATCACTGCGAGAGGGGAGCCAGGATCTCGTCACTGCGCACTTGCACAGGTATGGTTTCATACTCCCGCTGCAGTAACACCAGCAGACTCTGCTTGTCCACTTCCAGCACATAGGCAGTTCCTTCCCGGGTCAGACAGGTCATTCCCGGCCGGATCTCGTTAATCTCCATCACAACCTCCATGTCCAGCGCTGCCATCCTTGCAGCGGTTTCAGTATACCGTTATCTGCCAACAAAAAGGCCCCAGCAAGGGGCCTCTTTCATCATAGTGTGAACTGCAAGCCATCAGGCCTTCTTCGACTTGGCCAGGCTCTCCTGCCACTTGCCGTTGTCGTAGTGCGCCGTCCAGCCCGTTGCCTTGCCGTTGACCTCGGTCATCACGTACTGCTCCTTGGTCTTTCGACTGAAGCGAACGATGGAGGCGTTACCGTCAGGATCTGACGCTGGAGCGTCAGCCAGGTACTGGTGCTTGGGCGAGAGACGATCCTTGAAGCGCTTGAGCTCTTCCACCAGGGGCGCACGAGTCTCACGGGATTTCGGGAAGTTGCTGGCGGCCAGGAACAGGCCGGCCGCACCATCACGCAGCACGAAGTGGGCATCGGACTGGGTGCACTTGAGCTCCGGCAGCGGCACCGGATCTTCCTTCGGCGGCGCTATGTCACCGTTTTTCAGGATCTTGCGAGTGTTCTTGCAGGTCTCGCTGGTGCAGCCCATGTACTTGCCGAAGCGGCCATTTTTGAGCTGCATCTCGGATCCGCAGCGGTCGCACTCGATGCTCGGCCCTTCGTAGCCCTTGAGCTTGAACTGGCCCTTCTCGATCTCGTAACCGTCACAATCCGGGTTGCGACCACAGACGTGCAGCTTGCGACTGTCATCAATGATGTAGGCGTCCATGGCGGTGCCGCAGACGCCGCAGCGGTGCTTGGCTCGCAGCGCCTCGGTTTCAGCCTCGTCACCGTCGGTGGCGGAAACAAATTCGTCGGCGGAGACCAGGTTGATGGTCTTCTTGCAGCGCTCTTTCGGCGGCAGGGCGTAACCGGAACAGCCGAGAAAGACCCCGGTGGTGGCGGTGCGGATCCCCATCTTGCGGCCGCAATCCGGGCAGTCGATGTCGGTCAGCACCATCTGGTTGGCACGCATGCCCCCCTCTTCCGCGTCCCGATCCGCTTTTGCCAGCTCCTGGGTAAATTCTTCGTAGAAGGCGTCCAACACCTTCTTCCACTCCAGGCTGCCTTCGGCTATGCCATCGAGCTTGTCTTCCATCTTGGCGGTGAACTCGTAGTTCATCAGCTCGACGAAGTTCTCGACCAGACGGTCGGTGACGATTTCACCCATTTTCTCGGCGAAGAAACGGCGGCTCTCGACCCGCACATAACCACGATCCACGATAGTGGAGATGATGGATGCGTAGGTGGAAGGACGGCCGATGCCACGTTTTTCCAACTCGCGCACCAGCGCGGCTTCGGTGAAGCGAGCAGGCGGCTTGGTGAAGTGCTGGCGTGGATCCAGCTTGACCAGTTTCAGCACCTCGCCCACGGTCACCGCCGGCAGTTGGCTGTCTTCGCCCTTGCGGCCCATGGGTGGCAGCGCCTTGGTCCAACCGGCGAAGCGCAGGGTACGACCACGGGCCTTGAGTTCGAACTCACCGGCCTTGACGGTCAAGGTGGAGGAGTCGTACTGGGCCGGGGTCATCTGGCAGGCCACGAACTGGCGCCAGATGAGGTCATAGAGCCGCATCGCATCCGGCTCCATGCCTTCCAGCATCTCGGCCGTGACCAGCACGCTGGAGGGGCGGATCGCCTCGTGGGCTTCCTGGGCCCCAGCCTTGGAGCCATAGAGATTCGGTTCGGCCGGCAGATAGGCGGCGCCATACTGCTCGCCGATATATTCCCGCACCGCCTCGACCGCCTCTTTGCTGAGGTTGGTGGAGTCGGTACGCATGTAGGTGATGTAACCCGCTTCATACAGACGCTGGGCCATCATCATGGTCTTCTTCACCCCGAAACTCAGACGGGTCGATGCCGCCTGCTGCAGGGTGGAGGTAATGAAGGGGGCGGAAGGCTTGGAGCCAGTCGGCTTGTCTTCCCGGTTTACCACCTTGTAGTCGACCCCTTCCAGGGCAGCCACGGCGGCAAAGGTCTCGGCCTGGGTGACCGGCTTGAAGTCGGCGCCGTTGCGGCTGACCACTTCCATGCGCAGGGAGGCATGTTCACCGGTCAGCAGGTCGGCGTTGAGATCCCAGAACTCCACCGGTACGAACGCCTTGATCTCACGCTCTTTATCGACGATGAGACGCACCGCGACGGATTGCACCCGACCGGCGGACAGGCCGCGAGCCAGCTTCTTCCAGAGCAGGGGGGAGACCATGTAGCCCACTACCCGATCGAGGAAACGACGGGCTTGCTGGGCGTTGACTCGGTGGATGTTCAGCTCGGATGGCTGGGCAAACGCCTCCTGAATCGCGGTCTTGGTGATCTCGTTGAACACCACCCGCTTGTAGCGGCTGTCGTCACCACCGATGATCTCGCGCAGGTGCCAGGCGATCGCCTCTCCCTCTCTATCCAAGTCGGTTGCGAGATAGATGGTGTCGGCCTTGGCGGCCAGACTTTGCAACTCACTGACCACTTTCTCTTTGCCGGGCAAAATCTGGTAGTTGGCCTGCCAGCCTGCGGTCGGATTGATCCCCATCCGTGAGAACAGGGCATTGCGATCCTTGGCAGCCTTCTCTGATTCGCTGAGCTTGATGCCGCGAATGACAGGTTTTTTGGGCTCGCTGCTGGCGCTGCCGCTGGTGGGCAGATCGCGAACATGACCGACGCTGGATTTCACCACGTAGTCCTTGCCCAAATATTTGTTGATGGTCTTGGCCTTGGCCGGAGACTCCACTATGACCAGTGATTTGCCCATGCTGTAACTATTATCCTCATTGCACCCGACGGGGTTGGTGTGCGGTTTTGTGGGGCTGTATAAGAGATTTGACGCGAAAAAGCAATCTTGTGAGCAAATTAGCTCACCCGCCCGAACCAGCTGACCTCTTTATTTATTAATGCGAAGCCGAGCCGCGGGAAGCAACCGCTTTTTTATTTTTATGCTATATCCACCCCCTTTTTATATTTGAAACGACATAACCAACCGCTCTTGTAACATAACAAACCACTTTGGTTATCAGCTTGTTACAAAAGACAAAATCTCCTTATAATGGCTGTATCCCGCAGCTTTGTGCGCGGAAGGAACCGCTACCCATATAAAAATCGAAAGGATGTACTCAATGAAGCACTTCGAGGTCAACTTCGACGGCCTGGTCGGCCCGACCCACAACTATGCCGGCTTGTCCTATGGCAACGTCGCCTCCCAGAGCAACGCCAAGGAGGCGTCCAATCCGAAGGAGGCGGCCAAGCAGGGGCTACGCAAGATGAAGGCGCTGACCGAGCTTGGCATGACCCAGGGGGTGCTGGCACCGCAGGAGCGGCCGGATCTGGCTACCCTGCGCCGCCTGGGCTTCACCGGCAATGATGCAAGCGTGCTGGCCCAGGCCGCGAAACAGGCGCCCGCCGTGCTGGCCGCCTGTTATTCGGCCTCCAGCATGTGGACCGCCAACGCCGCCACCGTCTCCCCGAGTGCCGATACCCAGGATGGCCGCATTCACTTCACCCCCGCCAACCTGACCAACAAGTTCCACCGTTCCCTCGAACCCGAGGTGACGGGCCGCATACTGCGCGCCGTGTTCAACAACGATCGCCACTTCTATCACCACCAGCACCTGCCGGAAAACGATCACTTCGGTGACGAGGGCGCCGCCAACCACACCCGGCTGTGCCGTGCCTATGGCGAGTCCGGGGTCGAACTGTTCGTCTATGGCCGCAGCGCCTTTGACGTCTCCCAGCCAGCCCCCAAACGCTACCCGGCCCGCCAGACCCTGGAGGCGAGTCAGGCCATCGCCCGTCTGCACGGTTTGAGTGAAGAGAGCGCCGTCTTCATCCAGCAGAATCCGGATGTGATCGATCAGGGGGTGTTCCACAACGACGTGATCGCGGTGGGCAACCAGAACGTGCTGTTCTTCCACCAGCAAGCCTTCCTCAACACGGCGACGGCGCTGGACGAGGTGCGCACCAAGTTCGGCGAGGGCGAGTTGCACTTCATCGAGGTGCCGACTGCCGAGGTGTCGGTGCAGGATGCGGTGAAATCCTATCTGTTCAATACCCAGATCCTGACCCTGCCGTCCGGCGAGATGGCGATCATCGCCCCCACCGAGTGCCGTGACAACCCGGCGGTATCGGCCTATCTGGCCAAGCTGGTGACCTTGGGTACCCCGATCAAGGGGGTGCACTACATGGACGTGAAACAGAGCATGCGCAACGGTGGCGGCCCTGCCTGCCTGCGGCTGCGGGTCGCCATGAACGACACCGAGCTGGCGGCGGTCAATCCGGCCTGCTTCATCAACGACAACCAGTTTGCCCGGCTGGACACTTGGGTCGAGCGCCACTACCGCGACAGCCTGGCGCTGGACGATCTGCGCGACCCGGCGCTGGTACAAGAGTCCCGCACTGCGCTGGACGAGCTGACCCAGATCCTGAAGCTGGGCTCCGTCTACCCCTTCCAGCGCTGAGGCGCTGGATAGCAAAAGCCGGGCAAGTGCCCGGCTTTTTCATGTCTGGGGTGCAAACAAGGCGTCAGCGCCACGGCCCCTGCTGCCAGAGGCGGCCAAGGCCGGACTCCAGCGCCAGCGCCGCCTGCTGGCCCAGCTTCTGGGTCAGGCTCTTTGGTTTGCGATAGCTGATGCCGACCACCTTGTGATGGCTGGCCTGGGCCAGCAGGTAGTCGTCACTGGTGCAGAGGGTATCCACCAGCCCCAGCCCCTTGGCCTGGCTCGCCAGCCAGTGCTCGCCAGTGGTAACACCGTCTATGTCGAGGTTGGGCCTGTGCTCGGCCACAAACGCCTTGAACTGCTCGTGGATGGCGCCCAGCTCCTCACGAAACTTCTCCCGTCCCAGATCGTCGTTCTCACCGAACATGGTGATGGTGCGCTTGTACTGACCGGCTGTGTGCATCTCGAATTCGATGTCGTGCTTTTTCAAGAGCTTGTTGAAGTTCGGCAACTGGGCAATCACGCCGATGGAACCAACGATGGCAAAGGGCGCCGCCAGGATCTGATCGGCCACGCAGGCCATCATGTAGCCGCCGCTCGCCGCCACCTTGTCGATGGCCACGGTGAGCTTGATGCCCTTGTCGCGCAGTCGCTGCAGCTGGGAAGCGGCCAGGCCATAGCCATGCACCACGCCGCCGCCGGACTCGAGGCGCAGCAACACCTCGTCACCGGACTGGGCCACGCCTAGCACGGCACTCACCTCTTCCCGCAGGGAAGCCACCTCTTTGGCGTCCATGCTGCCGTGAAAATCGAGCACAAACAGCCGGCTGCGCTCGTCTTCGGTCTTGGCGCGAGCCTTGTGTTCGGCCTTGCGTGCCTTCTCCAGCTGCTTGCGCCCGGCCTTGCCGGCCAGCGCCGCCTGCAACTGGTAACGCCCCTGCTCCAGCTCGCTGGAGAGATCGGTCACCACCAGCTCCCCCTTGCGGGACTTCGGCTGACGGCTGCTGATCACCATCAGGATGACGGCAGCTATGGCCAGCAGTAAGGTGAGGGTCTTGGCCAGGAACAGGCCATATTCGGTCAAAAATGCCACTTGATGCTCCGCTCAATGTTCGAGTTTTTCACATTCTAGGGAGTTTGCCGGGCGCGCGCAAAAACTCTGCGAGAGTGGCTCAAAAAACACACTAGACAAGCACAACCCCTCTATTTTCTTCACATTTTTGCCGTCTCATACTGGTCAAATGCCGTGCGGGGTCAGTACACTTGCGCCTCTATTTGCCGCGCGCATCTGCCACGAACTTGTTAACAGGAGTTGTCATGCTCGATTATCAGGCCCCCCGGGATCTGCTCAAGCACAAGGTCATTCTGGTCACAGGTGCCGGTGACGGCATAGGCCGCGAAGCCGCTATCACCTATGCCGCCCACGGCGCCACCGTGATCCTGCTCGGCCGCACCAGTGCCAAGCTCGAGGCAGTCTATGACCAGATCGAGGCCGCCGGTTATCCGCTGCCCGCCATCGTGCCAGTGGACTTGAAAGGTGCCACCGCCGCCCACTACCGCGGCATGGCCGAGACCTTCGCGCAGCAATTTGGCCGCCTCGACGGCGTGCTGTTCAACGCCGGCCAGCTCGGCACATTGTCACCGTTCGAACACATCCAGGAGAAGGAGTGGGACGAGGTGATGCAGGTCAACGTCAAATCCGAGTTCCTGCTGACCCAGGCGCTGCTGCCGCTGATCCGCCAGACCGCCAAGGAGCACGGTGAGGCCTCCATCGTCTACACCTCCTCCAGCGTGGGCCGCAAGGGCCGCGCCTACTGGGGCACCTACGCCATCTCCAAGTTCGCCATCGAGGGCATGATGGAGGTACTGGCCGACGAGCTGGAGAACACGGCGGTACGGGTCAACACCCTCAACCCGGGTGGTACCCGCACCAAGATGCGCGCCAGCGCCTTCCCGGCGGAAGATCCCCAGCAGCTCAAGACGCCGGCCGATCTCATGCCGCTCTATCTCTATCTGATGGGGGCTGACAGCCGTGGCAACACCGGCCAGACCTTCGTGGCCCAGCCCAAATAAATCTGCAAAATAACCGGAACCCTGCGCTGCATGGGGTTAAATTCAATGGGGTGCCACCGGCCCCCGTCGAAGGCCCTTACCACATACGATCCCTGATCAGGTTGAGATATGTTTCGTCCCAAGAGCACGTTTGAGCAATGGCGGATCTTTCAGGCCGTGGTGGACTGTGGCGGTTATGCCCAGGCCGCCGAGGCGCTGAACAAGAGCCAATCTTCTCTCAATCATGCGGTGGCCAAGCTGCAGCAGAGTCTGGGGGTGCCGCTGCTGGAAGTGAGGGGGCGCAAGGCGGTATTGACCCCAGCGGGGGAGATCTTTCTCAAGCGGGCCCGTCAGCTCAGCCAGCAGGTGGAAGAACTGGAGAACCTGGCCAACAACCTGGAACGGCAGTGGGAGCCGCAGATCAATCTCTACGTTTCCGTACTGCAACCACGGGAGCGACTCTATCGGGCGCTGGCCCACTTCTATCCCCGCAGCCGGGGCTGCCGCGTCAATCTGCACGAGCGCATTCACTGCCACTTCAACGCCTTGCAGGTGGGGGATCTCATGCTCTCCGAGCACCTGCCCCAGGATCGTACCGGCCTGCCGCTGGACGAGGTGTGCCTGCTGCCGCTCTGCTCGGCCGAGCATCCCCTCGCCGCTCTGGCTGGTGCCGTCTCGACCGACGAGCTCGCCAGCCACAACCAGATAAGCCTGCATCCCCCCATTCACCGCTCGGTGGACTGGAACGATGCGGATGACACCGGCTGGAAGGCGACCCACTATCACGAGGTGATCGCCATGCTCAGACTCGGTCTTGGCTATGCCTGGCTGCCGCGCCATCTGGTGCAGGAAGAGCTGGCCAGCGGCGTCCTGGTGCCGCTGGATCTGGCCAGTGGCAACGAGCGCCATCTCTACACCTATCTGCTGACCCCGTCAGCGGATTCGCTGGGCCCGGCCACCGAGCTGCTGCTGCGCTGCCTGCGCAACGAATATCAGACCGACAACGACAAATAAGCCCAAGCCGTCAGGCTGCATTCGCCCCCCATAACCAACCGGTCACAGACCAGCCTCACACATTGGGCACCCGCCAGCAGGCAGCCAGTGCCGCAAGCGCCAACGCAGTGGCCACCATGAAGACCCCGTGAAAACTCCAGATCTCGGCCACAGTTCCCGCTATCGCCCCCGCCATGATGGAGCCGGTGCGTATGCTGTTGGCAAACAGGGTGGTCGCCACCCCGGCGCGCCCCGGCATCAGATCCTGAAAGTAGGACATGCCGATCCCGGCGACGATGCCGATGAAGATGGCGTTGAGCAGTTGCAGCGCGATGAGCGCAGACTGGCTCGACAAAGTGACCAGCCCCACGTAGAAACCGACCCCGGCCAGCACGGCCACCAGCATCATGGGACGCTTGCCGAAGCGCTGGGTGTAGTAGCCCGCCAGCAGCATGAAGGGGATCTCGAGGGCTGCGGCCGTGCCCATCAGCACACCGGCCAGCTTCTCCTCCAGCCCCAGTTCGCGAGTGATGTAGAGCGGCATGTTGATGAGGTACATGCTGTTGCAGGTCCACATCAGGGTAGAGGCGATGAACAGCGCCCGCACCGACGGATCTCGCCAGCTGCTGACCCGCTCCACCTCACTGTTTGGCGTGGGCAACGGCAGGGAGGGCAGCCAGCGCCACACCACGAAGGCACAGATGAGGTAGGCCAGGGCGGAGGCGAGATACATCACCTCGAAGCCATAGCCGATGGCCAGCGCGAAGGCAATGGGGGGGCCTATGACCCAGGCCAGGGAGAACTGGGCCCGCAGCACGGAGCTGAACATGTCCGCCCGCTTGTTGCGGCTGTCGGCATATTCCCGCGCCAGGGCAAACAGCTGGGGACTGGCGGTGGCCGCCAGACTCGCCAGCAGCACCCCCAGGCTCACCAGCAGCCAGTAGTTGCGATTCCAGGCGAACAGCAGGGAGAGCACCACCCCCGCGAAGCAGCAGCGCAGGATCAGCCGCTTGCGATCCCCCTTGCTGTCGGAGCGGTGGCCGAGCCACTGGCTGATGAGAATGCCGATCACGGCGTTGACCGTATAAAACAGTCCGACCAGCAAGGGACGCACCTGCACCTCTTCGGCCAGAAACAGGCTCAAGGTAGGCACCTGGAGCGCCACCGCCACCCCGGTCATAAAGGTCACGGCCAAAAAGGAGAGGGAGACGGGATCCGACCTCTTCAGGGCGAGGGTCAACAAACTCATAGAATTACCACTGGATTGGGGGGAGGATACTGGCCCAAATTCGGCAAGTGCATGAAATGGCGCCGCTTATTTTATGTCATTATCAAGAGCCACCTCAAGGCTTGCGACCCCGCGCCCGACCCCGTACATTGAAAGCCCACTGGCCAGCATAAGGATTTCACATGTTTGATTTTGACCGGGAAATAGATCGTCGCGATACCATGAGCCTGAAATGGGACAAGTACAAGGGACAGGACGTGCTGCCCATGTGGGTAGCTGACACCGACTTTGTCTCGCCACCCACCGTCATCGAGGCCCTCACCCAGCGGGTCGCCCACGGTATCTTCGGTTACTCGCGTCCCTCTGCCCGGCTGATCGAACTCATCATCGCGCGTCTGTCCAGTCGCTACGGCTGGACCATCCAGCCAGAGTGGATCGTCTTCCTGCCCGGGGTGGTGCCTGGCCTCAATCTCGCCTGCAAGGCCTGGAGCCAGCACGGCCGCGGCATCATCACCCCCAAGCCGGTCTACTACCCCTTCCTGCAGGCGCCGGGCTTCAACGATCGCCCGCTGCTCACAGTCCCCATGGTGGAAGAGGCCGGTCGCTGGGTGCTGGATCTGGAGGAACTGGAGCGTCAAGCCCCTGCGGCGGATCTGCTGCTGCTGTGCAACCCGCACAACCCGGGCGGCACAGTGTTCACCCGTGAGGAGCTGGAAGCCATCGACGCCATCGCCGAGCGCCACAACCTGGTGGTCTGCTCGGACGAGATCCATTGCGACCTGCTGCTGGACAAAAATGCCCGCCACATACCCTATGGCGCCATCAGCCCGGAAGCTGCCGAGCGCTGCGCCGTGATGATGGCTCCGAGCAAGACCTTCAATATCGCGGGTCTGTGCTGCGCCTTCGCCGTGGTGCCCAACGCCCGCCTGCGCCTCAAGCTGCAACAGGCGATGCGCGGCATCAGCGCCGACGTCAACCTGCTGGGCTTTGTGGCGGCCGAGGCGGCCTATGAGGGAGGCGATCCCTGGCTCTGCGAGCAGCTCGACTACCTGGCCGCCAATCTGGCATTGATCGAACAGGCGGTCGCCCGCTGGCCCGGCGTCAAGCTGGCGCGCAACCAGGCCACCTACCTCGCCTGGATCGATGTCAGTGCACTCGGGCTCGAGGATCCCATCGCCTTCTTCGAGCAGGCTGGGGTGGGACTCTCCCCCGGTGCCCAGTTCGGCGATGGCCAGTTCGTGCGGCTCAACTTCGGCTGCACCCGGGCACGGCTGAGCGAGGCGCTGGCCCGGATGGAGAAAGCGATCCAGACTCGCATCTGACAGCAATAGGGTATATTTTTGCGGCTGAATATCGGCCGCACCAGCCGCCATCAGCGATGAAGGCGGGCCGTGAAATCAGACGGGATGGGCTTGACCCATCCTTTTTATCAGCCATTGATCCGGTTCAATATGTTGCCAAGCGCCCTGCACCACCTGTCGACCCTGTCTCGTACCGCCCTGCCCTGGCTGGCGGCTGCCCTGGTGCTGCCCCTGTACGCCGCCACGCCCGCCTATCTCACCATAGGCACGGGGGCGCTCAATGGCGTCTACTATCCGACGGGAGGAGCCATCTGCCGCCTGCTGAACGAAGAGAGCGCCAATCACGGGCTGCACTGCGCCGTGCAGAGCACCTCGGGTTCCCTCGCCAACCTGAAAGAGCTGGACCAGGGGAAAATCCAGCTGGCACTGGTGCAGTCAGATGTAGTGCACCATGCCATCCACGGCACTGGCCCCTTTGTGGGCCAGCCCCCCAATGACCGACTTCGCAGCCTGTTTCAACTCCACCAGGAGTCGCTGACCTTGCTGGCTGGCGCCAACAGCAATATCAACACCCTGGCCGACATCGAAGGCAAGCGGGTCGATCTGGGCAATCCGGGGTCGGGAGAGCGCGTCACCAGCCAGGCTCTGCTCGATGCAATGGGCTGGCAGGAGAGCAGCTTTGCCCCTGTCATCTCCACCTCCGTCAACAGTCGGCTGGAAGGGCTCTGCGATGGCACTCTGGATGCCGCCTTCATGGTGGCGGGGCACCCCAATCAGGGCATAGGGGATCTGACCGGCCGCTGCAAGGCACGCATCATTCCCATCGAGGGGGAGCAGGTCGACCACCTGCTCAAGAATCACCCTTACTACCAGCGCAGCCGCATCGGCGCCAACCTCTATCCGGGGCAGCCCAGCGGCATCAACACCTTCTCCGTCACCGCCGAACTGATTGCGCTGGACAGCCTGCCAGACGCCGAGGTGCGCACGGTGCGTGACGTACTGACGGCACGACTCAAGCAATTCACTCGCCTGCATCCGGCGCTGACGCCCCTCACTCTGGACTCAATGCAGGCCAAGACGGAGATACCGCGCCACCCGGGCATGGAGGATGCCGCCCTGCCGCCACCGCCACTTATTCCCGACTCCCTGACCCCCCTGGATACAGAGAGTTCGGCGGCAACGGAAACCCTGGCAGCCCAGTCGGCGGCGCAGGCCACCGGGGATGACGCAGCACAGGCAGCAGCCCCGGAGGCATTGGTGACCCAGCCCATGTCGGTGGAGCCGGTCTCAGCCGCCGTGGCGACTCAGACTGTGACTGCGGATATCCCCTCGGCCGCTTTGGCGACGCAACCCGCCTCGTCCGCGGTCGACTCGGCGTCAGCCGATATGCAAGGGGCTGCGCCCAGTGCCGCCAGTGGCACCGACGGCGCAGGCCAGCCCCTGCCGGCCACCCCCTCGGCAAGCGTGCCCATCCAGTAATCTCGCCCACCACCAACGAAAGAGGCCACCTGTCAGGGTGGCCTCTTCTTTTGCATTGCACCTGTTGCCTTGTTCGGTGGCAACTCATGCGCGACATGGGCCGTAACCCGACCGCCGATCGGTATCTCCCCTTCCAACCCAGTCCAACCAGGTCAGGCACCTGACGTGAAAACGGACACACAAGGGGCATCCCGTCGGCTTGTCCTGTCGGACCTGGTCAACCTGCTGCCTTGGGCACCGCCTGATGGCGGGCGTCGGGCTGTCGTATCTCCTCCTCCACCCAGTGCAACAGCTGTTTGATGGCCCGCGACAGCACCTGGTTCTGGCGCACCACATATCCCAGGCTGGTGCCGGGGAAGTCGGTGAGCCGGGTCACGGGGGCAGTGAGTTTGAGGCGTGGATGGAGCGAGAAGTCCGGCACTATGGCCACCCCGAAGCCCGCTTCGGCCCAGTCGAGCTGGGCATCCACGCTGCCCACCTCCATGATGCGGCAAGTCGGCAGACCAAGCAGATGCAGCGAGGGGTCGATCAATGCCCGGGTGCGGGTATCGTGGCCAAGCAGGATCAGGGTCGGCTCGTCGAGGGGATCGCTCTCTCCGGCCTTGGCACGGGCCTGCCAGCGAGTGAGCCCCTGCCCAAGGGCGCACCAGGTCACCTGCTGCAATTCTGTGTAGAACAGCGGCTCGCTGCGCTTTTGCGCCATCACGAAGCCGAGATCCGCCTTGCCCGCCCTGACCAGATCCGCCGCCTGATCCGAGGTGGTATTGAACAGGGTAAGATCGATGCCGGGAAACGCCTGCTTGAAGCGCTGGAACGGCTGGATCAGCAACAGGCGGGAGATGATGTCGCTGGCGGCAATGGCGAGCGTGCCCTGACTCAGCTGGTTGAGGGCATTGAGATCGGACTGGCACAGCAGCAGCTCGTTGATGGCGCGCTCGGCGCTTTGCAGCAGTCGCTCACCGGCCTGGGTCAGTCGAAACGGGCTGCGTTCAATCAACTTGACCCGGGTGGCCTGCTCCAGGTTCTTGAGATGCAGGCTGACATTGGGCTGGGTCATGTGCAGTTCGGTGGCTGTCTGGCCGAAGTGCTGCAGGCGGGCCAGGGTAACGAAGGTGTGCAGCCAGTGAATGTCCAGCATGGGGGTCCTCTTGTTTTTCCACATCTGTGCCCATGACGCGGGCCAGCGCGGCAACACGGGGCGTCTTGCCGGTAAAATCGCCACAATTATATGGCTTTCTTATCGGAACTATAAAGATAATTAATTTTTCTAATCCACCCCAGCCTCCTAGGATGGACGCCTAACGTCTTAGGAGAAAGAGTCATGTCGTCTATCGTAGTCGTAGGTGCTAACTGGGGTGATGAAGGCAAAGGCCGCATCGTCGATTATCTGGCAGGTCAATCCGCCGCCAGCATCCGTTTTCAGGGCGGCAACAACGCCGGCCACACCGTCGTCAACGACTTGGGCACCTTCAAGCTGCACCAGTTGCCGAGCGGCGTCTTCAACCCGGAGTGCCTGGTTGTCCTCGGCCCTGGCATGGTCATCAGCCCCGAGCCGCTGACCAAAGAGCTGGCTGAAGTGAAAGCCGCCGGCGTGACCCCGAAACTGGCCATCTCTGATCGCGCCACCTTCTGCCTGCCGATCCATGCGCTGGAAGATACCCTGGAAGAAGTCCGTCTGGGTGATGGTGCTTACGGCTCCACCCGTCAGGGCATAGCCCCGGCTTACGGTGATCGGGTCATGAAAAAAGCGATCCTGGTCGGCTGGCTGAAACAGCCGGACGTGCTGGTCGAGCGCATCCAGTTCTTCCTCGACTGGAAACTGCCGCAGCTCAAAGCCCTCTACCCGAGCTTCGAGTTCAAGCAGACCGCCCAGGAGATGGCCGACTGGCTGCTGGAAGTGTCCGCCCCCTGGATCGACGCCGTCTGCAACGTCAGCGAGCCGCTCAAGGCCATCCAGGCCCAGAACGGCACCCTGCTGTTCGAAGCCCAGCTGGGCGCCGGCCGTGACCTCATCTACGGTGAGTACCCCTGGGTGACCTCTTCTCACGTTTCCGGCGCTTACGCCGGCATCGGTGGCGGCCTGCCGGCCCTGCGCCCCGAGCGCGTGATTGCCGTTGCCAAGGCGTTCAGTACCTCTGTCGGTACCGGCACCCTGATCACCGCCATGGAGAACCAGGAAGAGTTCCGCAAGTTCGCCAACGAGTTCGGTGCCACCACAGGCCGTCCCCGTGACATCGGCTACTTCGACGCCGTTGCCACCAAGCAGGGTCTGGAGATCCAGGCCGCCAACGAGATCGCCCTGACCAAGCTGGACTGCCTCTCCGGCATGCCGGATCTGAAAATCTGCGTGGCCTACGAAGGCGCCAACACCGAGAACCCGATCTGGCCACAGACCGCCGGTCTGAAGCCGGTGTACGAGTCCATGGAAGCCTGGAGCGAAGACATCTCCCACATCCGCAAGTTTGAAGACTTGCCCAAGGCTGCCCAGCACTACGTGCTGCGCATCGAAGCCCTGCTGGGTGTGCCGGTTCCCATGGTCTCCGTCGGCCCGGGCCGCGAGCAGATGATACTGCGCTAAGCCGCCTGCTAGGCTCTCAGCAAGATGTCAAAACCGGCCTCATCGAGGCCGGTTTTTTTATGGCCGCCGCACCACGAGTTGGCCCCCTACCTTGCCACCTCATTTCGCCGCCCCACTCTTTTTCCACCCAGATGCAGTTCGGCTCACAATCAGCCACCGATAAGCCGATATTGAGCCTTTTGGTTGCACCCGAACCGTCCGGCTTCGCTAGACTGATCCCGCCATCAGGATCCGCTTGGCGGGATCCCGTCATCCATAAAGGAGCACCACAATGAAATTACCCCTGCGTTCCACCCTGCTCTCCCTGCTGTGCGTGGCGGCCCTGCCCGCCTCTGCCATGACCTTGAAGAGCACCGACATTCAGGAAGGCCAGCTGATGGACAAGGCGTTCAGCTTCAACGGCTTCGGCTGCAAGGGGGAGAATCGCTCGCCCCAGCTGAGCTGGCAGGATCTACCGGCCGGCACCAAGAGCGTCGCCATTACCGCCTATGATCCCGATGCCCCCACCGGCAGCGGCTGGTGGCACTGGCTGGTGGTGAACCTGCCGGCCAACCAGAGTTCACTTGCCAGCAACGTCTCCGGCAAACTCAAACAGGGCCTTGAGCTCGGAACCGACTTCGGCAGCCAGGGCTACGGCGGCCCCTGCCCGCCCGCCGGTCACGGCATGCACCGCTACCAGTTCACCGCCTGGGCTCTGCCCGAAGCCAAACTCGAGGTGAAGGCAGATACCCCGCCCGCCATGGTAGGCTACATGCTCAATGCCATGGCGCTGGGCAAGGCCACTCTGACCGCCACCTTCGTCACCCCCTAGGAGCCCGCCGGATGAGCGCCCCCTTGCTGCAACTGCATCACTATCTCGGGATCCGCCAGCAGCCGCTGCACCGGGTGCTCATCTATGCGCCGACCATCATCTGGGTACAGCAAGGCCACAAGCAGCTGTGGTGGCAGGATAGGCGCCTGTCGTTTGACAAGGCGAGCTGGCTGCTGATCCCGGCAGGCCACCAGCTCACCTTTGTCAACCAGCCCGAACAGGGCAAGTTCAGCTCCCAGGCCCTGACCCTGCTGGCCCCGCCCCCCGCAAAGTGGCTGACTGATGCCCCGGCCACCCGACTCAGGGAACCGCGCCTTGAGATAAGCCCGGCGCTGGCATTCTGCTTCGAGCTGGTCTGCTCGATGGCCAGCCGCACGCTGAGCCAGGCCACCCAGACCCAGCTGTTGCACGGCTTCTATGCCGAGCTGCACGCCGCCAATGCCCTCGACCTGCTGTTTCCCGCCAGCACAATGACGCTCGGGGAGCGGCTGGCCCGCTACCTCGGCGTAGAGCCCGGCGCCGACCACAGGCTCGAAGCCATAGCCCCCCACTTCGCCATGAGCCGCGCCTCCCTGGTGCGCAAGCTGACCGCCGAGGGGTGCAGCTTTCGTCAGCTGCTGACCCAGGTACGTATGAGCCACGCCCTCACCCTGCTGCAGCAGGCCCTTACTCCGCTGGAGGTGGCCCTCGCCTGCGGTTATGACTCTCCCAGCCGCTTCGCCGCCCGTTTCAAGCAGGAGTTCGGTCTGACCCCCCACCAATATCTGCGTACCTGTCCCTCAATGGACACTCAACACCAAGTAAATAGTTACTAAAACATTCTGTAATGTAACCTCGTGTAACCCGGTGATCCGGCTCACATTCCCTCGCTCAACAGTGTGACGAAGCGCCAATATAGCCCGCAGCATTCCCCTACAATGTCTCCTGCAAACGATTTCACTAAAATAAACGCTAAAAAAGCACCTTCTTTAACCTACAAAATCGTCATTGGAGCGAGACATGTTTCGTAAAAGTTTACTTTCCATCACCCTGAGCGTCGCCCTGTTTGGCCTGACCGCCTGCAACGGCAATGACTCCAGCGCCCCGACTCCGCCCAGTGCGACCCTGGCGAGCCAGTACCAGAACGTGATCGATCGCAGCGGCACCCCGCTCCAGTTCCGAGATTTTGACAGCTACTCCAACCTCAAATACAACCCGCTGCTCGATCTGGGGGCCTGGCATGGCTTCTTGCTGCCCACCAGCGACAGCGAGTGGGGCGGCTTCACCGGCCCCATGGTGATTGCCGAGGAGTACAGCCTGTTCTTCGCAAGCGAACTGGACCGGCTCAGCCTGAGCGACGAGAGCGGCCGCGCCTTCCCGCTCACCAGCGCCAGCAAGCACGAGATCTACGCCATCCCGGGGGCCCTGGTGCAGCGCTTCGAGTTCGAGCCCTTCACCCTGGAGCTGGAGCTGCGTTACGGCGATGCCCGCACCGCCCTTGTCCGCACGCGATTGAGCAATCACACAGATGCGCCGCTCACCCTGACTCTCAACTGGCAGGGAGAGCTGCTCCAGCAGTGGGATGCCAACAAGACGGTGGCCGAGCAGTATCCTGACTGGAGTCGCACCATCAGCCAGAGCGAACGGGGCATCGAGTTCCAGTTCGGCAAGCTGCGCAGCACCTGGAACATCATACAGAGCGGCAGCGCTAGCTACCGTATCGACCGTACCCTGCCCAGCCGCACCACCCTGGATGAAAAGGGGCTTGGCTATGTGAGCGAAGCCAGCCTCACCCTGGCCGCCAAGGGGAGCGAGGATATCTACACCCTGCAGAGCTACGTTCACAGCAGCGATGACGCCAGCCGCTTCCAGCAGAGTCGCCAGGCCCTGCTGGCCAAGCCTGCCAGTTATTTCGACGACGCCATCCGCCGCTGGGAGGGTTACCTCGAGCGCGGCCTCTCCAACCAGGGGATCCCGGAATCGGAGCGGCGTATCGCGGTCAAGGCGATGGAGACCCTCAACGGCAACTGGCGCTCGCCGGCCGGCGCCATCCTGCACGACGGGGTGACCCCCTCCAACACGGCCCGCTGGTTCGACGGGGTCTGGGCCTGGGACAGCTGGAAGCACGCCTACGCCATGGCCCACTTCAACCCGGAGGTGGCCAAGAACAACGTGCGCGCCATGTATGACTACCAGATCCAGCCCGGCGATCCTGTTCGCCCGCAAGACGCCGGCATGGTGATCGATGCCGTCTTCTACAACAAGCTCTCCGATCGCGGCGGCGATGGCGGCAACTGGAACGAGCGCGACACCAAGCCGCCCCTCTCCGCCTGGGCCATCTGGGAGATTTACAGCGCCACCAAAGACAAGGCCTTCATCGCCGAGATGTATCCGAAGATCCAGGCCTATCACGACTGGTGGTACAGAGCGCGGGACAACAACCGCAATGGCATCATCGAATACGGCGCCACCCGCCACGTCGAGCACAACGACGAGTTCGGCAACATCACCTTCAAGGTGCAGTACCCGACGGGCGTACCGGCCGGGCTGGATCTCTCCAGCTGTACCAGCGAAGAGGAGGGCTGGTATGGCTGCGCCGGCATGGCGCTCTATCAGCAGGTATTGAGCGTTGGCGGTTACGCCGACATGGATATCGGCGCCCAGCATGGCGCCGGCTGGGAGTCTGGCATGGACAACGCCGCCCGCTTCGGCTTTATCGAGCCGGATCAGCTCAAACGCTATGCCGACAAGACTTATGGCGGCGACATGGCCAAGGCGCGCCAGGACTGGAACGTCTTCTTCTTCGAAAACCACGAAGATGACGGCAGCCTCATCGGCTTCTCCATCGATCAGGAGTCGGTGGAGCTCAACGCCTTCCTCGCCAAGGAGAAGCGCATCCTGGCCGACATGGCCGAGCTGCTCGGCAAGCCGGACGAAGGGATCCGCTACCGCGAAGGGGCCAGCCAGCTGGCCGGCTATATCAACAGCTGCCTGTTTGATGAGGCCTCCGGCTTCTATTACGACCGCCAGATAGCTCAGGGGGATCTGCCCGACGCCAACGGCTGCGTCGGCAAGCTGTTGACCGCCCGAGGCCGTGGCCCGGAAGGCTGGAGCCCGCTCTGGGCCGAGGTGGCGGACAAGGAGAAGGCGGCGCGGGTGCGCGAGGTGATGCTCAATGCCCAGGAGTTCAACACCAAGGTACCGCTCGGCACGGCAGCGCTGACCAACCCTGCCTACGACCCCGACATCTACTGGCGCGGCCGGGTCTGGCTGGATCAGTTCTACTTCGGGGTGAAGGGCTTGGAGAACTACGGCTATCGCAGCGACGCCCAGATGCTGGTCAACAAGTTGTTTGCCAATGCCGAGGGGCTGGCGGGCAGCGGTCCCATCCGCGAGAACTACAACCCGGAGACCGGCGCCATGCAGGGGGCCAGCAACTTCAGCTGGAGCTCGGCCCACCTCTACATGCTCTATCGCAACTTCCTGAAAACAGAGGGCTAATCCCTTCTTCCAGCGGCAATGAGCCAACAAAAAGGCCTCCAGATGGAGGCCTTCTTTCTATCAGGGGAGCGCGCTTACTTGACGGTCACCCGGGCAAACTTGCGCTTGCCGACCTGATAAACGGCGGTGCTGGCGCCGACCAGCGCCTTGCCATCCTCCAGCTTGTCGCCGTCAACCTTGACCGCGCCCTGCTTGATCATCCGCAGCGCTTCGGAGGTGGTGGTCACCAGATCGGCGTCTTTCAGCAGGTTGGCGATGGCCAGCCCTTCCCCTTCCAGTGCCAGCTCGACTTCCGGCATCTCGTCCGGAATGGCGTTCTTGGAGAAGCGCTGGGTGAAGTCTTCGTGGGCTGCTTCGGCCGCAGCAATGTCGTGGTAGCGGGTGATGATCTCCTTGGCCAGCCAGATCTTCACGTCACGGGGATTCAGGGTGTTCGCGGCGATACCCGCCTTGAAGCCTTCGATGTCGGAAAGCGGGCGAGAGGAGAGCAGCTCGTAGTAGTTCCACATCAGGTCATCTGTGATGGACATGATCTTGCCGAACATCTCACCCGGGGCATCGTGCACGCCTATGTAGTTGGCGGCAGACTTGGACATCTTCTTGACGCCGTCCAGACCGACCAGCAGCGGCATCATCAGCACGCACTGGGCGGCCATGCCGGCATCTTTTTGCAGCTCGCGGCCCATCAGCAGGTTGAACTTCTGATCGGTACCGCCCAGCTCGACGTCCGCCTTCAGCGCGACCGAGTCATAGCCTTGCAGCAGCGGATAGAGGAATTCGTGAATCGCGATGGATTGGCCGCCGGTGTAGCGCTTCTTGAAGTCGTCGCGCTCCATCATGCGGGCCACTGTCTGCTTGGCCGCCAGCTTGATCATGCCGGTCGCGCCCAGCTCGCCCAGCCAGCTGGAGTTGTACTCTATGCGGGTCTTGGCGGGATCGAGGATCTTGAACGCCTGCTCCGCATAGGTGAGGGCGTTGTGCTTGATGGCCTCTTCGGAGAGCGGCGGACGGGTGCTGTTCTTGCCGGAGGGGTCACCCACCATGGCGGTGAAGTCGCCGATCAGCAGGATGATCTCGTGGCCCAGATCCTGGAAGGTCTTCAGCTTGTTGAGGATCACGGTATGACCCAGGTGAATGTCGGGAGCCGTCGGATCCATCCCCAACTTGATGCGCAGCGGGCGCCCTTCCTTCAACTTGGCGACAAGTTCTTCTTCCACCAGAATTTCTTCCGCTCCGCGCTTGATCTCGGCTAGCGCCACCTCGAGCTGGGACATTTTTTGACTCTCCAATCACGATTCCACAGGGCCAAACATATTACTGGAATGGCGGGCCAATTGGAAAGACTGTAAAATCTGGCCATTCTGCCCGACTTCGTCAGCTTCGCATGGTTATTTGGAACGCCTTCAACTCTCTTCCCACCTGGCACCGCAAGATGGTGCTGATCCTGAGCATCATGGTGATGATGCTGGCTGCCTGGCCAAGTGAACAGGCGGTCGCCACTCGGGTCGATGACAACGGCAATGAGCTTGCCGCCGAGCCGCAAGCCGACGAGGACGCGCTGCTGGCCCAGGCCGAGCAGCCCGTCACCCCGCCCAAGCCCAGCTACATCACCAAGCAGGTGAAGGTGCGCAGCGGCGACAACATGGGGGTCATCTTCCAGCGCCTTGGCCTCAGCACCACGGATCTGCACCTGATCGATCAGCTCGAGGGCACGGATACCCTGCGCCTGCTCAAACCCGGTCAGGAACTCACCTTCAAGCTCACCCAAAATGGCGATCTGCACAGCCTCTATTATCCCCACAGCCTGGAGCAGGCGCTCAAGGTGAGCCGCAAGGCCGACAGCTTCGTGGCAAAACCGGTCAAGCTGGAACTCGATACCCGCGAGCAGGTGGCGAAGGGCGAGATCCGCTCCAGCTTCTGGGGCGCCGCCGCCGAGGCGGGCATGACGGAAGATCAGATCATGGATCTCGCCGCCATCTTCGGCTGGGACATCGACTTCGCTCAGGACCTGCAACCCGGGGACAGCTTTCGGGTGGTCTATCAGGAGAAGTATCAGGATGACGAGCGGGTGGCCTCCGGCGACATCCTGGCCGCCGAGTTCATCAACCAGGGCGCCATCTATCGCGCCGTGCTGAACGAAGATGGCAACTACTACACGCCGGAAGGCAAGGCGATGCGCAAGAGCTTCCTGCGCGCGCCGGTCAACTTCAAATACATCAGCTCCAACTTCAATCCGCGCCGGCTGCATCCGGTCACCGGCAAGGTGCGCCCCCACAACGGCATCGACTATGTGGCGCCGGTGGGCACCCCCATCATGGCGGCGGGCGGCGGCAGCGTGGTGGCGGCCGGTTACAACCAGTTCAACGGCAACTACGTCTTCATCAAGCATGCCGGCAACTATGTGACCAAGTACCTGCACCTCTCCAAGCGCACCGTCAACAAGGGGCAGCGAGTGAAGCAGGGCCAGACCATCGGCAAGCTGGGCGGCACCGGGCGCGTCACCGGCCCGCACCTGCACTATGAATTCGTGGTAGGCGGCGTGCACAAGAACCCGCGTACCCTCAATCTGCCCCAGGCAGAGACGCTAACCGGGCGGGAGCTTGCCAACTTCAAGGCCCAGGCCATGCCCCAGCTGGCCAAGCTGGCCAGCCCGGAACTGCAGCTGGCCCAGAACAAGCGGGCCAACGGCGGCAGTTAAACCCAGGCTGGGTGACATGGAACTATGATACCGGGGGCAAAGCCCCCGGACTGTTATCTCGCGTCTTGGGCACCTAGCTGAAGACGACACAGGTGGAGACGAAATGAGCGAGCGTTATATCGGATTGATGTCGGGGACCAGCATGGACGGCATTGACGCCGTGCTGGTGATGATCGAGGGGGATGAACTGCGGGTCGAAGCAGCCCTCAGCCACCCTTGGCCCACCGCCCGTGAACTGCACGACCTCTGCACCCCGAGCGACAATGAAATCGATCGCATGGGGGTCGCCGACAATCTGGTTGCTCGGGAGTTTGCCACCGCGACCCACGGGCTGCTGGCCAAGGCCGGCCTCACGCCTGCCGATATTCGCGCCATCGGCAGCCACGGTCAGACCATCCGCCACCGTCCCCAGCTCGGCTTTACCCTGCAGATCGGCAATGCGGCCTTGCTGGCGGCGCTGACCGGCATCGATGTGATCGCCGACTTTCGCACCATGGACATGGCCCTCGGCGGTCAGGGGGCGCCGCTAGTGCCCGCCTTCCATCAGGCCTTCTTTGCCCGCCCCGGCGCCCTGCGGGTTGTGCTGAACCTCGGTGGCATCGCCAATATCTCTGTGCTGCCGGGCCAGGCCGACGGCGTCTATGGCTTCGATACCGGCCCGGCCAACACCCTGCTCGATGGCTGGTATCGCCGTCATCACCCCAAGGGTGCCGGCTACGATGCCAGTGGCCAGTGGGCGGCCAGCGGCAGGCTTATCCCCGAACTGCTGGAGCAGTTGTTGGCTCACCCCTACTTCATCGCCCCCGCCCCCAAGAGCACCGGGCGGGAGATGTTCACCCTCGACTGGCTCGATGGCGAGCTGGCAGGCAGTGCCTACGCCCCGGCGGATGTGCAGCGCACCCTGCAGGCGCTCACCTGCCACAGCATCGCCCGCCAGCTGCCCGCGCAGAACGAGGCGAGCGGCGCCCGCCAGCCAGAGGCCGAGCTGTTTGTCTGCGGTGGCGGCGCCCACAATGCCCCGCTGCTGAGCGAACTGGCCAGCCTGCTGCCCCACTGGCGCATTGCCAGCACGGCCGAGCTGGGGATCGCTCCCGACTGGGTGGAAGGAGCTGCCTTTGCCTGGCTGGCACAGCGCTTTATCCAGCGCCAACCGGGCAACCTGCCGGCCGTTACCGGTGCCAGCCGTCTTGCAGTCCTGGGCGCCCTCTATCCTGCCTGATCGATAACCGGGATCAGGACCTCCGTATCAAACATCTCTGGGCAAGGAGGGCAACCTGCCCTCCCATACACGGTCGCCAGTCGCCCGGACCTCTACCCCACCGGATAAGTGACACTGGCTGCCCGACCTGCGTCACCTTGGTGGGCAAGCCAGCATTTGGCCCCACCATCTCACCCCATCACCACAATCCGCTAACAGAACGACTGCCCTCTTGTGGCATATTTATCTCTCTATTTTGCGCGGCAAATATCATCAGGATATGCACACACGCGGCTATTCAAGCGCAATAACAAAATATCGCCTATGCAATAGATTGAATTATATTCCAGCCACATCTTTATTAGTCTTTGCATGACCTTGGGCTAGCATATTTTTAGCAAGCTGGATAGATCCCAAAAACGATTTAAAATACATATCTATGCACAATAAAGCCGGTTAACCGCAAGATGGCGCATATTTTTAACGCCTCATTCACAGCCTTGACCCGTCCCTGCAAGAGGAAGAACCCAGTCCACACGTGTTCGCCCGCAATACCAGACCGGTTTGATCCAGCTCTGAATGGTATTCACGCTGAATTGAATAGCAAAACAGCTATATTTCCAAGCGTTGAGCCATCTCATAGAAACGCAATCACCGGTTTGCATCCTCTGATGGCCACTCATAGAATCGCCTCGTCTGAAATAATCAACCCTGTCCCTTCCTCTCTTATCCCATTCAGCTATTGAGTGGCTTAAACATAATAACCTGGGATGCACCCGCTGGCGCAGTCGGCATGGCGTACTCGGATGGGACGAACCTGTACCTGAGTCAACAACGAATACTAAAAAGAGGAATATCTATGAGTGGCACCATCATCAAGGCTGCAAGAAATACCACCAATGCCCCCCAGGATCTGGGTCCCTACACCCAGACGGTGGCTTTCTCTCATTACAACAATATTTCTGCCCAGCTGCCGGTCGATCCCAAGACCGGCAAGATGGTGAGTGGCGACGTCAAGGTACAGGCCAGACAGTGCCTGAATAACCTCAAGGCGATCATAGAGAGCCTTGGTCACGTGATGGACGATATGGTCAAAGCCACTATCTTCCTGAAAGACATGGCGGATCTGGAGGCGGTCGACGCCGTCTATCGCGAATTCTTCCCGGGCTATCTGCCGACCCGTACCACACTCGCGGTGGCCGCCCTGCCGCTGGATGCCCAGGTGCAGATCGACGCCATCATCTCCAATGGCGAAGGCACCTTCCCGCAAGCGCCCTGCGCCCTGGTGAAGCTGGCCCGCAACAGCGACAAGGCCCCGCACAACCCGCTCTCGACCCATACCGTTGCCTTCTCCCACTACAACAACATAGGCGCGCAACTGCCGGTCGATGCGGCCTCGGGCCAGCTGGTCGCCGGTGGCATCCGCGAACAGGCGGGTCAATGTCTGCGCAACATCAAAACCGTGCTGGAGAGCATCGACGTGCCGTTTGACGACATCGTCAAGGTGAACATCTACCTGACCAGCCTCGCCGATCTGGACGCCGTCAACGAGGTCTACACCACCTTCTTCCCGGACTCCGCCATTGCCCGCGCCGTCGCCTATCTGCCGGCCCGCTCCGTGATCAGCGCAGCTGCCCTGCCGCTGGGTGCCCGGGTGCAGATGGATGCGGTCATCTCCCACGGTGACGGCACACCGCCGCAGCTGGTGGAAGACAGACACAACCTGGTGATCAGCGCCCGCAATACCGACAAGGCGCCACGCAGCCCGCTCCATTGCCAGACTGTCGCCTTCTCCCACTACAACCATCTGGCCGCTCAACTGCCGCTGGATATCACCACCGGCAAGATCCTGACCGGTTGTGTCAAAGAGCAGACCGCCCAGTGCCTCGGCCATATCAAGACCATCGTGGAGAGCATCGGCCATGTGATGGACGATATCGTCAAGGTCAATATTCAGGTGAAGAACATCGCGGATCTGGATGCGGTCAACGCCGTCTACACCAAATACTTCCCGGCCTATCTGCCTGCCCGCACCGTGATTGGCGTGAGCGAGTTGCCCACCGGCGCCCTGGTCCAGATGGATGCGGTGCTCTCCAATGCGGAAAGCACCCCACCGCAGGTGTAAGGTTTGGTTTAAATGATAAAAAACACCGGCTTATGGCCGGTGTTTTTTTATCAGGTATCAACATTGACGACCTTATTTATGCTTAAAATCGGCCTGTATTATCCGAGAATCTGTTTAAGCTCCGCTTCTTTCAATTTAAAAATCTCATACTCCCGCACATTTCTGCTCTTGGCGGCAGTGATCCATTGCACGCCGGTTTCATCGGCATGTTTAAACTCCAGTCTGAATACGTATTTTGCACGGGTGACCATAGCCATCACCATTCCTACCAGAAAAGCGACTGCGGGAAGAAATAGCGTCATTCCCTTACCCTGCGCTTCAGTCGGTATAAAGTAGAATAGGATACTTGATGTGATTAACCCAAATAATAACATATTTGTCAGTTTATCTTTCCATGTAAGCTCTTTTACTTGTACATCAGAGACCCGGTTCAAATCATATGAATCAGAATTTATCCTCAGTTTTCCCTCTGACTTATCAATCAATATAGAACAAGCCATTGTAAATACTCCATCCTTTTTAAAAATTATATATCACCTGATTTACTGAAAAAAACCACTCACTACCATGATAGATCGACAAAATAACTCGCCTGTCCTATATCACTGAAAACGATACCGCATTGAACGCGGATTAATCACCATCAGACACATAGCATATTACGGGCGGCATCATATGGCACCAAAAAAAATACCGTAACACAGAAAAACTTTAGAGAGTCGAAATACCCGGTTGTAAAGCTGAATTATTCACACTGGGTTAATCAGGTTACCTGAAAAAAGAAATTTTTATTATAAAAAACGCCCCCCATCTTGCGATGGAGGGCGTTTTCCTGTTCCGGCTATTGGGCCAAGACGACCCAATAGTCAGCAGCTATTACAGGGACTCTGCGGTCGCAACCACGTTTTCCACGGTAAAGCCGAATTCCTTGAACAGCAGCTCGGCCGGCGCGGACTCACCGAAGGTGCGCATGCCGATGATCTTGCCGCCAAAGCCCACGTACTTGTACCAGTAGTCGGCGATACCCGCTTCGATGGCAACACGCTTGGTCACGCTCATCGGCAGGACGGACTCTTTGTATTCGGCAGATTGAGCGTCGAACACGTCGGTACAAGGCAGAGAGACCACGCGCACGGCACGGCCCTTGGCAGTCAGCTGCTCATAGGCGGCCACGGCCAGCTCCACTTCGGAACCTGTGGCGATCAGGATCAGCTCAGGGGTACCGGCGCAATCCTTCAGCACGTAGCCACCCTTGGCGGTATCGGCCAGTTGCTGGGCAGTACGGTCCATCTGGGCCAGGTTCTGGCGGGAGAAGATCAGGGAAGTCGGACCGTCGGTACGCTCGATGGCGTGCTTCCAGGCGATCGCGGATTCAACCTGGTCACATGGGCGCCAGGTGCTCATGTTCGGGGTCAGACGCAGGGAGGCGATCTGCTCAACCGGCTGGTGAGTCGGGCCATCTTCACCCAGACCGATGGAGTCGTGGGTGTAAACGAAGATGACGCGCTGCTTCATCAGGGCGGCCATGCGCAGGGCGTTGCGGGCGTACTCCATGAACATCATGAAGGTGGCGCCGTAGGGGATGAAACCACCGTGCAGGGCGATACCGTTCATGATGGCGGACATGCCGAACTCGCGTACACCGTAGTGGATGTAGTTGCCGGACGCATCGTCGTTGGTCAGGGATTTGGAGCCGGACCACATGGTCAGGTTGGACGGGGCCAGGTCGGCGGAACCGCCCATGAACTCGGGCAGCAGCTTGCCGAAGGCTTCCAGAGAGTTCTGGGACGCTTTGCGGGTCGCGATCTTGGCCGGGTTGGCTTGCAGGGTTTCGATGATCTTGGCGGAGTCGCTTGCCCAGTTGGCCGGCAGCTCGCCAGCGGTACGGCGCTTGAATTCGGCAGCCAGAGTCGGGTGAGCGGCTTCATAGGCGGCGAACTTGGCAGCCCAGTCGGCTTCAAGCTTGGTACCCTTCTCCTGACCGTTCCACTCGGCGGCGATGTCGGACGGAATAACGAACGGCGCGTGGTCCCACTTCAGGAAGGCACGGGCGGCGGCGATCTCGTCGTTGCCCAGCGGTGAGCCGTGGCAATCGTGAGAACCGGACTTGTTCGGTGAACCGTAGCCGATGATGGTGCGGCAGCAGATCAGGGTCGGCTTGCCGGTCTCGGCCTTGGCGGCTTCGATGGCGGCATTAATGGCTTCCGGGCTGTGACCGTCAACGGCGGCAATCACGTGCCAGCCGTACGCTTCGAAACGCTTGACGGTGTCGTCGGTGAACCAGCCTTCAACGTGGCCGTCGATGGAGATGCCGTTGTCATCCCAGAACGCGATCAGTTTGCCCAGTTGCAGAGTACCTGCCAGGGAGCAAGCCTCGTGGGAGATGCCTTCCATCAGGCAGCCGTCGCCCATGAAGGCGTAGGTGTAGTGGTCAACGATGTCGTGACCCGGCTGGTTGAACTGCTCGGCCATGGCCTTCTCGGCGATCGCCATGCCGACGGCATTGGTGATGCCCTGACCCAGCGGACCGGTAGTGGTTTCAACGCCCGGCGCATAGCCGTACTCGGGGTGACCCGGGGTACGAGAGTGCAGTTGGCGGAAGTTTTTCAGGTCGTCGATGGAGAGGTCATAACCGGAGAGGTGCAGCAGGGAGTACAGCAGCATGGAGCCGTGGCCGTTAGACAGAATGAAACGGTCGCGGTCGGCCCACTTGGGGTTGTTCGGGTTATGCTTGAGGTGGCTGCGCCACAACACTTCGGCGATATCTGCCATTCCCATGGGGGCGCCCGGGTGACCGGAGTTGGCTTTTTGAACGGCATCCATACTCAATGCGCGAATGGCATTGGCAAGCTCTTTACGAGAAGGCATCTGTATCTCCTGCGATTGCTTCATTTGATGGCCAAGATTAAGGCGCGTTATTGTCCCAGCAGGGCGCGTGCGGTGCAAATATTATCTGGGCGAATAAAGTAGCTTTGGGAGCTCAATCGCTTTTCTGGCCGGGGCAAACGATTGAGTTGTAAACGGCTTGCACCCCAAATGGGGTAAAGCACGTATCTTGTTCGGCCAGCGCGCGGCAAAACCAAAATAGTGCTGGCAATCGAGGGGGGCGCTAACTAAAATGGACGTCCAGATGTAGATACCTCTACAATCATCCTATCATCACCCGGTTATTGCTGTGGCGATAACCCCAGACAAGCTGAGAATCCCATCATGGCAAAGCTGTTTACTTCCGAGTCGGTCTCCGAAGGCCATCCCGACAAGATTGCGGACCAGATCTCCGATGCGGTACTGGACGCCATCCTCAAGCAAGATACCAAGGCCCGTGTTGCCTGCGAGACCCTGGTCAAGACCGGCATGGTCATGGTGGCCGGTGAAGTAACCACCTCTGCCTGGGTTGATATCGAAGAGATAGTGCGCAACACAGTGCGTGACATCGGCTACACCCACTCCGACATGGGCTTCGATGCCGACTCCTGCGCCGTGCTGAACGCCATCGGCAAGCAGTCCCCCGACATTAACCAGGGCGTTGACCGCAGCGATCCGCTGGAGCAGGGCGCCGGTGACCAGGGCCTGATGTTCGGCTACGCCACCAACGAAACCGACGTGCTGATGCCCGCCCCCATCACCTACTCTCACCTGCTGGTGAAGCGTCAGGCCGAAGTGCGCAAGAACGGCACCCTGCCGTGGCTGCGTCCGGATGCCAAGAGCCAGCTGACCTTCGCCTACGACGACGCCGGCAAGATCCTGGGTGTGGATGCCGTGGTGCTGTCTACCCAGCACAGCGAGTCCATCAGCCACAAGGATCTGGTGGAAGCGGTGCGCGAAGAGATCATCAAGCCGGTACTGCCGGCCGAGTGGGTCAACAAGGACACCAAATACTTCATCAACCCGACCGGCCGTTTCGTCATCGGCGGCCCCATGGGTGACTGCGGTCTGACCGGTCGCAAGATCATCGTCGACACCTACGGCGGCATGGCCCGTCACGGTGGTGGCGCCTTCTCCGGCAAGGATCCGTCCAAGGTTGACCGCTCCGCTGCCTACGCCGCCCGCTACGTGGCCAAGAACATCGTCGCCGCCGGTCTGGCCGATCGCTGTGAAATCCAGATCTCCTACGCCATCGGCGTGGCCGAGCCGACTTCCATCAGCGTCGAGACCTTCGGTACCGCCAAGGTGGCCGAAGATCTGCTGGTCAAGCTGGTACGCGAGCACTTCGAACTGCGTCCGTACGGCCTGATCCAGATGCTGGACCTGAAGCGCCCCATCTACCAGGCCACTGCCGCCTACGGTCACTTCGGTCGCAACGAGTTCCCGTGGGAGCAGACCGACAAGGCCGAACTGCTGCGTTCCGCCGCCGGTCTGTAAGCGTCACGCTTGTGGTATAAAGGGGAGCCTGGCTCCCCTTTTGCTTGTCCGCCATTTGCCGAGAACCCGATGTCCGTCACCGCTACCCGCCTCGATCCCGCCCTGCACCAGCAGTTGCTCGCCCGTGTCGACGCCTGTTTTGTGCAGGCCGAAGCACGCCTTGGCCGCTCCTTTCCCCGCCCGCAAGTTCATTGCAACATGCGCGGTCGGGCGGCGGGCTCTGCGCGGCTGCAGACCTGGGAGCTGCGCTTCAACCCGGCCCTCTATCAGGCCAACCAGCAGGCGTTTCTGGCCGAGGTGGTGCCCCACGAGGTGGCCCATCTGCTGGTCTATGCGCTCTGGGGCCAAGGGCGTGGCAAGGCACGGGTGCTGCCCCACGGCAAGCAGTGGCAGTCGCTGATGCGGGAGCTGTTCGGCCTTGAGCCCAGAACTACCCACAGCTTCGATCTGACTGTGCTGGCCCAGCGCACCGTGCCCTATCGCTGTCACTGCCAGCAGCATCAGTTGTCGGTGCGCCGCCACAACAAGGTGGTGCGCGGCGAGGCTCGCTACCACTGCCGCCGCTGCAAGCAGCCGCTGGAGCGGGAACGGCAGGTGCCTGTGCCTGCTGAGTAAGCCAGCCCGTGTCGCAACCCTGTGCTAGGGTGCCCCTCTCTTCATCCAACCATGTCATTGCCAAGGATCTTCATGTTTCGTCCCCTGTTTTCGTTCACCCTGGCCCTGCTGGTCAGTTTGCCCCTGCATGCCCAGACCTTTCGCGCCGCCAAGCAGGATCTGAACCGCCTCTATCAGGATCACCCCGTCACCTTCTACTGCGGCTGCAAGATTGAGTATCAGGGCAAGAAAATGAGCCCGGATCTCGCCAGCTGCGGCTATGAACCGCGCAAGCAGGCCACGCGCGCCAGCCGCATCGAGTGGGAACACGTGGTGCCGGCCTGGGAGTTCGGCCACCAGCTGCAGTGCTGGCAGCAGGGGGGTCGCAAGAACTGCGGCAAGAGCGACGAGTTCAACCAGATGGAGGGAGACATGCACAACCTGTTCCCCGCCATCGGCGAGGTGAACGGCGATCGCGCCAACTACCGCTTCTCCGACTGGAACGGCACCCCGGATCAGTACGGCCAGTGCCAGATGCTGGTGGATTTCAAGGCTCGTCAGGTACAGCCGCCCAAGGGGCTGGTACGGGGCCAGATCGCCCGCGCCTACCTCTACATGAGCCAGCAGTATGGGCTGCGCCTCGCGGCGCAACAGCGTAAACTGTTCGAAGCTTGGGACAGGCAGTACCCGGCCGATGGCTGGGAGTGCGAACGCAATCGCCGCATCGGCAAGTTGCAGGGCAATACCAATCCCTTCATTGAAAAGCAGTGCCAATAACCCCATTTGACAGGGAGGGATCACAACCCCTCCCATAACGAGACGCGTCAATAGTCGAGTGCGCCGTGAACCCGGCCTCGCAGCAAGACATTGACGCGTTTCCAAGCAAGAGACTGACACTTAGCCATGCGCATTCCACGTATCTATGAAGCGGCCGCCCTGCAGGTTGGCCAGACCCTCGCCCTGTCGGAAGACGGCGCCAACCACATAGGCCGGGTGCTGCGCATGCAGCCGGGCCAGCAGCTGGAGCTGTTCAATGGCGACGGCAATCAATATGCCGCCACCATAGCCCTGGTCGGCAAGAAGTCGGTGGAAGTGACCATAGACGGCTGCGAGGCTCAATCTGTGGAGTCCCCCTTCGCCATCCATCTGGGCCAGGTGATCAGCCGGGGCGACAAGATGGACTTCACCATCCAGAAATCCGTCGAGCTGGGCGTCACCTGCATCACCCCGCTCTTCTCCGAGCGCTGCGGCGTCAAGCTGCCGGCGGACAGGCTGGAGAAGAAGCGCGAGCAGTGGCAGAAGGTGGTGATCAGCGCCTGCGAACAGTGCGGCCGCAACCTGGTGCCCGAAGTTCGGATGCCGATGGAGCTGGACGCCTGGCTGGCGGAAGAGACCAAAGAGCTCAAGCTCAACCTGCATCCGCGCGCCGAGTACAGCATCAGCACACTGCCGGTGCCGGAGCACGGGGTGCGCCTGCTGATAGGCCCTGAAGGGGGCTTGTCCAGCGACGAGATCGCCCGTACCGTGCAGGAAGGTTTCAAGGAGATGTTGCTGGGGCCGCGGGTGCTGCGCACCGAAACCGCCGCCCTGACCGCAATAACAGCGCTGCAGTGCCGCTTCGGCGATCTGGCCTGAAACGGGTTCTGACAATCTCAAACGCAATCGAGCTACCAGAAGGACATTCGGATGACCATTAAACTCGGCATAGTGATGGACCCCATCTCGGCCATCAATATCAAGAAGGACTCCAGCTTCGCCATGCTCGAAGAGGCGCAAAAGCGCGGCTATGAGCTCTTCTATCTGGAGATGTCGGATCTTTACATGGAGGCGGGCCGCGCCTTTGGCACCATGCGCCCGTTGACGGTCAAATATGACTACGCCGACTGGTTCAGCCTGGGCGAGGTGGTGGATCAGCCCCTCTCCACCCTGGACGTGATCCTGATGCGCAAGGATCCGCCGTTCGATACCGAGTTCATCTACGCCACCTACATGCTGGAGCGGGCCGAAGATGAGGGCTGCCTCATCGTCAACAAGCCGCAGAGCCTGCGCGATGCCAACGAGAAGCTCTACACCGCCTGGTTTGCCGAGCACACCCCGACCACGCTGGTGACCCGCCGCGCCGACAAGCTGCGTGCCTTCCACGCGAAGCACAAGGACGTGATCCTCAAGCCGCTGGACGGCATGGGCGGCGCCTCCATCTTCCGCATGAAGGAAGATGACGCCAACGTGGGCGTCATCATCGAAACACTCACCGAGCACGGCAGCCAGTACTGCATGGCCCAGACCTACCTGCCCGCCATCAAGGATGGCGACAAGCGGGTGCTGGTGGTGGACGGTGAACCCGTACCCTATTGCCTGGCGCGCATTCCGGCGCAGGGGGAGACCCGTGGCAACCTGGCGGCCGGTGGCCGTGGTGAGGCGCGCCCCTTGAGCGAAGCGGACTGGGCCATCGCCCGCGCCGTCGGCCCGACTCTCAAGGCCAAGGGCCTCATCTTCGTCGGCCTCGACATCATAGGCGATCGGCTAACCGAGATTAACGTCACCAGCCCGACCTGTATCCGCGAGATCGAGGCCGCCTTTGATGTCTCCATCACTGGCATGCTGATGGATGCCATCGAGCGTCGGCTGGCACGGTAAGCCTTCTGGGGCCTGCGGCTATCGTGCTGGTTGGTTCAAACCTGTCTGCGGTACGGATGGAGGTCACAACCTACGTCATCTGAC
Source organism: Aeromonas enterica (assembly GCF_054052465.1). NCBI lineage: Bacteria > Pseudomonadati > Pseudomonadota > Gammaproteobacteria > Aeromonadales > Aeromonadaceae > Aeromonas > Aeromonas enterica. The sequence continues at coordinate 148,934 of NZ_JBSTYL010000004.1, read as the reverse complement.
CGGTGCCAGATAGCGTCGCATATCCGAATGACAAAGAGGCGGTACAGGGTGCAGCCTCTTTGCTCTTCGACCCAGCCCCGACATGGCGCTGTGTATGTGATATCTCATCGGTGCATTGCCTCCCATCCAGATAGGGGGGGCACGCCGATAAAAAGCGGTTTTGCCTGACACGGCTAACTGCCATAATTGACTCAAATACCTTTGCAATATTTGGCCCATATGCAAACACTGCAAAATCATTTCTTGCTCGCCATGCCGAGCCTCTCCGATCCCTATTTCGAGCGTTCGCTGGTTTACCTGTGCGAGCACAACGAAGAGGGCGCCATGGGGCTGGTAGTCAACATCCCGGTGGACATGTCGCTGGATGCCATGCTGGCCCAGCTCAAGCTCGATCCTCCCGCCAACCCGGAGCTCAAACAGCCGGTGTTGCAAGGCGGGCCGGTGCATGCCGATCGCGGTTTCGTGCTGCACAGCTTCCGCCCTGGGTTCAACTCCACCCTGCAGGTGGGAGATGAACTCATGGTGACCACATCAAAAGACATACTGGAAACGCTGGGCACAGAGCTGGCCCCGGATCACTGGCTGGTGGCGCTCGGCTACGCTGGCTGGAGTGCGGGTCAACTGGAACAAGAGCTGGTGGACGGCGCCTGGCTGGTGATCCCGCCCAACCCGGATCTGGTCTTCAAGACCCCCATTCACCAGCGCTGGCAGCAAGCCGCCGCCAGCATAGGGGTCAATCCCATTCATCTATCCAGCGACATCGGCCACAGCTGATGTGCTTGCCACCCCTCCCGTCACGGGATTGAGGAAATCATTCAATGTCATCACGCAGTATCATGGGCTTTGACTACGGCACCAAGAGCATAGGGGTCGCCATCGGCCAGGAGCTTACCGGCACGGCCCAGCCCCTGCGCGCCATCAAGGCCAACGACGGTGTCCCCAACTGGGACGACGTCGAAAAGCTGCTCAAGGAGTGGCAACCGGACCTGCTGGTGGTCGGTCTGCCGCTCAACATGGATGGCACCGAGCAGGAGATCACGGTACGAGCTCGCAAGTTCGGCAACCGTCTGCACGGCCGTTTCGGCAAGCAGGTAGAGTTCAAGGACGAGCGGCTCACCACCACGGATGCCCGCGCCCGCCTGTTTGAACGGGGTGGCTACAAGGCGCTCGACAAGGGCAGCGTGGACGGGGTCTCAGCCCAGCTTATCGTCGAAGCCTGGATGGAAGAGCAGTACGGTTGACCGGCAAGGGGGAGGCAGCGAACACCTGCCTCCCCCTCACCATATCCATCAGGCCTTGGCCTGCTGCGGGAGCACATCCTCTTTATCCGCCGGGCCGGCATTCATCATGCGGTTGAGCCAAGGCACCATCAGCGCCATCACCACGGCCACCAGCAGCGTCGCCAGCCCTATCTTGCCAAACACATCCGTATAGATGGGCAGCGTCAGCAGTGGATCCGTCACCCCTTGCGGCACTGCGGTAAAGGTCGCCACATAGCCCCCCAGCAGGGATGCCATCGCCTGGGTCAGGAACCACATCCCCAGGATGAAGCCCATCAACCGCTGCGGCACCAGCGCCGCCACCATGGCCAGTCCCAGGGCGCTGATCATCAGCTCGCCCAGGCTCTGGAACAGGTAGATGAGCACCATGAACCAGGGCGAGGTCAGCCCGCCGGCATCGGCAAACCAGATGCCCGCCGCCGCCGCGGTCAGGAAGCCAAGGGAGCAGAAGAACATGCCCAGGGTAAACTTGAGCGGCATGGTCAGATCCCGCCCCTGGCTGCCCATGCGGGTATAGATCATGGCCAGCACAGGGCTGCCCACCACCACCCAGAAGGGGTTCAGGGCCTGAAAGCTGATCGGATTGACGGTAAAGCCCAGCATCTCGTGGTGCATGTTGTTGATGGCAAAGAAATTAAGCGAGGTCGGCATCTGGGCATAGAGCACGTAGAACACCACGGCCTCCAGCATCAGCACGAAGGCCACGTACATCTTGTTGCGGTGGATGCGATCCAGCTTGAACGCCTCGCGGAAGAAGAAGATCACCACCACCAGGGTCACCGTCATCAACACCATGTTGGCGATCACCACGTGGTGCATCAGCCAGGCGCAGAAGAAGACCAGCGCCACCGCCCCCAGCAAGACCAGCAGCAGCTTGCCGTAATCGAGCGGCAGATGATCCGGCTCCGAGCCAATGTCCCTGACCATGTTGCGGCAGGCAAAGAAGGTCAGCAGCGCTATGATGAGGCCGACCCCGCACAGGTTGTAGGTCACCGTATAGCCGTAATGATCGGCAATGACCGGGGCCAGCGAGAGGGATATCAGGGAGCCAATATTGATCGACATGTAGAACAGAGTGAAGGCCCCGTCCAGACGGGGATCCCTTGGCCCATAGCACTTGGCCAGCAGGCTGGCCGGGTTGGCCTTGAACAGGCAGTTGCCCACGGCGATGGTGCCCAGGGCATAGAAGATGAGGTCGGGATTGTAGATCGACATGCCGGTCATGAAATAACCGATGACCAGCACTATGGCCCCCAATACCATGGTGCGCTTGGTGCCCAGAATATGGTCACCCACATAGCCGCCGACCGAGATCAGTCCATATACCAGCGCCGAAAAGGCGCCGAAAGTAATAAACGACTGCTCCTGTGAAAAACCCAGTTGCTGGACAAAGAAAACCGCCAGAATGCCTTGTACGCCGTAATAGCCAAAGCGTTCCCAGAGTTCGACAAAGAAGATCATGAAAAACGGTTTGGGTTGCTGTAACAACCCGGTCGGGGCGGATGGACGCATACTAACCTACCTGTGTGTATGTTCTTTTATTCATGTCAAAGCGGCAGGATCCACGCATTGATGCGCAGTCCCGCGCCTGATATGTCATATGGGGCGACAGCCAGGTTCGACGAGATGAATATTCATCTACCCGCAATCACGCTTATTTGGCCTGCATCAGGGTGCCTATTTAAATATCGGAGGCGGACACCGAGTCCACTTGGCAAGTGGCTAAATACCGCGGCCTCGCGCAGACAGCATTGCCTGATCTCACCCGTGCCTCCTCTCCCCTGGATCAGGTTCCCTATTCTGATGTGATGGCGCCTGGTACCCCGCTCACCGGCTCGGCCAGCAGGCAGGGCAACACTCCGCAATCAACCAGACAAGATTAAAACCACGTAATCAAGGATTGGCATGCTATATCACTAGCATCTGACGAACTTAATGGTTGATCACACTAGAAGATAACCAGTTAATGACATTTTCTAATTAGGCAGGATTACTTTTTTTAGCGCAAGCGGCGCCATATGGGGTGTTAACCTTCAACCGTTGCATGCCTGGAAAGGGAGCAAGCGGTATGGCGAACAGAGTGGCGGCAACCACCATCACTGACATGCAGAGAGGGGCAACAGGCCCGTCATGGCCTCGGTACTGACAAACACTGATACGCACCCGTGAGTATTAACCAATCTGGTCCGTTGACGTCCCCGGCATATCAATTCCAATGAGCCGCCCGCATGATGTCGGGCGCTGCGGGAGTGAAACATGTATCAGTCATCGGATTTTGATATCGACGGAGATCGACTCAGGATCAAGCGGGAGCAATATCCGCCCGCCAAAATCGTGAATATCAAGGCCAGACAATCTAGCCAGACCAAACAGCTGCTGCGGGCTGCCGGCATAGGCCTGATATTTTCCTTCGCCGTCTGGCTGCTGCCCCTGTTCAATACAGCGCCCGAGGTGACGACCATATTGGCCCCCCTGCTGTTTATTGCGGGCATGCTGTTTGCACTGCTGCAATACGCCAGATATGAGTTGCTCATCGAGGTGCGGCATGGGGATGAGACCGGTATTCAATGGGTCACTGTGGCCAGAAGCCGCCGCCAGCAAGACTTCGCCCGGTTCCGGCAACAGGCGGATATTCTCACCCGTCGGCTGATGCAATAGTCCGGGCGTCTGACACGAATACGCCGGGGCCGCCCGGCGTATTTCACAACATTTATCTATCGCCCCCCTGGCCGACAGACAGATGCATACGGCTGATCACAACGCCAACTGGCTCAGGATGGCGTGGGCCGCCTTGACCCTGGCCTCGATGGGATAGTTGCGGTTGGCCAGCATAACGATGCCTATTCCCTTGGCCGGCACGAACGCCACATAGGCACCAAAGCCGTTGGTCGAGCCCGTCTTGTTATAGAGTCGCTGCTCGCCCATCGCTTTGGGCACCGCAAAGCGCGTGACCGGATTGGACTTGAGGCTCACTGCCGGTGAATTGCCCGCCAGCAATGCCTGCTCGGTGACGGGGTAGGCGTAACTCTCCCAGCCCAGTCCCTGGGTCATCTCCCCCACAGAGTAGAAACCTGTGTGGGTCAGCGCGATCGCGCTCTTTACCGCCTCATCCCCCTGATAGCCGATGTTGGCTTCGACGAATCTCAGCAGGTCTGCCGAGCCGGTCTTGATGCCATAGGCCTCTGCCGCCAGCGCGCCCGGATTGACCCTGATGGGCTTGTCTTCCTTCGAATAGCCATAGGCATAGTTCGCCATGGCCGCGTCGGGGACCTGAATATAGGTGTGGTGCAGACCCAGCCCGGGCAGCAGAGTCTGGCTCATCAGTTGCTCAAATGGTTGGCCCAGGCTGCTCGCCGCCAGCTGGCCGAACAGGCCTATGCTGGGGTTGGAATATTGGCGATGGCTGCCCGCCGGATAGGCCGGTGCCCAGTGCCGGTAATACGTCTGCATCTTGTCACTCGAATCCACCTCATCGGGGAACTGCAACGGCAGGCCACCCGCGCTGTAGGTGGCGAGCTCAGCCATGGTGATGCCATCAAAGGCGGAACCTTTGAGCCAGGGAGCCTGCTGGCTCACCTTGTCATCCAGCTGAAAGCCCCCCTTGGCGATGGCGTAGGCCCCCAGCGTCGCGGTCAGGGTCTTGCTGACCGAGCCAATCTCGAACAGGGTCTGCTCGCTGACGCGGCGCCCGCTCTCCCAATTGGCCACCCCGTAGTTGAAGTAGTGCGCCTTGCCCCCCTTGAACACGGCAACCGCCATGCCCGGGATCCTGTGCTGCTTGAGCAGCGGCTGGATGGCGCCGTCGACCACCGCCGTCAAGGGATCCGCCCCCTCGCCGTGGGACAGAGGGGAGAGCAGCAGGGCGCTCAGTGCCAGCAGCGACACGGCTGTATTTTGTTTCATTGGATAAGTCTCGCGATGGGTAAGGGCGCCGACAGTGTGGCGTGTGAGGTCAACATAACCGGCCAGCATGTGTCCACTGTGCGCCAGGGTGAAGTCTGTGTGAAGTCACCGCCAAACATGGTCCGTTTCAAGGGTTTATCCCTGTGTTACCCCCTTCTCCCGCCGCTGACGTATAAGCTGTAGGGGCGAAAGGAGACAAGGGAGGCGCGGGTGAAGGGACAAGAGCACATAGCACGACTGCTGACGGCACTGGAGCAGGTGATCCTGGGCAAGCCGCTGCAACTCAAGATAGCCCTGGTGACCCTGCTGGCACGCGGTCACCTGCTGATCGAGGATCTGCCCGGCATGGGCAAGACCACCCTGGCCCACGGACTGGCGCAGGTTCTGGGGCTGGACTGCCGGCGAGTGCAGTTCACCGCCGATTTGCTGCCGGCCGATCTGCTGGGGCTGCAGATCTTTGACCCCCACCAGCAGCAATTTCGCTTTCACCCCGGCCCCGTATTTACCCAGGTGCTGCTGGCGGACGAGATCAACCGCGCCAGCCCCAAGGTGCAGAGCGCCCTGCTGGAGGCCATGGCCGAGGGCAAGGTGAGCATAGAGGGCCACACCCACCCGCTCCCCTCCCCCTTCTTCGTCATCGCCACCCAGAATCCGGCGGATCAGGCGGGCACCTATCCGCTGCCGGAATCCCAGCTGGACCGCTTCGCCGTACGGCTGTCGCTCGGCTTTCCACCACGGGAAGCGGAGCGTCAGCTGCTGCGCGGCAACCGCCAGAGCCAGCCCCTGACCCCGCAGCTGCATGCCACCGAGCTTGCTGCCCTGCAGGCCGAAGGGGATGCCATCCATGTCTCCGATGCCACCCTCGACTACCTGCTGGCACTGGTGCAGCAGAGCCGTTTCGATGCCGAGCTGCCCCAGCCCCTCTCCCCCAGAGCGGCCCAGACCCTGCTGGCGGTGAGCCGAGCCTGGGCGCTGGTGGCGGGCCGCCGTTTCGTCACTGTGGAAGATGTGCAGGCCGTCTTCCCCTATGTGGCCGAGCACAGGCTCAGAGGCAGCTTCGGCGTGCAGCACGGCGAGGCCTGCCCCCTGAGTCAGCGCCTGCTGGCCAGGGTCGATCCGGACAATCCTTGATGAGACGCCCCCTGATGGGCTGGTGCCAGTTAAGGGATCGCTGGCAGCGACGCTGGCTGGCCCGCCGCATCCCCCCTGCCCGCCAGATGACCCTGGGACCACGCAGCCTGTTTATCCTGCCTACTCGCATGGGGCTGCTCTATCTACTGGTGATGATCGCCATCTATCTGCTCGGCACCAACTACCAGAACAACCTGGTGCTGCTGGTATCTTATTTCCTCGGCAGCCTCTTCATGGCCGCCATGTGGCTCACCCATCGCAACCTGCTGGGTCTGGCGTTGCTGGGGGGCCCCACTGTGCTGGGGGAGGCGGGCAGCCAGCTGCCCATGCGGGTGACGGTGCAGAGCCCGCGCCCGGTGCAGGCGCTGCACTTCAGTCTCAACGAGGGCTCGCTCTGGCTGGCGCAGGCCGGCTCGGCTCCCCAGTGCCTGACCCTGGCGGTGCCGGGCCCGCGACGGGGCCGTCTGCCATTGGGACGCTTGCGGGTGGAGAGCCGCTACCCCCTCGGCCTGTTTCGCTGCTGGTCGCTGCTGGATCTGCAACTGGAGGCCTGGCTCTCCCCCAAGCCCCTGCATGGGCTGTTGCGAAACGAGGAGCTGTCAGCTCAGCACGGCGCGCAGGGCCAGCCAGGCCAGGCCCCCCTCGGCGACTTTGACATGCTGCGGGCATACCAGAGTGGGGAGCCTTTCGGCCGGATTGCCTGGAAGCAGCTCGCCCAGGGGCGCGGCCTGCTGGTCAAACAGTTCCACGAGCCGAGGCAGGATGACACTCACCTCAGCCTGGCGCGAGTGACGGGCACGGATCTGGAGCAGCGGCTGGCGGTGCTGGCCTGGTGGTGTGGTGATTACGGCAGGCGGGGCGTGCCCTTCACCCTGACTCTGCCGGGGCAGACGCTCGGCCCTGACTGTGGCCCCACCTTTCTCCAGCGCTGCCAGCTGGCACTGGCCAGCGTCGACCCCCCGCAGGCACAGACAGACGAGGCCAGCCCGTATGCTGCTCGATAACCGGCGTCTGCTGCCCCTCATCGCCCTGCAACAACTGCTGCTGGTGCTGGCACTCTGGCCCCAGCTGCAGCTCTGGATCGTCGCCGTCGGCGCCCTCACCCTGAGCGTGCGGGCCATGATGCTGTGGCGGGGCTGGCGCGCGCCCCCCGCTCGTGCACTGGCGCTGCTGGCCATCACCGGGGCCCTGCTGCTGGCCTGGCAGTGGCGGGCACTGGGCACCTTGCCGGCCCTCATTAACCTGCTCTGGCTAGGCTACAGCCTGAAGATCATAGAGGTGCGGCGGGAGCGGGATATAGAGCAGGTACTGCTGCTCGCCTTCTTTCTCATCGCACTGACGCTGGTGCAACGCCAAAGCATGGGCTGGACCCTGGCGATGGCGGGGGCCCTCTGGCTGGCGGTGACGGCGTTGGTGACCGCCGTGGCCCCCGAACAAAAACAGCCGTGGCGCAGCGCGGGTTTCTCGCTGCTGCTGGCCCTTCCCCTGCTGCTGACCCTGTTTCTGGTGCTGCCCAGGCTGCCGCCGCTCTGGCAAATGCCGACCACCAGCCGCGCCCTGTCGGGTCTTTCGGAAGAGGTGGCCCCCGGCGACATCAGCGAGCTGGTCAACTCTTCCGAGCTGGCCTTTCGTGTCACCTTTGCCGACGGCCCGCCCCCCGCCAATGAGCGCTATTTTCCCGTGATGCGCCAGGAGCTGTTCGATGGCCGGCGCTGGCGGCTGAGCGACGAGATCCGGCAGTGGCAACAAGCCCAACCCATGCAGACGGCCCCCCTTCAGGCCAGTACGGGGACCCTGCCTGGCGCCAGCTACGAGGTGATCGCCGAACCCCAGCGCCACCGCTGGACCCTGGCCCTGTCCAGGCCCAGGGTGGTGAGCGGCCCTGTGCTGGTCAGCCCGCTGGCTACCCTGTATCGCCGCGATCGGGGGGATCAAAGGATCAGCTACCGGGTCACCAGCGAGCCAACTGCGCCCAAGGCCGACCTCGCCGCCCGGCGGCTCAACCTGCAACTGCCCCCGGCCGGCAACCCCAGGGCTCGCGCCCATGCCCTCACCTTGGCAGCCCGTTATCCCGACCGGGCTTCGCTGGCCTCGGCCCTGCTCGATGAGTTTCGACGCGAACCCTTTTACTACACACTGCAACCGCCGCTGCTGGGACCGGATGGGGTGGATGACTTCCTGTTCAACAGTCGGCGCGGCTTCTGCGGCCACTACGCCATGGCCACCGCCTTCGTGCTGCGGGCAGCCGGCATTCCGGCGCGGCTGGTGACCGGCTATCTCGGCGGTGAATGGAATCCCCGAGGCAACTACCTTGAGGTGCATCAGTTCGATGCCCACGCCTGGGTGGAATACCTCAATGACCAGGACGACTGGCAGCGGCTGGACCCCACAGCGGCGGTGGCGCCGCAACGGATAGAGGGAGGCATGACGGCGGCCCTGAGCGACGAATTCACCGCCGCCGATCCCCTCTCGCTGCAGCGCTATCGCAACTGGGCCCTGCTCAACCAGTTGCGCTGGTGGGGCGCCAATCTCGACTATCAGTGGACCCGGCGCGTGCTCAACTACGATGCGGCCCTGTTGTGGCAACAGGTGGGAGCGCGCTGGCCTGTGTTGGCCAGCCACACCGCCTGGCTGATCCTGGCCTGCCTGCTGGGGGTGGCCACCCTGGTGGGTACGCTGCTGTTGTGGCCGGGGCGGGCGCCGCCGCAACAGCGGCTGTGGCGCCCCCTGCGCCGGCGTGCCGCCCGCCTGGGGTGGCAACCCGCCGAGGGGGAGAGTCTGGCCAGCTGGTGCGCACGGCTCGGATCCCTTGCTCCTAAGCTGGCACGACCGCTGGAACGCTGCGCCTGGCTCTATCGGCGCTGGCGCTACGCCCCCCTCTCCCCGAGACAACGGCAGCAGGTCTGGCAGCAACTGCAGCGGCGGCTGCGCCAGACCTGCCGCACATGGGACGAGCAGCGATAGCGCCGAGCGACCATCAGGATCCCGCGCAAGCAAAAGGGGAGCCAGTGGCTCCCCTTGTTCATCAGGCAATAGCGAATGTCAGACTCAGGCCTGCTTGCTGCTTTGGGGCGGGTTGTCCCAGATCCCCTCTTCCAGCTGGCTGCGGATCTCGGGGTACTTGTTGGCATCGAAGGTGGGCACCTTGCCCAGCTTGAGCTGATCGTTGTAGTCCTTGGCCAGCTTGATGGCCACGCCGGAGAGCAGCAGTATGGCCACCAGGTTGACGATGGCCATCAACCCCATGGAGACATCCGCCATGGCCCACACGGTCGGCAGCTCACCCACGGAACCGAACATCACCATGCCCAGCACGAACATCCGGAACAGCATCAGGCCGCCCTTGTGGTTGTGCTCCAGGAACACCAGGTTGGTCTCGGCGTAGGAGTAGTTCGCTACGATGGAGGTGAAGGCGAAGAAGAAGATGGCCGCCGCGATGAAGATGTTGCCACCGCCACCTATCTGGGAGGAGAGCGCACGCTGGGTCAGCTCGACCCCGGTCACCCCTGAGCCCGGCTCAAACTGACCGGACATCAAGATGATGGCTGCGGTACAGGTACAGATGACGATGGTGTCGAGGAACACCCCCAGCATCTGCACATAGCCCTGGGAGGCCGGGTGCGGCGGATAGGGGGTCGCTGTCGCGGCGGCGTTGGGGGCTGAGCCCATGCCCGCCTCGTTGGAGAAGAGACCGCGCTTGATGCCGTTGATCATCGCCTGAGAGATGGCGTAACCCATGGCGCCGGACCCTGCCTGCTCGATGCCGAAGGCAGACTTGATGATGAGGCTGAACACCCCAGGCAGTTCGCTGATGTTCATCGCCACCACGAACAACGCCATCAGTATGTAGGCCAAGGCCATGAAGGGCACCACCAGTTCGGCGAAACGGGCTATGCCACGAATGCCGCCGAAGATGATAAGGCCGGAGAGCATCACCAGCGCCAGACCGCTGGCCCAGTCGGGAATGCCGAACGCCACGTTCATCGCCAGGCTGATGGAGTTGGCCTGCACTGCATTGAACACCAGACCGAATGCCAGGATCAGGCAGAGCGAGAACAGCACCCCCATCCAGCGCATGCCAAGGCCGCGCTCCATGTAGTAGGCGGGGCCACCACGGTAGTTGCCGTCCTCGTCTTTCACCTTGTAGAGCTGGGCCAGGGTGCTCTCCACGAAGGCCGTCGCCATGCCGATGAAGGCGATCAGCCACATCCAGAAGATGGCGCCCGGGCCGCCGAGGTAGATGGCCACGGCCACACCGGCCAGGTTGCCGGTACCCACGCGGGCGGCAAGGCTGGTACAGAGTGCCTGGAAGGAGGAGATACCGGCCTTGTCCGATTTGCGGCTATTGCGCAACACGGAGAACATGTGGCCGAAATGGCGGATCTGGATAAAGCCCAGCCGGAAGGTAAAGAAGATGCCGACCCCGATGAGCAGGTAGATGAGCACGGCTCCCCACATCAGGTCGTTTAGCATTGCGATCAAGGTGTCCATATTTCTCTCGTTGTTATCACGTCCATGGCCAGTCTGCGCTGACCCCTTGCTGTCAGTTTCTGAATTAGCGGTTCACTAAAGGGGCGGAATCTAGCATAGCGAGGGAGTTCAGAATAGTGATCGCGATCACTGAGAAAACAAAAAACGAGCTGTCCGGCGCAATAAAGCTTCATTTAACACGCAAATTTTCAACAAAACTTGGAATCCAATCAATCAGCCGACAAATTAGACCCAAAAGAGCACAATTTAGCAATTATCTACATAGAGGTAGATGCATTCACGGGAAAGCAAACCACGACGCAAGCGTTTACCTGAAAGGGATTTCAAAATGGCCCCGTTTTGCCAAACGTTTTACACGTAATAAAATTTCAAGTGGCTATCCGCACAATTTATGTGATCGAGGACACAAAACCGATAATCAACCAAAAAAGTTGTTTTTATCGGGGGATAAATCCATTTGCTAAAAATGGATAAAAGTCGTTTTTTATCAATCACTTTGACCCACTTATTCCCCGCATCGCCGGCGACTGGCTGATAAGCATACAAGCCCCCCTATTGCAGGATGCGCCACATCCGTATTAATTAGGCAGGCAATGGCGATGGGCCTCCCCCATCGTGCTTTTCTGAGCCTGAGTCGCCGGGATTTTGTAATTTTATTTCAGAACTGTCGTCTCACGCCCGCAACCCCGGGATCCCTCCCTCATTAAGAGATGATATTTGCTATGGCCGATAAATTAACCCAGCTGAAAGCCCTGACCACAGTTGTCGCCGATACCGGTGATATCGAAGCCATCAAGCGCTACCAGCCCATCGATGCCACCACCAACCCCTCCCTGGTGTTGAAGGCATCCGAGATCCCCGAATACGCGGCGCTGATCGAAGACGCCATCAACTGGGCAAAATCCCAGAGCCAGGACAAGGCACAGCAAATCATCGACGCGGGCGACAAGCTGGCCGTCAACATAGGTCTGGAAGTGTTGAAGATAGTCCCAGGCCGCATCTCCACCGAAGTGGACGCCCGTCTCTCCTTTGATACCGACGCCAGCATCGCCAAGGCCCGCAAACTGATCCGCCTCTACAACGAAGCAGGCATCGCCAACGATCGCATCCTGATCAAGCTGGCTTCCACCTGGGAAGGGATCCGTGCCGCCGAGGTGCTGGAGAAAGAGGGTATCCAGTGCAACCTGACCCTGCTGTTCTCCTTCGCCCAGGCCCGTGCCTGTGCCGAAGCCGGCGCCTTCCTGATCTCCCCGTTCGTGGGCCGCATCCTCGACTGGTACAAGGTCAAGCACAACCGTGACTACACCCCGAGCGAAGATCCGGGCGTGGTCTCCGTCACCGCCATCTACGACTACTACAAGCAGCACGACTACCCGACCGTGGTCATGGGTGCCAGCTTCCGCAATACCGGCGAGATCCTGGAACTGGCCGGTTGCGACCGCCTGACCATAGGCCCGGCCCTGCTGGAAGAGCTGAGCAAGACCGAAGGCACCGTGGTACGCAAGCTGAACTACACTGGCGATCGCCTGCCCAAGCCGACCCCGATGACCGAAGCCGAATTCCGCTGGGAACTGAACCAGGACGCCATGGCCCACGAGAAGCTGGGCGAAGGGATCCGCATGTTCGCCGTCGACCAGGGCAAGCTGGAAACCATGCTGGCCAGCCGCCTCTAATCAAGGCGCCAAGAGCAGACAAAAACCGGGCTCCCGCAAGGGAGTCCGGTTTTTTTATGGCCGCTGATTGCCCTGTCATGAGTTCGTCACGAAAACGTTTTAATTTTAATGCCGTTATGTTATACGGGTTGTGAAAACGAGAATAACCAAGGAGGGAGCCATGGAAATGTTCAACTTCGATTATGACGATGTGGTTGAGCTCGGTTCACGTAGCCGCGGGACAACGGGAAAGAAACGTAAATGGCGTGAGATTGAGGCGTTGAAAGACAAGCATCGCCTGCAGAAGGAGCTGCAATCCATCGACATCGCCTACGAAGGTCTCTCGGAAGAGATCGAACTGTAAAAACAGCGCCCCGGTTAACCGGGGCGCTGTTTTTTAATGGCTTGTGACTGTCAGGAGGAGAGTGGCAACGACAGGCGTTTGGCCAACTCCTGGAAGTGCTGACTGATCTCGGCGCCAAACAGGGGATCCCCTATGGCACGGTTCTGCCAGATCTGCTCCAGGTGACGCCAATCGTCCTCGGTCAGCGAATCACGCAGATGGGGGAAGATGACCCCCTCTTCATAGTTCATGTGCGCCTCTTGCAGCGCCACAAACTGTTCCAGCTTGGTCGTGAACTGATCCAGCGGGATGACGGCATCCATCAGTATCATCTCCAGCATATCCTTGAGTTCGGCACCGGCCTCCAGCAGGCTGGCGTGCTCCTCCTGCAGCCGGTTGGCGACTTCGCCTTCCACTACCCGGTATTTCAAGTAGTAGTCGTAGATCATGTCCTCTTTCGGATGGTGGAACTTGTCCGACACCTCCCGCAAATAATCCACCACGTCCCGGATCAGGAAGTAGCTGACAGGCTGTTCATTGCGAATGGCGGCGAGCTTGTGTTTGAGCAGCACCAGCAACCTGGCGATGTTGAGATGATCCTTGTGCAGACTGGCTAGCATGGGCACTCCTTGCGCTGAAATAAGACGATCCAGTTTCGAGTATACGGTCATTTATCGCGCCAACTTTGCACTCAATCAAGTCATCTGCATACAAAATGCCGAGTGACGCACAATGTCAGACTCCTGCTCCAGCCATCCTGTTCCAACATCCGGTGACAGTCATGGCACCACTTTATCCTCTTATTCGCAGACCGAATGCCAGTTGATGGGGCTCATCCCCTGCTGGGTCAACAGACGGTTGGTTTCGGAGAAGTGACCACAACCTATGAAGCCACGATGGGCGGAAAGCGGGCTCGGATGGGGAGCACTCAGCACGTGATGGCGCTGCCGGTCGATGAAACGGCCCTTCTTCTGGGCATGGGCCCCCCACAGCAGGAAGACAACCCCCTGACAGCTGGCGTTGATCTGCTCTATGACTCTGTCGGTGAAGGTCTCCCAGCCAAGATGGGCGTGAGAGTGGGCCTGGCCCGCCTGTACCGTCAGCACCGTATTGAGCAGCAGCACTCCCTGCTGGGCCCAAGATTCCAGGAAGCCGTGATTGGGTGTGACAAAACCCGGCAGATCCCGCTGCATCTCCTTGTAGATGTTGACCAGCGAGGGAGGCGTGCGCACGCCGGGTAGCACCGAGAAACAGAGGCCATGGGCCTGATTCGGGCCGTGATAGGGATCCTGACCCAGGATCACCACCTTGACCCGATCCAGCTCGGTCAGCTTGAAAGCGTTGAACACCTCGGTCGCGGGGGGGTAGATCACCTTGCCCGCTTCACGCTCGCTCCTGACGGTCGCCAGGGTTGCCTTGAAATAGTCCTGCTCTTTTTCAGAGCCAATCACATCTGTCCAGGTCAGCACCCCAATATCCTCAATTAATGCGGCAAGGGGCTCAGGATAGGGGGGCAGACCACAAGACGCAACCGCAGCGCCATCGGCTAAGCCCCATACGGCGGGTCGCTACGGCCATTATGCCCTCTCATCGAGAGTGGCAGAAAACGCGGGGTGCCAAACCGGCTCTCTTCGCCAAGCGTGCCCAGGCGGGTGGCCTCCCCTTCCTCTGAGCCCTTCCCGGCGGATCCGCCTCCTTATATAGCGAAGACGGGAATCCGGGGTTGCCGGATGATGGACATCCAGCCCAGTGTCATGGTCCAGGCTACCGGTGAGGCCAGCTGCGCCCTGACTTCCACAGAGTGAAATAGCCATAACATGTAGTTAAATTACTAGATTTAATTAATGAAAGATGCATAATTTGGATATCTTACATAATCATAAAAATGACCTATTTTTGATTAATCTCAATAATTTAATCCCCACTCACAGGCGCAAATCGCGTATTTTTTGATTTAGATCAATTTTCGTATTATTACCATCGTGGTATATATGGCCCAACAAAGTAAAGGTGTAAGGCAAGGGCCCTTTAAATCATCCCGGTGGTTTAAATACATCAGGGTAATTTCCTTACAGTTGAATCCGCTTTCCTATGAGGAGTCATACCATGATCAAGGGCATCCAAATCACCCAGTCCACCAACGCAGCACTGCTGAACTCTTTCTGGCTGCTGGACGAAGAGAAGCAACAGGCTCGTTGCATCTGCGCCAAGGGCGACACCTTCACCGCCGATCAGGAAGTCAGCGTCTCTGACCTGGGTCAGTTCGAATACCGCGAGCTGCCGGTTCAAGCCGAACCTGCCGTGGAAGGTGGTCAGCACCTGAACGTCAACGTGCTGCGCCGCGAGACTCTGGAAGACGCCATCGCCAATCCGGAGAAGTACCCGCAGCTGACCATACGTGTTTCCGGCTATGCCGTGCGCTTCAACGCACTGACTCCGGAACAGCAGCGTGACGTGGTCACCCGTACCTTTACCCAGAGCCTGTAATTGTCTCGGCGGTAATCTGCATCATGAAAAACGGCCCTCTAGGGCCGTTTTTTTATGGACGTAATTCACTCATCCGTGGTGACTCGCACACAGCCACGCAGTCCAAACTGCCATTCATCACGCGGCGCCATCATTGAACCGCTTAATGCTGCGCCACTTTGACGGCGTGTCGCGGTTTGCTCAACACCTCATTCATCTGCTTCACATCGAGCTGGTCGCAGTAGCGGGCCACCACCACTGTCGCCACCCCGTTGCCGATCAAGTTGGTCAGCGCGCGTGCCTCCGACATGAAACGATCTATCCCCAGGATCAGCGCCAACCCGGCGAGCGGCAGGTGCCCGACCGCCGAGATGGTGGCCGCCAGCACGATAAAGCCACTGCCGGTCACCCCGGCCGCCCCTTTCGAAGAGATGAGCAGCACCACCAGCAAGGTGAGCTGCTGGAACAGATCCAGCGGCGTGTTGGTCGCCTGGGCGATGAAGATGGCCGCCATGGTCAGATAGATGGAGGTGCCGTCCAGGTTGAAGGAGTAACCGGTCGGGATCACCAGCCCCACCACCGACTTCTTGCAGCCGAGCGCCTCCATCTTGACTAGCATGCGCGGCAACACGGATTCGGAAGAGGAGGTTCCCAGCACGATCAGCAGCTCTTCCTTGATGTAGGAAATAAAGCGCAGAATGCTGAAACCATTCGCTCTGGCGATACTGCCCAACACCAGAAAAATAAACAGCAGACAGGTGATGTAGAAACAGGCGATTAATTGACCCAGCTGGATCAGCGAGCCAATACCATATTTCCCAATGGTAAAGGCCATGGCACCAAATGCCCCGACCGGCGCCAGTCGCATGATCATGTTGATGATGCCAAAAATAACCTGGGAGAAGCTGTCGATGACATTGAAGATCAGTTTTCCCTTCTCGCCGATATGATGCAAAGAGAAACCAAACAGCACCGCAAATAACAACACCTGCAGAATATTGCCGCTGGCAAAGGCGCCGATCACGCTGCCCGGGATCACATCAAGCAGGAAGGCGATGATGCCCTGCGACTTGGCCTGCTCGGCATAGGCCGAGATCGAACTGGCATCCAGCGTGGCGGGGTCGACGTTCATGCCCACCCCGGGTTGCAGCAGGTTGACCACGCACAGCCCGATGACCAGAGCTATGGTGCTCACCACTTCAAAGTAGAGCAGCGCGATGGCACCGGTTTTCCCCACCGCCTTCATGCTCTCCATGCCGGCAATGCCTGTCACCACGGTACAGAAAATAACGGGGGCGATGATCATCTTGATTAATTTCACGAAGCCATCACCCAGTGGCTTCATATCCGCCCCAAGGTCGGGATAGACGTGCCCCAGAAATACTCCCAGGGTGATCGCAAGCAGCACCTGAAAATAAAGGCTGCTGAATATTTTCTTTCGCATTATTAACGTCCTGTTAATTAATCGATATCTCATATGGCAGAAATAAATATGCAGAAAACCGTAACGAGAGATCATCGTTCTCTCGCCAGCTTCATGCTATTTCGTCATCGCAACGGCGCCACTTTCACACATTACAAGAACCAATTAAGAGACATTAATCACACAACATATTTAACATCATTAACACCAAAGCAACCGCGAAATATTCGGTCAGTGATTTATTTTGGACCTTAATGAAAACATTCTGGATATAAAAATGCCCCGCATGGCGGGGCACTTGGCATCACGAAATCGGCGTGGTGGCTCAGGCGGAGGTATCGAGAGGCTCGAAGCCCTTGATGAGATCGTCGATCGCCTTCATCTGCTTGAGGAAACCTTCCAGCTTGTCCAGCGGCAGGGCACTCGGGCCATCGCAACGGGCCACTTTCGGATCCGGGTGTGACTCGATGAAAAGACCAGCCAGTCCGACCGCCATGCCGGCACGAGCCAGCTCGGTCACCTGATCCCGACGACCACCCGAGGCAGCCCCCAGCGGATCGCGGCACTGCAATGAGTGGGTCACGTCGAAGATCACCGGATAGCCGCCTGTGCTCTTCTTCATCACCCCCAGACCCAGCATGTCTACCACCAGATTGTCATAACCGAAGTTGGCGCCGCGCTCACAGAGGATAAGCTGATCGTTGCCGCACTCCTCGAACTTGTCGGTGATGTTCTTCATCTGGCTCGGGCTCAGGAACTGCGGTTTCTTGATGTTGATGACGTTGCCGGTGCGGGCCATGGCCTCCACCAGATCGGTCTGGCGCGCCAGGAAGGCGGGCAGCTGAATGACGTCGACCACTTCGGCCACCGGTTTGGCCTGATGAACCTCGTGCAGATCCGAGATGACCGGCATGCCGAAGGTCGCCTTCAGCTCCTGAAAGATCTTCATCCCCTCTTCCAGGCCCGGGCCGCGGTAGGAGTGGATGGAGGAACGATTGGCCTTGTCCCAGCTCGCCTTGAACACGAACGGTATGCCAAGCTTGCTGGTCACTTCCACGTACTTCTCGCAGACCGCCATCGCCATGTCGCGGGATTCCAGCACGTTCATGCCACCGAACAGCACGAACGGTTTGTCGTTGGCGACATCGATGTCATTGATCTTGATATTCTTCTGTTCCATCTCAGGCATCCTTAAGTGAAGAAGCTTGAATCCAAGTTAGTCCGTTGCACCTTGGCACATCGGCCTTGATATTCTTCTGTTTCAGTTCCCAGGCCTCCTTAATGAAGGGGCTTGGGGCTAAGATCCAGCGCGGCCAGTTGCACCTTGAGCACATCGACCACCGGATCGTCCGGACATTGTTCAATAAAGTATTCAAAATCGTCGGCGGCGAAGCGCGGGCAGTCGAGCTGCTCGTAGATGAAGCCCCGATCCCGCGTCTCCAGCGGATCGCCGGGCTTCATGCGCAGCAGCAGCTCGCTGCAGCGCAGCGCTTCTGTCATGCGATCTTCCCGCAGCAGGGCCCCCTTGCTGACGTTGAGCAGCCGCTCGATGATCTCCCACTGGCCCGAGGGCTGCAGATGTTCGGAGGTCAGGGTAGCCAGATTGCCGAGGGCGCCGCGCAGCAGCAGCTCGATGCGGTGCAGGCTCAGCTCGTCGCCGGTGAAGGGGTCCACATAGACCTCGCCTTCGCTGCCGGCGAAGCTCACCAGGAAGTGACCGGGGAAGCAGATCCCCTCCACATCCAGCCCGAGCTTGCGACCCAGCTGTATGATGAGGATGCCGAGGCTGACCGGAATGCCCTGCTTGCGAGCGAGCACCTGAGCCAGATCACAATTGGCGGCGGAGAAATAATCCTGCCAGTCACCGTGAAAACCCAGGGTCTGGTAGAAGCCCTGCAGTAGCTGACGACGCACCTCGTCGCAGTTGCCCTCGTCGATCGTCTCGTCCAGCCAGGCATCGAGCCGGGCCAGCTCGGCATCTCCACGGCCGCCGATACCATGGATCTCGTCGCTCACCGACAACGCCAGCTCGGCGATATCGTGGGCCTCGAAATCGGTCCATTCGTCTACGCGTATCATAGTCATCATCCTTAACCGAACAGACCGGCCTGCTTCTGCAGCGCAAGCTTGGCGATAAAGAAGAGCCAACCCAAGGCACCGAGGAAGGCAAACCAGCGGATACCCTTGTTGCGGGCCAGCCGCAGCGCCATCATGGCTAAAAATGCGACGACCAGGATGGCGGTCAGCTTCTCGCTGAGCCAGGGGGCGGCGTTGTTAAGCGGATTGAGATCCAGCACCATGCACAGCAGAACGCCGGAGATCACCACCAGCCCATTCAACCAGCCGCTCAGTTGCAGGATCCGGCTGCCATAGGCACCGGACGTCCCCTTCTGAACCCAGTAAAAACGCAGCATAAACATCAGCACGGCCGAGGCGATCAGCACCAGATGCAGATGTTTGAGAGCAACATACATAACATGTCCTTGAACAGAGGCAGGCCAGGCCCGCCCGTCATCATCACCGAGCCAGGCACCCCAAGGTCACTCGCTCGTTATCGCCGTAATCGCGCACGGTTTCCACCTGGCTGTAGCCGTGCTGCAGCAGGAGTTGACGCACCGCCTCACCTTGTTGCCAGCCGTGCTCCAGCAAGAGCCAGCCGCCCGGGCAAAGATGGGCAGGCGCACCGGCCACTATCAGGCGGATATCCGCCAACCCCTGCTCGTCGGCCACCAGGGCGGAGCGAGGTTCGAAACGCACATCCCCCTCAGCCAGATGGGGGTCGGTGCCGTCAATGTAGGGCGGGTTGGAGACTATCATTCCGAAGCACGTCGCGCCCGAGAGTGGCTCAAACCAGCTGCCGTCCCGCACCTCGATGGGCAGCCCCAGCGCGGCACTGTTGGTGCGCGCCAGTGCGGCCGCCTCCGGCATCCGATCCACCGCCCAGACATCGGCATCCGGGCGCTCGGACTTGAGCGCCAGGGCGATGGCGCCGGTGCCTGTGCCCAGATCCAGCACGGTGCAGGGGCCGGTTGGCAGGCGCGCCAGCGCCTGCTCCACCAACACCTCGGTATCGGGGCGCGGGATCAGGGTGGCCGGGCTCACCTTGAGCGGCAGCGACCAGAACTCCCGCTCGCCGATGAGGTGGGCGATGGGCTCGCCATTGAGACGACGGCTCAACCAACCTTGCAGCGTCGCCTGCTGGGCGGCATCAAGCTCACGCTCCGGCCAGGTCATCAGGTAGCTGCGCCGGCAACCGAGCAGATGGCAGAGCAGCACGTCGGCATCGGCACGGGGAGACTCCCCCCCGGCCAGGGTCGCCATTATGTGGGCGCGGGCCTGCTGGATCTGCATCAGCGGACCCCCACCGCCGTGACGGCGATATCGGCACAAACGGGCTGCATCAGCTGTTTTCCGCCAGGGAGGCGAGCTGATCGGCCTGATACTCCTGGATCAGGGGGCTGATGATGCAGTCCAGATCCCCCTCCATGATCTCGCCGAGGCGATAGAGAGTGAGGTTGATGCGGTGCTCGGAGAGGCGCCCCTGCGGGTAGTTGTAGGTGCGGATACGCTCGGAACGATCGCCGGACCCCACCAGGTTGCGACGGGTGCTCTGCTCGGCGGCGCGGTGGCGCTCATCCTCGGCCGCCTGCAGGCGGGCGGAGAGCACGGACATCGCCTTGGCGCGGTTCTTGTGCTGGGAACGCTCATCCTGGCACTCCACCACCAGGCCGGTCGGCAGGTGGGTGATGCGGATGGCCGAATCCGTCTTGTTGACGTGCTGGCCACCAGCTCCGGAGGCGCGGAAGGTATCGATCTTCAGGTCGTTCGCATTGATCTCGATCTGCTCGGCTTCCGGCACTTCCGGCAACACGGCGACGGTACAGGCGGAGGTGTGTACCCGGCCCTGGGATTCGGTCTCGGGCACCCGCTGCACTCTGTGGCCGCCGGATTCAAACTTGAGGCGGCCGTAGACGTGCTCGCCGTCCACCTTGGCGATCACCTCCTTGTAGCCGCCGTGCTCGCCGTCGTTGCAGCTGACGATGGAGATGCGCCAGCCCTGACGCTCGGCGTAACGGGAATACATGCGAAACAGGTCACCGGCAAAGATGGCCGCCTCGTCACCGCCGGCACCGGCCCGGATCTCGAGGTAGCAGTTGTTGTCATCCTTGGGATCCCGGGGCAGCAGCATCACCTGCAACGCCTGCTCCTGCTCCTCCAGCGTGCTCTTGGCCAGCGGCAACTCCTCCTGCGCCATCTCGCGCAAGTCGGCGTCATCCTCTTCCAGCATCAGCTTGGTGGCCTCCAGGTTTTCTTCGGCCTGGCGGAAGCGCTGGAAGGCGTGAACGATATCTTCCAGCTGGGCATATTCCCGGGTCAGGGCGCGGTAGCGATCCTGATCCGAGGCCACCCCGGGCTCGCCGAGCATGGCCTGTACTTCTTCGTGGCGCTCGATGAGGCCTTCCAGCTTTCTGATCAGTGACGGATTCATAAATCTTGTTTTCTCGATGGAGGAAGGGGCCGCCAGCCGGCCACCCCGAACAATTACTCTGGTGACAGTCCCAGCACCTGACGCAGGCGGGAGAGCTGATGGTGATCTCCCTGGGCCGCCGCCTGGCGCAGGGCCTGGGTCGGTGCGTGGATCAACTTGTTGGTGAGGCGGTGCGCCATGGCCTTGAGGGCCTGCTCGGCATTCTCGCCCTGTTGCAGGGCCAGCAAGGCGCGCTGCAACTCCTCATCGGCCACCTGCTGGGCCTGATGACGATAATCGCGGATGAGATCCACCGAATGCTGGCTGCGATACCAGCCCATGAACTCATCGCGCTCTTCCTGCACGATGAGCTCCGCCTCGGCGGCGGCCCGTTTGCGGGTTTCCAGGTTCTGCTCGATGATGCCCTGCAGGTCATCAACCGTGTAGAGGTAGGCATCGGAGAGCTCGTCCACCTCGGCCTCGATATCCCGCGGCACGGCGATATCCACCAGGAACATAGGCTTGAAGCGACGGGCCTTGAGGGCGCGCTCCACCATGCCCTTGCCGATGATGGGCAGGGGGCTGGCAGTGGAGCTGATGACGATGTCCGCCTCGTGCAGATAATCGGGGATCTCTTCCAGAGTCATCACCCGGGCACCGAACTCCTCGGCCAGCAGCTGGGCCCGCTGCAGGGTGCGGTTCGCCACCATCATCTGGGTGACGTTCTGCTCGCGCAGATGACGGGCCACCAGTTCGATGGTTTCGCCGGCACCGACCAGCAGCACCTTGGTCTGGGAGAGATCGGAGAAGATGCGGCGACCCAGGCTGACGGCGGCAAAGGCCACCGACACGGCGCTGGCGCCTATCTCGGTGTCCGTGCGCACCCGCTTGGCCACGGAGAAGGATTTCTGGAACAGGCGCTCCAGCGAGCCTTTCACCGCCTCGGACTGCTGGGCATGGGCATAGGATTGCTTGATCTGCCCCAGGATCTGCGGCTCGCCCAGCACCAGGGAATCCAGGCCACAGGCCACCCGCATCAGGTGACGCACCGCCTCTTCGTCCCAGTGCTGGTAGATGGCGGACACCACTTCGGCCGCGTCCAGGCCATGGAAACGTTGCAGCCAGTGCAGTACCTGCTCCCCCTGCCCCTGCGCCAGGCTGCAGTAAAGCTCGGTGCGGTTGCAGGTCGAGACGATCACCGCCTCGCTTACGCCAGGTTGGGTGACCAGCTCACGCAGGGCGCGATCGATGCAGTCCGGGCCGAACGCGACCCGCTCCCGCAAGGCGACACTGGCGGTGTTGTGGTTGATTCCGAGGGCAAGCAAACTCATGAGTGGGTGGTGATCATATCTGTGCGCTGGGAGTAAAGGCCGTCAATTGTACGAGAAAGGGTAAGGCTTTAAAAGCAATACGGCCGCCCCGTATACTGTGGCAAATCCCCGTATCTGGAGCATGACCTTGTTGTTGCGTATTTTCACCTTCGCCTGCCTGCTGTTGCTGGCCGGTTGTGCCACCACCCAACCCCAGCGGGATCAGGTCAACTGGCAGCAGGAGCGGGCCCGTCTAGAGCGGCTCACCCACTGGCAGCTGTCAGGCAAGATGGCCATCATCACGGCCCAGCAGAAGGGCAGCGCCCGGGTCAACTGGCAGCAGGATGGGGACGACTATCGCCTCAACCTGAGCAGCATAGTGGGTACCCACATACTGGAGCTCTCCCGCAACAAGGGCGAGATCACCCTGATCGACAACGAGGGCAAGCCGCACCAGAGCCAGGATGCCGAGGCGCTCATTTATCAGCTCACCGGCTGGAACATACCGGTGCAGGGGCTGCCGGAGTGGATCAAGGGGTTGCCGGGCAAGGCCGAGTTTGAACTCAATCCCGACAGCAGCCTGGCCAGGGTGCGTGACGGCCAGTGGCAGATCGCCTACGGCGACTACCGGGATCAGGACGGCTACCGCCTGCCTCACCTGCTGACCATGACGGGCCAGGGCAGCCGCCTCAAGTTGCAGATCAACCAATGGACGATCGTTCGCTGATGGCTGCGACTGACAAGGAGGCGACAATGACCGCCACTCGCTGGCCTGCACCGGCCAAACTCAACCTCTTCCTGCACGTCAATGGCCGTCGTCCGGACGGTTATCACGAGCTGCAGACCCTGTTCATCTTCCTCAGTCACGGCGACTGGCTCGAATTCGAGCCGCTCACCGGTACGGACCTGCTCACCTTAAGCCCCGCCATTCCCGGCGTGCCGGATGAGCAGAACCTCATCGTCCGCGCCGCCCGCCTGCTGCAGGCACGGCTGCCGAGCCCGCAAGGGGCCCACATCCGGCTGGAGAAGGTATTGCCTATGGGCGGCGGCATCGGCGGCGGCTCTTCGGATGCGGCCACCACGCTCGTCGCCCTCAACCATCTCTGGCAGGCGAGCTTGAGTGAAGACGAGCTGGCGGAGCTTGGCGTGCAGCTGGGGGCAGACGTGCCGGTGTTCGTGCGTGGCCGCGCCGCCTTTGCGGAAGGGGTAGGCGAGCGGCTGCAACCGGTCGAATTGCCAAGCGCCTGGTATCTGGTGCTCAAGCCAAATTGCCACGTGGCCACCGCCGCCGTCTTTCAGGATCCGGACCTGCCCAGAGCGACTCCGAAAATGGCATTTCACAACCTGCTGGAAGGGGAGTGGAAAAACGATTGCGAATTGCTGGTGAAAAAGCGCCACCCCGAGGTTGCCAATGCGCTCGGCTGGTTGCTAGAATACGCGCCGTCAAGAATGACGGGCACAGGAGCCTGCGTCTTTGCTCAATTTGAAGACGAAGAGGCTGCTCGGGAAGTGTTGGCAAAGGTGCCGAAGAGATGGGATGGGTTTGTCGCCAAGGGCGAGAACATATCACCACTGTTCGTGACATTGCAACAAATCAGTGATTGGGGTATCGCCAAGCGGTAAGGCAGCGGGTTTTGATCTCGCCATTCCTAGGTTCGAATCCTAGTACCCCAGCCATTATCTTGGTGATTGACACGGGTGTGTCGGTAAACCGGTCGCGGATGATCTTGACGGAGCGCAATATCGTCAAACCCGTCTGCAACCAATATCGTCCCCCTTGTCACTCGCAAAGAGGTCATCGATCTCTTGGATGACGGCTGCCTGCAAACGCGACAGCCATCCGATTTGAAACATGTAACGATATGCACCTAGCCTGAAAGCGGCCTATAGTGGCCTGACCCGTCAACTTGATAAATCGTTTGCCCCAAAACGATACGGGTCTGAATCAGACTCCCCCACATACTGGATGCAACCCCGAGGTTTCAAACCGTGCCTGACATGAAGCTGTTTGCTGGTAACGCAACGCCGGAACTAGCCCAGAAGATCGCAGATCGCCTGTTTATCAAACTCGGCAATGCTGCCGTAGGTCGCTTTAGCGACGGCGAGATCAGCGTACAGATCAATGAGAATGTACGCGGTGGCGATATCTTCATCATTCAATCCACCTGTGCCCCGACCAACGACAATTTGATGGAATTGATCGTCATGGTGGATGCTCTGCGTCGTGCTTCAGCTGGCCGTATTACTGCCGTTATCCCCTACTTTGGTTATGCCCGTCAGGACCGCCGCGTCCGCTCCGCCCGTGTACCCATCACCGCCAAGGTTGTCGCCGACTTCCTCTCCAGCGTGGGTGTGGATCGCGTGCTGACCGTTGACCTGCATGCAGAGCAGATCCAGGGCTTCTTCGACGTCCCGGTCGACAACGTGTTCGGCAGCCCGGTGCTGCTGGAAGACATGAAGTCCAAGAACCTCGAATCCCCTGTCGTTGTATCGCCGGACATCGGCGGCGTGGTGCGTGCCCGTGCCATCGCCAAGCTGCTGGACGATACCGACATCGCCATCATCGACAAGCGTCGTCCCCGCCCGAACGTCTCCCAGGTCATGCACCTGATCGGTGACGTGGCCGGCCGCGACTGCATTATCGTCGACGACATGATCGACACCGGCGGTACCCTGTGCAAAGCCGCAGAAGCCCTGAAAGAGCGCGGCGCCAAGCGTGTATTCGCCTACGCCACTCACCCGGTCTTCTCCGGTTCCGCCGTGGAAAACATCAAGAACTCGGTCATCGACGAGCTGATCATCACCGACTCCATCCCGCTCACTGCGGAGATGAAGGCGGTCGACAAGGTCAAGCAGCTGACCCTGTCAACCGTACTGGCGGAAGCCATTCGTCGTATCAGCAACGAAGAGTCCATCTCTGCCATGTTTGAGCATTGATAGACACCGTTGTGACAAAAACCGCCAGCTGGCGGTTTTTGTCTTTTTAGCCCAGTGACACCCGGTATTGCCCTGCTCCGGCAGGTTAAGGATAGATCCATGAATCGCTCGCGCCCGCTGCTGCTCCTCGTCCTCTGCAGCTTCCTGTTCGCCTGTCAGCCCGGCAAAGAAAACCAGCCCTTCGTGCTGACTCTGGCGCACATGAACGACACCCACTCCCAGTTTGACCCGGTCAACGCCGAGCTGAAGGGGCCCATCTTTGGCAAGCAGGGGGAAACCGACACTCTCTACACCCGCTTCGGTGGCTATCCGCGTCTGCTCACTATGGCGAAATCCTTTCAGGCCGAGGCGCTTGCCAAGAACCAGCCGCTCTTGCTGCTGCACGGTGGCGATGCCTGGCAGGGCAGCGGCTACTTCAAGCTCAACGAGGGAATGGCCAATGCCGAGCTGCTGAGCCAGTTCGGGCTCGATGCCATGGCCCTGGGCAATCACGAATTCGATCTCGACAACCACAAGCTGGCCCGCTTCATCGAAGGGGTCAACTTCCCGGTGCTGGCCGCCAACCTGGATACCCGTGACGACCCGGATCTGCGCCACACCACCAACCTCAAGCCGTTCGTGGTCTATGCCTTCGAAGGCAACCGAAAGAGCCCGGTCACCGATCTCAACAACCTGCCGCAAGGCAAGCAACTGGTCGCCGTGATGGGGCTGGTGCTGGAGGACATGGCCAATATCTCCCCCAATGTCGGCAAGCTGCGCTTTGGCAAGGAGATCGCCTCGGCCCAGGCGACCGTGGATCTGCTGCGCCAGAAGGGGATCGACCACGTCATCGCCCTGACCCATATCGGCAACCAGCGTGATCTGGCGCTGGCGGCCGAGGTGAATGGCATAGATGCCATCGTCGGCGGCCACTCCCACAGCCTGCTCGGTGACTTCAGCAACATCGGCTGGGGCAAGACCGGCGAATATGCCCAGCTGGTCACCAATCCGGACGGCGTCGGCCTGACCTGCGTGGTGCAGGCGGGCTCCTATGCCCAGGCCATCGGCCTGGCCCGGGTGAGTTTCGATGCCCAGGGCCGGGTCATCGCCTGCAAGGGCCAGAACCAGCTGCTGGCCAGCCGCGACTTCTTCGCCGATCCGGCCCGCAAGCAGGTGCTGGATGGGGCACGAGCCAAACAGGCGGGCAAATTCATCGATGCCCAACCCAACCTGGTGACAGTGGATGAAGACCCGCGCCTGCGCGGCATCATCGACAGCCACTACAGGCCGGCGCTGGAGCAGGCCTTTGGCCCCGTCATCGCCACCCTGCCGGCACCACTGCAAAATGCCCGTCGCCCCGGCGACAACGGCAGCGACAGCCACGGCTCCGACGTCGCCCCCCTAGTAGCCGAAGGCCAATACTACTGGGCCAACACCCCGGCGGTGCAGGCCCTGACCGGCGGCCCTGTCCACTTCGCCCTGCTGGCGGTGGGGGGCGTGCGCGCCGATCTGCCCGCCGGCGAGTTGCGCGAAGGGGACGCGGCGCTCACCCTGCTGCCGTTCAAGAATCAGCTCTCAGTGCTGACCCTGACCGGTGCCGAGGTACGCGCCCTGCTGACCGAGACCATCACGGCCACCCTGCCTGCCAGCGCCCACGCCGGCAAGTTCCCCTACGGCGGCCACCTGCGCTACACCTTCACCGAAACGGTGCAAGGCAAGCGTGGCGAGCTAACCCGACTGCAATGGAAAACGGCCGAAGGGCAGTGGCAGGATCTGGTCGACAGCCAGCGCTACCGGGTAGTGATGAACGCCTACAGTGCCAATGGCAACGACGGCTGGCAGGTACTCGCCCACGCCCAGCGCCAGCAGGCCGAGCGGCTGGATCTCGCCTGGGTGGATGGCAAGCTGACCGGCTTCCCCATCGAGAAGGTGGAGCAAAGCGGCGATCAGCTGAGCGCCCGCTATGCACCGGGTCAGCAACTCGACTGCAAGGCCAGGGCCGTCAACTGCGGCACGGACGCGGCCTCCTTCGTGCAATACGTGCGAGAGCAACGGCCGACCCTGACCGCGCTGACCGAAGAGACAGTCATGCTGCTGCGGGCCAAATAAGGCACCACCCCAACCAACAATGACCAGCACGGGCCTCGACAAGGGGCCCGTTTTGCTGCCATTGGCAACCCGATCAGCGGTTATTCCCTCACGGTTGCCGAGCTTTGGTTGAGTGATCGCCAGTCGGCGGCTAGAATATTGCGTCCCATTGCCTTGGGCAGTCTGCCCATTGCAAGCAGCGAGTGAAGACATCAAGCGTGACAAGCCAAATCAAACTGATCGTGGGACTGGGCAATCCCGGCCCCGAATACGCCAAGACCCGCCATAACGCGGGCGCCTGGTATGTGGAGCAGCTGGCTCGCTGGCACAATGTCAGCCTGCGCGAAGAGCCCAAGTTCTTCGGCCACACGGCCCGCATTCAGGTGGAAGGTCAGGATGTGCGTCTGCTCATCCCGAACACCTACATGAATCTCTCCGGCAAGGCCGTGGCGGCGCTGGCCCGTTTCTATCAGATAGAACCGGAAGCCATGCTGGTGGCCCACGATGAACTGGACCTGCCCCCCGGCATCGCCAAGTTCAAGCAAGGTGGTGGTCACGGTGGTCATAATGGCCTCAAAGACATCATCGCCAGGATGGGCAACAACAATAACTTCTTCCGGCTGCGCCTCGGGATAGGCCATCCCGGCGCCAAGGAGCTGGTGGCCGGATTCGTCCTGACCAAGGCCCCAAGCAGTGAACAGAGCCTGATCGAGGCCGCATTGGATGAGTCCCTGCGCGCCACCGATATCCTGTTCAAGCAAGACATGACCAAGGCCATGAATCGCTTGCACAGCTTCAAGGCCGAAAAAGTATAGGGATGTTCGATCATGCCCCGGCTGCACTCAGGGGTGCGTTCAACGACGCGCCCAAGCCGGACATGATCAGGGCCATGAGCGGTTTCATACCGTCTCGATGGCCGAAAAAATATGACACGGGACGCCTGCGCCCCTCACAGCATCTATCAAGTAAGGTAACAATCCATGGGTTTTAAATGCGGTATCGTGGGCCTGCCCAATGTAGGTAAATCCACCCTGTTCAATGCGCTGACCAAGGCCGGCATCGAAGCCGCCAACTTCCCGTTCTGCACCATTGAGCCGAACACGGGTGTGGTTCCCATGCCGGATCCGCGTCTCGACCAGCTGGCGGCCATCATCAATCCCCAGCGTGTCGTGCCGACCACCATGGAATTCGTGGACATCGCCGGTCTGGTTGCCGGTGCCTCCAAGGGCGAAGGTCTGGGCAACCAGTTCCTGGCCAACATCCGTGAAACCGAAGCCATCGGCCACGTGGTGCGCTGCTTCGAGGACGAGAACATCATTCACGTTGCCGGCAAGGTCTCTCCGGCCGACGACATCGAGGTGATCAACACCGAACTGGCCCTGTCGGATCTGGACGCCTGCGAGCGCGCCATTCACCGCCAGTCCAAGCGCGCCAAGGGCGGCGACAAGGATGCCAAGCTGGAAGTGGAAACCCTGGAGAAGATCCGGGTCGCCCTGGAAAACGGCCAGATGATCCGTGGCATGAAGCTGGACAAGGATGAGCTGGCCGCCGTGAGCCACCTCAACTTCCTGACCCTCAAGCCCACCATGTACATCGCCAACGTGGCGGAAGACGGTTTCGAGAACAACCCCTTCCTCGACAAGGTGCGTGAAATCGCCGCTACCGAGAACGCGGTTGTGGTAGTGGTCTGCTGCGCCATTGAGTCTGACAT
Source organism: Aeromonas enterica (assembly GCF_054052465.1). Taxonomy (NCBI): domain Bacteria; kingdom Pseudomonadati; phylum Pseudomonadota; class Gammaproteobacteria; order Aeromonadales; family Aeromonadaceae; genus Aeromonas; species Aeromonas enterica. Next base: position 119,752 of record NZ_JBSTYL010000004.1, on the reverse strand, counting down.
CGCCGAGCTGGATGACGACGATCGCGCCGAGTTCATGGCAGATCTTGGCATCGAAGAGCCGGGCCTGAACCGGGTGATCCGCTCAGGTTACGAGCTGCTCAAGCTGCAGACCTATTTCACTGCCGGCGTGAAGGAAGTGCGTGCCTGGACCATTCCAGTCGGCGCCACCGCCCCGCAAGCGGCGGGCAAGATCCACACCGACTTTGAAAAAGGCTTTATTCGCGCCCAAACCATCGCCTTCGAAGACTTTATCACCTACAAGGGTGAGCAAGGCGCCAAGGAAGCAGGCAAGATGCGCGCCGAAGGGAAAGACTACATCGTCAAAGATGGCGATATCATGAACTTCCTGTTCAACGTCTAATCCCATGAGAGGCTAGCATTTGCTGGCCTCTCTGTTATCTGGCAGAACACAGCATCTTCCGGCAAATGTCGTAAAAAAAACCAGATTGTTGGGCTTTTGCACGACAGCGACCAATAACTCGCCAAACGCACCCAAATTCGGTTTTTCTGGCAAAAAAAGGGTTGACGCCCCAGAGCCAGATACGCATAATTCGGCCCGCACAGTGACGAGGCAACGACTCACTGGAAGCACGGTTGGCTATGTAGCTCAGTTGGTTAGAGCATCGCACTCATAATGCGAGGGTCACAGGTTCGAATCCCGTCATAGCCACCATTAATTGTTCAGTTGGGGTATCGCCAAGCGGTAAGGCAGCGGGTTTTGATCTCGCCATCCCTAGGTTCGAATCCTAGTACCCCAGCCATTTTTAAAAAGTTCTTTGCCAGTCTCGTGACTGTTGAGGAGCGCTGTTGGGGTATCGCCAAGCGGTAAGGCAGCGGGTTTTGATCTCGCCATCCCTAGGTTCGAATCCTAGTACCCCAGCCATTATTGCCTTTCATCGATTTCATCGGTGATCGCTGTGGTAAACGTAAGAGGTTTCGATCTCGTCAACGTGCATGGACTAGTTTCCTGATGCCACAGCAATGTTTAAAAGTTCTTTGCCAGTCTGACTGTTGAAGAGCACTGTTGGGGTATCGCCAAGCGGTAAGGCAGCGGGTTTTGATCTCGCCATCCCTAGGTTCGAATCCTAGTACCCCAGCCATTTTTACCCGTCATCGACCTGTCGATGATTTGCTGTGGTAAGCGTGAGAGATTTCGATCTCGTCAACGCGCCTAGGTCCAAACCCTAGTACCCAGCCATTTTTACTTGTAGACGACCCTGTCGCATACAAGACGGCTATGTAGCTCAGTTGGTTAGAGCATCGCACTCATAATGCGAGGGTCACAGGTTCGAATCCCGTCATAGCCACCATTTTGCAGTTGTTCAGTTGGGGTATCGCCAAGCGGTAAGGCAGCGGGTTTTGATCTCGCCATCCCTAGGTTCGAATCCTAGTACCCCAGCCATTTTTGACTTGTCAGCAATGACATTGGTGACAAGACGGCTATGTAGCTCAGTTGGTTAGAGCATCGCACTCATAATGCGAGGGTCACAGGTTCGAATCCCGTCATAGCCACCATTAATATTGCGGAAGTGGCGAAATTGGTAGACGCACCAGATTTAGGTTCTGGCGCCCTAGGCGTGAGAGTTCGAGTCTCTCCTTCCGCACCATTAATAGCAGTACCAAACAGACCAGCTCAGGCTGGTTTTTTTGTGCCCGTTTTTCGCCGTTTCTCCCCCCTGCTTGCCGTCCTTTTTCTGCCTTGCTCCCCTCTCATTCTGCTGCCACCCGAGCTCATGTGGAGCGACAAAAAAGCGGCCCGCAGGCCGCTTGTCTCTCTTTTCCCTGAATCAAACCGGTCAGAACGGGAAGAACCAGGGGATGGCGATCACGCTCACCACCATCACCAGCAGAGTGAAGGGCACGCCGATGCGTACGAAATCCACGAACTTGTAGTTGCCGGGCCCGAGCACCAGGGTATTGACCGGCGACGAGACCGGTGTCATGAAGGCCGCCGAGGCCGCGATGGCGATGGTCATGGCAAAGGGATAGGGGGAGATCCCCATCTGTTGGGCCGTTCCCAGCGCAATGGGTGCCATCAGCACAGCCGTCGCGGTATTGGAGATGAAGAGCCCGATCAGGGCGCACAGGGCAAACAGGCTGGCCAGCATCACGCGAGGGCCCATCTCACCGACGGCCGCGATCAGACCGCCGACAATCAGGTCCACCCCGCCGGTCTTCTGCAGTGCCAGGGCAAAGGGCAGCATGCCGACGATCAGGATCAGGGTGGGCCAGTGGATGGACTTGTAGGCGCTCTCCATGTCGATGCAGCGGAACTTGCCCATCAGCAGACAGGCTACCAGCGCCGCGATGACGTTGGGCACGGGATCCGTCACCATCAGCACTACCATGACCCCGAGACAGATCAGGGCGTGGATGGCCTGGCTGCGGGCCGGCGCCATCTCGTCCACCTCGGCGGGCAGGCCGAGCAGCAGGAAGTCGCGGCTGTGGGTCTGCAACTGGCGAATGAGGCTCCAATTGCCCACCACCAGCAGGCTGTCCCCCATCAGCAACGGGTCATCCACCAGCTTGCCGGTGAGCGCCTCGCCGTTGCGGCGGATCCCCACCACGCTCAGACCGTAGTGGGAGCGAAAGGCCACCTCGCGAATGCTCTTGCCGAGCAGACGGGATTCGGGGATAAGCGACACCTCGGCCATGCCCACCTCCCGCGCCTGATCGGAGAAGTACTCCCCGCGCAGTATCATGGGCTCGAGCCGCGCCTCGCTGCAGAACTCTCGCACATCCACCTCGGGGTCGGACATGTCGATCAGCAGCACGTCCTTGGCCTGGAACTCGGTGACGCCGGAGACAGTCACCATCACCCGCCGGAATTTGCGCCAGCGCTCCACCCCGATGACGTTGGCGCCGTAACGGGCTCGCAACTGCAGCTCGTCCAGGGTCTGGCCTATCAAAGGGGAGTCGGGCCGGATCGCCAGCCGGCGGGCCCGCCCGGCCAGCCGGTAATCACGGATGAGATCGCGCATGGTGCTGCGCCCCGCCTGCTTGCCTTTGCCCTCCTCCCCTTCACGTACCAGGGAGCCCCGCATCAGCAGCATATAGATGATGCCCATCACCAGTATGATCAGCCCCATGGGAGTGAAGCCGAAGAAACCGAAACCATGGATGCCGTGGCGCATCAACTCACTGTTGACCACCATGTTGGGCGGCGTCGCCACCAGCGTCATCATGCCGCTGATGAGGCCGGCAAAGCCGAGCGGCATCATCAGGCGACCAGCCGGGATCCCCATGCGGTTTGCCACGCTCAGCACCACAGGAATGAAAATGGCCACCACCCCTGTGCTGCTCATCACGGCCCCCAGCAGGGAGACAGCCACCATCAGCAGCACCAGCATGCGGATCTCGCTGCTGCCCGCCACCTTCACCAGCATGTCCCCCACCTGATAGGCGATGCCGGTGCGCACCAGCCCCTCCCCCACCACGAACAGGGCGGCGATCAGAATGACGTTGGGATCGCTGAATCCGGCCAGCGCCTCCGGCAGGGTCAAGGTGCCGCTCAGCACAAACAGTATGATGATCAACAAGGCGACTACGTCCATGCGTACCTTGTTGGTAATAAACAGATAGATGGCGCCCACCAGCATGCAGAGGACCCAGATCAGTTCGGAATTCACACTTGCTCCTTTCGTTCATGTCCGCCACGGCACAATGGGTGAAATGGCGGACTCCATCAGACCACAGCTTGTTCTGCCCCGGTTTGTTACATATCAATAAAGGACAGTGGGCATCATCGCATATCGGGGCACCCTGCGGTCCGCAAAAATGGCGAGCCTCTGCCGCCACCCTTTATCCATTCTTTGATGTGGCTCAGGCCGGTTCGGACAAAAGTCCTGCGTTAGCCCCCGTGCAGCCCCTAGAATAGGCCCGTTCCGATCACCCCCTTCTTCCAAATTTTCAAAGGAAACGAAAATGAGCATATTCGAGTGGTTCAGCATCAATCACACCCTGGTGACCATACCGCTGGGCGGCGGTTATGCCATGTCGTGGATTGAAGCCATCGGCACTCTGTTCGGCCTGGCCTGCATCTGGTTCGCCAGCCAGGAGAAGACCATCAACTACCTGTTTGGCCTCATCAACGTCAGCCTGTTTGCCATCATCTTCTTCCAGATCCAGCTCTACGGTCTGCTGATGCTGCAGCTGTTCTTCTTCTGCGCCAACGTCTACGGCTGGTACGCCTGGACCCGCCCCGCCAACGAGCAGGGAGACAGCTTGCAGATCCGCTGGCTCAGCAAGTCCAAGCTGATGGTGACCGCCGCCCTGAGCGTGCTGGCCATCGCCTTGCTGACCCTGTTTATCGACCCCGTGTTCGCCACCCTGGCCCGCACCTCGGTCGCCCTGCTCAACCTATTCGGGGCCGGTCTGGCTACCCCTGAGCCCTCCCCCGACGCCTTCCCGTTCTGGGATGCCAGCATGACGGTGCTCTCGGTGGTGGCCCAGATCCTGATGACCCGCAAATACGTGGAGAACTGGATCCTCTGGGTGGTCATCAACATCATCAGCATCGGCGTCTATGCCGCCCAAGGCGTCTACGCAATGTCGCTGGAGTACCTGATCCTGCTGTTCATCGCCGCCAACGGCACCCGCCTCTGGATGCTGGCCGCCAAACGCCCGCAGCAGGAAGTGATCGCATGAGCCTGCTGCCCCATCTGCAATGCCGCCCGGATCAGATCGCCGAGCGGGTGGTGCTGTGCGGCGATCCGGCCCGGGTCGATCGCATCGCCAGTCAGCTGCAAGGGTGCGAGTCGCTCGGCCAGAACCGGGAGTTTCGCCTGATCAACGGCCATCATCAGGGGCTGCCCGTCACCGTGTGCAGCACAGGCATCGGCGGTGCCTCCGCCGTCATAGCGCTGGAGGAGCTGGTGCAAGCGGGCGCCCGCTCGCTGGTCAGGGTCGGCTCCGCCGGCGCCCTGCAGCCGGACATAGGGTTCGGCGATCTCATCGTGGTGGAAGGTGCCGTGCGCCACGATGGCGCCTCGCTGGCCTATCTGCCCCCCGAGTACCCCGCCTGCGCCGACATTCGGCTGCAGGCCGCCCTGCTCAACCATATCGCCGCCAGTGGCCAGCCTCACTGGCACGGGCTGGTGCGCTCCCACGACAGCTTCTACCGGGATGACGAGCAGGCGGTGTGCCGCTACTGGCACGAACGCGGCGTGCTGGGGGCGGACATGGAGACCGCCTCCCTGCTCACCGTCGGTCGGCTGCGCAAGGTGCGGGTCGCTGCCGTGCTCTGCAACGTGGTGGCATTCGAGCAGGACGTGCAGCAGGGGGTAAGCGACTACGCGAGCGCAGAGGCGGCCATGATGGCCGGTGAGCGGCTGGCCATCGCCGCCGCGATCCATGCGCTGGCGCAATAAGCCAGCCACACCCCCGACCCGGATCTGATCAGCCCAGGAGCCGGCATCGCCGCCGGCCCCTGCCAAAACGTTAAGCCCGGCACATTCGGGGGCGCCGGCGCTGGCATCCGGCCCCCGCTCTTGCTAGCCTCATGGCCCTCGTTTCCCCGCGCGGGTTTCTCATGCAGCAACACCCCTATCCCCTTGGTCGCTTTCAGGCCGAACTTGAGCAGCTTGAGCCACGCTTTGCCGCGGCGCTGGCAGCGTGCACCCTGTTTCTGCGCCGCTACCTGCCGGGCGAGCCCATCATACGCCAGGGGGAGCAGAGCGAATGTCTCTATCTGGTGGAGACGGGGCGGGTCTCCCTCAACAGTGCCGTGCACTCGGGGCGCCTGTTTCAGCTCGGGGAGATAGCGTGTCAGCGCCAGATCTTCGGCGAGATGGAGTTCTTCAGCGCCACCCCGGTGCAGTGGAGCGTGGTGGCCGAGACCGAGCTGGACGCCGCCGTCATCTGCGCCGACAAGCTGGCCCAGCGGCTGCTGGCCGAACCCGAGCTGACTCTGTTCTTCGCCTCAGCCCTGGCCAGCGACTATCTGGATACCCTGGACATCACCACCAGCCGCCTGCTGCACCCCATCGCCTACAACATCGCCTTTGAACTGTGGCGCGAGCGCCAGCGCACCCCCATGCTGGGCTCGCGCAAGCGCTCCCACGAGGCGGCGCGCTTTGGCACCACGGAGCGCGTCTACCGCCGCGCCCTCAAGGAGCTGGTCAAACAGGGGATAGTGTGCGACGGCGCTGACGGCCCCACCATCGCCGACCTGGCCAGGCTGCGCACCTATCTCGACCTTTAATCTCGAATCACTCTTCACCCCTATCGGAGCATCCATGTCTATCCATACCTACCCCGAGTTAACTTTTTTCAGCCGTTTCGTGGCCGATATTCAGGCTGGCCGCAAGACCATCACCATCCGCGACGAGAGCGAAGCCCAATGGCAACCCGGCCAGCGCCTCGCCCTGTTCACCAACCCGGAACACCAGCCGTTCGGCGTCATAGAAGTGCTGTCGGTCAATGCGGTCGCCTTCGATGAACTGAGCGACGAGCACGCCCGCCAGGAGAACATGACCCTCGCCGAACTCAAGCAGGTGATCAGGGATATCTATCCCGAACTGCCGCCGCTCTATGTGATTGAATTCAAACTGATCGCCTGATGGATGGCCCGGTCCGGATTTGGCCCTGGCCGAGCAATATGTTAATAGTATTCCTTTTGAACCGTGGAGAAGCCGAACGTGTTTGAGATAGCAAGCCTGAAAGAGGGCATGATGCACGGGGTCGAGCTGTTCCAGCTGCTGCTGGAGATCATCTCCATCGCCTGCGTGGTGATAGGGCTTGGCAAAACGCTCTGGCTGGCGGCACGAATCCGGGATCACGCCCCCGGTTTCCCCCGCATCCGCCTCTGTTTCGGCAGCTGGCTCATTCTGGCGCTGGAGTTCCAGCTCGCCGCCGACATACTGGCCACCACAGTCGCGCCAAGCAAGGAGGAGCTGATCCGCCTCGCCATCATTGCGGTGATCCGTACCTTCCTGAACTACTTCCTCGGCAAGGAGCTGGAGGCGCAAGCGGAACGCCAGCAGGAGCAGCACGGCGAACCGGCCAGGGCTGCCCAATAACACGTCCAAACATCTTGCACCAAGGCGCCGCCATCCCTGTCCCGGCACAGGATGGCGGCGCTGTGACCCTCCCCTCACTTTTGGCAATCAGCCAACTATGGAACCCTTTTCAAACCTTCCCTCACCCTGTCGAGTACCCGCGCATCTGCGTAAGATAAAACATCGCTTCCCCCAACCGGCCCAGCTGATGAACAGAGACCCGCTCCACCTCGACCAGTGCGTCATCTACCAGATCTATCCCATGAGCTTTCAGGACAGCGATGGCGATGGCATGGGCGACATCAACGGCATCCGCCAGCGCCTCGGTTATCTGGCCACCCTGGGGGTCGATATGCTCTGGCTCACTCCCATCTATCGCTCCCCCAAGCGTGACAACGGCTATGACGTGGCTGACTACCGCGCCATCGACCCCGCCTTCGGCACCCTGGCCGAGATGGAACAGCTAATAGCCGACGCGGCCGCTCACGGCATCGGCATCGGCATCGGCATCATGATGGATATCGTCGCCAACCACACCTCCACCGAGCATGAGTGGTTTGTAGAGGCGCTGGCGGGGGATCCCCGCTATCAGGCCTATTACGTATTCCGGGACCGGGCCTTCGTCGACGCCCACCCGGTGCAGTCCATCTTCGGCGGCAGCGGCTGGCAATACGTACCGCAGCTCGATCTCTACTATCTGCACAACTTCGACATAAGCCAGGCCGATCTGGACTGGGACAACCCGGCGGTGCGGGCCGAAATGGCGCAGGTGATCAACTTCTGGCTGGGCAAAGGAATCAAAGGATTTCGCTTCGATGTGATCGACATGGTGAGCAAGGAGTGGTCGCCCCTTGCCATGAGCAACGGCCCGCGCCTGCACGACTATATCCGCGAGCTCAACCACGCCAGCTTCGGCAACAAGGGGATCATCACGGTCGGTGAAACCTGGGGAGCGGATCTCGCCCACATGCAGCACTATTCGAACCCGAATGGCAGCGAGTTCAGCATGGTGTTCAACTTCGAACATCTGGGGCTGGGGCAGGACAAGTGGTCATCGCATTTTGACCCTCTCGCCTTCAAGCGGGCCATGGCCCGCCACCAGCAGGGGCTGCACGACCGGGGCTGGAACAGCCTGTTTCTCGGCAACCACGACCTGCCCCGCGCCGTCTCCCGCTTTGGCAACGACAGCCCGAAGTGGCGCGAAACCAGCGCCAAGCTGTGGGCCATGGTGCTGCACCTGATGCAGGGCACCCCTTTCATCTATCAGGGAGAGGAGCTGGGCATGACCAACCGTCACTGGCAAACCGATGAGCTGCGCGACGTGGAAGCGATCCACTACAGTGCCAGCCAGGCGGGGCTGGATCCTGCCGAGCTCGCCCGCCGGCTCGATGCCATCGGCCGCGACAACGCCCGCACCCCGATGCAGTGGGATGCCGGCCATCACGCAGGCTTTAGCACCGCCACGCCCTGGATTGTGCTCAACACCAACCACCTCGAGATAAATGCCGCCGAGCAGCTGGCCCGCCCCGATTCCCTGTTTCACTGCTACCGCCAGCTGATCGCCCTGCGCAAAGCCCACCCCGTCATTCGCCATGGCGACTTCGAGCTGCTCGATGGTGACGATCCGCAGCGCATCAGCTACCGCCGCCGCTGGCAGGATCCGGCAAGCGGAGAGCGGCACACCCTGCTGCTGCTCGCCAACCTCACAGAGCGTCCCTTGGTCATGCCGCACTTTGACCAGGTGGAAGAAAGTGCCACCCTGCTAATAGGCAACTACCCGGATGTGCCCACGACCACCTTCGCTCCCTATCAGGCCGCCGTCTGGCTGTACGAGCCGTAAACCGAGGAGGCGCGGGTGAAAATCAGGTGCCTGTTGATAGCGCCAGGGGGGATATATGCGGGTTGAGCATCGAGCTCATTGCAGGGCATCCGGTTGACTGACGCCAGAAACATGCGTACTTTGCGAGCAGAATTTTTGTTGGACCGCTTTTCCATGTTGTACATCCTGTTCAAATGCTCTGTCAGGAGGCTGTGCTCCGTGCACTGACACGATGAAGTGTTGCCCGGAGCCATTCCTCTTCTGAATCTTCATCAGCTGCGTGCATGCCCTCTCACAGGGAGGCGACCCCGCATCTGATGAAAACAGGAGACTCAGGCCGGCGAGATGCTTCATCGCCGGCCTTTTTGTTTCTGATATTCAGGACAAAGTTTCAATATTGCTTGAAACGGGGGGCCGGTACGCCAAGTACCGCCCCCCGTTTTTTTATGGATGTAGCATCATGAGTTTACTCACCATTCAAAACCTGACTTGTCACATGGGTGACAAGACCCTCTACCAGCAGGCCAATTTCACCCTCTTCGCCGGCGAGCATATCGGCGTCACGGGAAAAAACGGGGCAGGTAAAAGCACCTTGCTGAAACTGCTGCAGGCGGAGCTGTTGCCCGACGGGGGCGATATCCTCTGGCAGCCCGCAGTGCGCCTCGGTTATCTGGATCAGCATGGCGAGATGGATCCGCAGACCAGGGTGCGCGATCAGCTGCAATCCGCCTTTGCGGATCTCTACCGGCAGGAGGCCGAGATGATGGCCATCTACGCCTGCCCGGCGAAACGTGTCCAAGCCCGCCATCTGGCACGCGCCGCCACCCTGCAGGCCAGCCTGGAAAGCCGGTCGTTTTATCAGATTGACAGCCGCATCGATGCGGTGGCTGATGGCCTGGGGATCACGCCATTGGGCATGCATACCCGGCTGGGGGAATTGAGCGGCGGACAAAGGCACAAGGTCATGCTGGCCCGCCTGCTGTTGCTCGCGCCGGATGTCCTGCTGCTGGACGAGCCGACCAATTATCTGGATACCCGTCACCTCGACTGGCTGGCGAACTATCTGAGCGGCTTCAAGGGAGCCTTTATGCTGGTCTCCCACGACCAGGCCTTCCTGAACCGGATTGCCACGGCCATTTGCGACATAGACCGGCAGCAAATCCGCAAATTCAAGGGCAATGTCGACAAGGCCATGGCCCAGAAAGCCAGCGAGGATGCCGCCCACGGGAGGCAATATCTGGCGCAGCAGCGACATATCGACAAGCTGGAACGGTTCATCGACAAAAACGGGGCCGGGGTCAATGCCAGCATCGCCAATGGCCGCAAGAAGCAGCTGGCACGCATAGACAGGCTGGCCGCACCGGAGCAGGAGAAGTCCCTCTCCTTCTCGTTTCGCTCGGCCCCGCACAGTGGCCAGCAGCTGCTCGCCGCCACTGAGCTGGTCATTGGCTATCAAGGCCCCCTGTTGGCGCCCATCTCGCTGACCCTGAGCCGTGGCGACAAGCTGGTGATTGCCGGTTTCAACGGCATAGGCAAATCCACCCTGCTGAAAACCCTGGTGGGTGAACTGCCCGCGCTGGCCGGTCAGCTCGCCCTGTCACCGGCGCTCAAGCTCGGTTATTTCGAGCAGGCGCTGTGCTGGCACGACCCGGATGCCACACCTGTCAATCTGGTGAAAGCTGTGTGCCCGGGCGTGGATGACAAGGTGGCCCGGCAGCATCTGGCGCGGTTTGGCATCACGGGAAAGCAGGCCGTGCAGCCGATTGCCTCCCTCAGTGGCGGCGAGCAGACCAGAGTGAAACTGTGCCGACTGGCCCTGCAACCCAGCAACCTGCTGGTGCTGGATGAACCGACCACGCACCTGGATGCCGACGTCAAAGCGGCCCTGAAGCAGGCCTTGCAGGGCTATCCAGGCACTGTGGTGCTGGTTTGCCACGAACGGGAGTTCGTCGCCCACTGGCCAGATCGGGTGGTGGAGACCTCGTCCCTCACCGCCGCCGACCACATTGAGCATGGTTAAGGTAGAAGATATGTTATTGAAAATATTGCTGTTCTTGATTGCATTTCTGGTGGGGGCCGATGAGCTTATGCTGGGTACCCTCTCGGATCGTCTGGGCCGAATGAAGATGATGCTGCCTGCCACCCTGCTGTTTGGCGCCGCCTCTGTCGTCACGGGCCTGGTGGAAAGCTTTGAATGGGGACTGGCAAGCCGGGTGCTCACCGGTCTGGCCAGTGCCGGCATGTTGTCCATCGCCTTTGCCATGGCCGCCCTGGCCATGCTGCTGTTCGGCAGCGCCATTGCTCTGCTGTGCCCCGTAAAACCCGCCATGTGATCCCGGCAGGTGTGCGCTCTGGGCACACGCCCATCAGTGCAACGGGCCGGCCGGTGGCACCGGATAACAAAGAGGGCTCCCCGCAGGGAGCCCTCTTGCTATTGCATGTCGACGGTTGCTCAGGCGTGGATGCTGGCCAGCTCGTGCCGCTTCAACGCCAGCAGCGTGATGAGGAAAGCGGCGGTGGCGATCAGCGCCATGCCGATATAGGTGGCACTGAAACCGGGAGCCAGCTCGGCCGGGCTCAGGCTGGCCAGATTGTGGCTGGTGCCCGCTGGCAGGGCGGCATGGAACAGCACGGAGCAGATGGCGACCCCGACCGCGCCCCCCAGCTCACGGCCGAAGTTGAACAGCGACATGCCGATACCGCGATCCTCCCGTGGCAGGGCGTTTTGCACCACCACAGAGAGCGCCGGCAGCACCAGGCCCAGCCCCAGACCGGCGAAGCCCAGCCCCAGATTGGCCCAAACATCGAAGTGGATCTGCCACAGCGCCAGCGCCGCCAAGGCAAAACCTACCACCACGAAGCGTTTGTAGTAACCGGTGCGGCCGATCAGCTTGCCGCCGACGAAGGCTCCCGCTGTGATGCAGACCATGAAGATCACCATGTAGAGACCGCTCTCGCTGGCTCCCATCCCCTTCTGCCACTGCATCTGCAGCGGCAGATAGACCAGCACAGCGAACATCAGCAGTTGCGAGGCCAGCGCCAGCAGTACGCTCACCAGATAACCGGGCAGCCGGGCCAGATGGGCGGGCAGTATGGGATCGTGGGCACGCCGCTCCACCAGAATAAGCAGCAGCAGGGCTATCGCCAACCCCACCGCCAGCCAGATGGCGGGCAGGGCAGTCTCCGGCGAGAGCAGCAACAGGCTCAGCGTGGTGACGGTAATGAGCAGCGCGGCCCCCTTCCAGTCGAAACGACTGTGGCGGCGCACATTGAGGTGGCCCAGGTTGCGGTTCACCAGCCAGAGCGCAAGCGCCCCGAGCGGCAGGTTGATCCAGAAGATCCAGCGCCAGCTCAGCTGCTCGGTGAAGTAGCCGCCGAGCAGGGGGCCGGCGATGCTGGAGACCGCATAGACGGCCGAAATATAACCCTGATACTTGCCCACCTCCCGCGGCGGTATGCTGTCGGCGATGACGGTGAAGGCGAGCGCAATCAGGCCGCCTCCCCCCAACCCTTGCAGCACCCGGGCCGCCAGCAGGGTCGGCAGATCCTGAGCCAGACCGCAGGCCACGGATCCGGCCAGAAACAGGCCGATGCCGATGTTGAGCATGCGCACCCGGCCGAACATGTCGCTCAGCTTGCCGTAGATGGGCAGGGCGGCGGTGGCCGCCAGCAGGTAGGCGGTGACTACCCAGGTGAGGGCGGCACCGGCGTTCAGCTCGGCGCCTATGATGGGCAGCGGGGTGGTGACTATGCTCTTTTCCAGTGAACCCAGGGCGATCACCAGGGCCACGCTTGAGAAAATGGTTTTTGGGGACATATATGGGCTCGCTAATTTGAAATGCCAGAATCTGCGGCACAGAGCTTATTATTGTCTCATAAATCATCAACCGATGGCCAAAACCACTGCCATGGCGCCGCCAGCGTGCAACCATGACGAAGGTCGCGGCACATGCCCGGTGGATCTGGTAGTGTGAACTTTTGGCTCAAGAGGAAGCAGACCCATGTCCGAGCAGTTCCGGTTTGATCAATACGACGCCCTGATTTTCGATATGGACGGCACCCTGGTGAACTCCATGCCCCTGCATCTGGATGCCTGGGAGGCAACCAGCGCCGAATTCGGTCTGCCGTTCAATCGGGCGCAGCTCAATGAATACGGCGGCATACCCACCCGCAAGATAGTCACCATCCTGGCTGAGCAGCACGGGCTGGATATCGATGTGGATGCCTTCACCCGGCGCAAGGTGGCTCTCTATCTGGCACATATCGACAAGGTCAGCGTCTTCCCCTCCATGTGGGAGCTGGTCAAGCGCTGCCACGGCAAGGTACCCATGGGCATAGGCACGGGCTCATCGCGGGATCATGCACAGCGCATTTTGAAAAATACCGGCCTGGATGCCTATATCTCGGTGCTGGTCAGTGCCGATGATATCGACAACCACAAGCCCCACCCGGACACCTTCCTGAAGGTGGCCGAGCTGCTCGGTGCCAATCCCGCCAACTGCCTGGTGTTCGAAGATACCCAGATCGGCATTGAGGCAGGCAAGGCCGGCGGCATGACCACCTTGCTGGCCACCGAAGGTGCGCTGCAACGGGTGTGAGACCGGGTTAGCGAAACATTCGCCACTGCTGCCAAAGTCCGCCAAGGAAGGCGAGCAGGAAGAGGCCCAGGGCCATCTCCCAATGGAAAGTGAAATAGAGATCCGCTGGCAGGGACGCCAGATAGATAAACAGGACGCTGAACAGGCCGCGACAAAGTGGCCCTTTCAAGACGGACCAGCGCAGCAGCGTGACAACGCCAACCCCCTTGCCAGACGGGGCCATCAGCTCACCCCCAGCTGGCCAAGAATGCCGGTGACGGTATACCACGGATTGTGCGCCCTGCACTCCTCTTCCAGCGCCTCATGATCCTGCAACAGCGTCAGCGTCTCGGACGGGGTATCGGCAAAAGAGGGGGCAACGACAGTCACAAACCCCTGCTCGACCAGTTGGCGACGCTCATCGCCATAACCGACCGCCCAGGTATCGAGATAGGTAAATGACTGGCCTTGTTTGAAGAAGTGATAGCGAAACATAGCGGGCTCCGAAGGGTTGGACCCCCACTCTACATCAGCGGTTGCAAACTGGCTCACCCCGAATGGGTAACCAGCGCAGCCTCAAACAGGCCGAACGATCTTCATGACATGACTCCGCACAAGGTGTGATATCCACCGCCAGAGGGCGCGATGGTCCGCTCAAGCGGGCAGTTTCATGCCAGCGAAAAACCCGGGAGCACAGGGCCAAGGCGGGTAAAGGGGCATCTGGCCTGCGTAAAATCCATAAAAAAACGCCCCTCGCGGGGCGTTTTGCCAGCCATCGCCGTTACATGGCGTTGGTAGATTCGAAGATCTTGTCGGCCGAGGCTTCGACGAAGCCCCGGTAGAGCACGCCGTCGGCCTGCGGGTAGCGCAGGGCGAACTCGTAGAAGCAGCTCGGGATGGTACGCACGCCGTCGGTGAAGGCCACGTCCGCCTTGTCGGCCATGGTGGAGGATTGCTCCAGCATCACCTGCGGGTCCCCTTTCACCTCGCCCCCCACGGTGTTGAGCACGAAGCCGGCCGCCTTGAGGGCGGCGTTGACCTGTTGGATGGTATCGAACTGCTTGAGGCGATTGATGTTGACCGTGAAGTGGTTGGCACGATAACCCCAAGCCGCCATCCAGGCTGCATACTCACTCTCCGCCAGCAGGGTCTGGTAATCATCCCAGGAGACCTGCCAGGGGGCGCCCGTGTAGAGGAATGCCTGGGTATCGGTCAGGTGATCGGGTACCTGATCCGCCAGCTTGTGAATGATGGCCTGGGCAGCCTCGGAGAGTTCTTCCACCTTCAGCTCGCTGATGAACACCTTGGGGGCATCCGGATCTTTATGCTCGAAGTGCTTGGCGTAGAGCTTCTTGGCCTTGAACACGTACTCGCCCTTCTGCTCGTAACCGAGCGCCAGGAAGTGGGCGGCCAGCTTCTCCAGCCCCAGCTTGGGCAGGTTGTAGGTGCGAAACGCCACGTGATCGTTGACGATGGGCTCGCCGCCACCCAGCAGGGTGTGGACCTTGAGGGCACTCGGGGTGACTTGAATGTAGTTATCCCACAAGTGACCGAACAGGGTGTCGATATCCTTTTGCATCTCTCTTTCCTTTGATTGCGGGTACAGACAAGGGCACCTGTTCAGTGCCCCTTTTATTGTCGTGGTCAGGCGCTGGCTCCAACGCAGAAAGCGCCCGCCTTTGTCTTGCTTAGAACGTCAGGCCGGGGGACAGCTGATCCGGCATGGCGGCTTTGCTGTCTTCGACGGAAGCCACCGGGTACGCACAGTAGTCGGCGGCGTAGTAGGCGCTAGCCCTGTGGTTGCCGGAGGCACCTATGCCGCCGAACGGCGCGGCGCTGGAGGCGCCGGTGATGGGCTTGTTCCAGTTCACGATGCCGGCGCGGATCCGCTTGAAGAAGTGCTGCCAGTCCGCCTCGCTGTCACCCAGCAGGCCGGCCGAGAGGCCGAAGCTGGTGGCGTTGCCCTGGTCGATGGCGGCATCGAAATCGTCGTAACGAATGAGCTGCAGCAGCGGGCCGAAATACTCTTCGTCCGGCAGCGCGCTCACAGCAGTGACATCTATGATGCCCGGGGAGACGAAGCCGGTGCCCGCTTCCAGGTGCTTGAGGGTGAGCAGGCTCTCGCCACCCAGCCCTTGCAGCTTGGCTTGCGCCTCGACCATGCCGAGCGCAGCTCGCTCGCTGATCATGGCGCCCATAAAGGGTTGTTCGGCGGCGTCATAGAGGCCGACCTTGATCTGGCCGACCACCTCCACCAGACGCTTGACCAGGGCATCGCCCCGGGCGCCGCGCTCGACAAACAGACGGCGCGAGCAGGTGCAGCGCTGACCGGAGGTGATGAAGGCGGACTGGACTATGGCGTGAACTGCGCCGTCGATGTCGCTCACATCCTTGACGATGAGCGGGTTGTTGCCGCCCATCTCCAGCGCCAGGATCTTGCCGGGCTGACCGGCAAACTGCTGGTGCAGGAAGTGGCCGGTACGGGACGAGCCGGTGAAGAAGAGACCGTCGATATCCGGGTTGCCCGCCAGCGCCTTGCCGGTTTCCACCTCGCCCTGCACCAGGTTGAGCACGCCCTTGGGCAGCCCCGCCTCCTGCCAGATCTTCAGCATGGCCTCGGCCACCATGGGGGTCAGTTCGGAAGGCTTGAACACCACGGCATTGCCTGCGATCAGCGCAGGCACTATGTGACCGTTCGGCAGATGGCCCGGGAAGTTGTAGGGGCCGAACACGGCGACCACGCCGTGGGGCTTGTGGCGCACGAACGCCTTGGCGCCCGGCATGGGGTTTTCGACCGTGCCGGTGCGCTCGTCATGGGCGCGGATGGAGATGGCGATCTTGCCCTGCATGGCGGCCACTTCGGTGCGGGTCTCCCACAGCGGTTTGCCGGTTTCGCGGGCTATGGTGAGCGCCAGCGCCTCCTTGTGCTCGCCGAGCAGCTCGGCGTAACGGCGCACTATGGCAAGACGCGCCTCCAGGCTCATATCAGACCAATGGTAGAAGGCGCTGCGGGCGGCCTTGACGGCGGCATCCACCTGGGCGGCGCTGGCGGCGCCCCCTTGCCAGATCACCTCGTTCTTCGCCGGATCCCTTGACTCGAACGGCTTGCCTTCACCGGCAAGCCATTGACCGTCTATCAGTTGTACTAACTGGCTCATCCATTCACTCCCTGTGGTTCACAAGCAGCCTCGGCTGCCTGCTTCATATGCGGTTTTACTGCCAATACGGCTCAATCGAGATCGACGGCACGCACCATGTCGCCATCCTGCACCTTGAGTGCCGTCGCCATCTTGGGCGGAATGATGGCCTCATGCTTGTCCAGATCGACCCGGATATTGCCGTAGCAGGCGCGGTAGTGCTCATAGCGGGTGTTGCAGACCAGATGGGTCTTGCCGCCGATGGGCTCACCCACCAGCACCCGCAGCCTCTGGCTGCGGCGCACGCTGCGGATATTCTTCACGTCACACTCGACGGTGGGGCCGGCATCGAAGATGTCGACATACCCCCGGTTCACAAAGCCCTCGTCCTGCAGCATCTTGATGGCCGGACGGGTCTTCTCGTGGGTCTGGCCGATGACGGCCCGGGCCTCGTTGCTCAGCAGGTTGACGTAGATGGGGTACTTGGGCATCAGCTCGGCGATGAAACGCTTCTTGCCGATGCCGGTGAGATAGTCGACGGTGGGAAAATCCATCGAGAAGAAATGCTTTTGCAGCCACTCGTAGAAGGGGCTGTGACCGTCGCTATCGGAGACACCGCGCATCTCGGCAAAGACGGTATCGTCGAACAACTCGGGATGCTCGGCCATGAACAGGAAACGGTGCTTGGAGAGCAGGCGGCCGTTGAGCCCCTCGCGGGCGCATTCACGCAGAAACAGGGTGCAGAGTTCGGAATTGCCTGTGTAGTCATTGGACAGGGTGAGCGTCTCGACCACGTTGTAGATGCCGAGCTTGGGGGAAGAGTGGACCACCTTGCCGATGTGATAGTTGTAAAACGGCTGGGACAGGCCCACGGCCGCATCGATGGCACAGGTACCGACCATTTCGCCGGTCTCCAGATCCTCGGCCACGAAGAAGTAGAGGCAATCACCCTTACCCGCCGGTTTGTCCGAGAAGGTCTGGGTCGAGGCATCTATCTTGCGCTGCAGCAGTTCATCGTTGACGGGCAACGAGGTCATGCCGGTGCCGGATTCGATGGCACAGGTCTTGAGACCGGCAAAATCTTTTTGCTCGATGGGACGGATAACCAACATAAATGACAACTCCCTTTCATTGACGACAGGTGGGGTCCCGGCTCCTGCCGGGAGGGCTCCCCACCTCAATTTGGATCAGGCGTTAACCACCTGGGCAACCGCTTTCTCGAACCGGGCCAGCCCTTCCTTGATGTCCGCTTCCGGGATAACCAGGGACGGAGCGAAACGCACCACGTTGGTACCCGCTACCAGTGCCATCAGCCCCTGATCAATGGAGGCCAGCAGGAAGTCACGGGAACGGCCCTTGTAGTCGTCGTTCAGCACGGCGCCGAGCAACAGGCCCTTGCCACGCACTTCGCTGAAGCAGTGGTACTTGGCATTGATGGCGTCGAGCCCGGCGCGGAACAGCTGTTCACGGTGCTTGATGCCGCTGAGCACTTCCGGGGTGTTGACCACGTCGATCACCGCCTCGGCCACCGCACACGCCAGCGGGTTGCCGCCGTAGGTGGAGCCGTGAGTACCCACTTTCAGGTGAGCCGCGATTTCATTGGTGGTCAGCATGGCGCCGATGGGGAAGCCGCCGCCGAGCGCCTTGGCGCTGGTGAGGATGTCCGGCGTGACACCCAAACCCATATAGGCAAACAGATCGCCGGTACGGCCGACCCCGGATTGCACCTCGTCATAGACCAGCAGGGCATTGTGCTTGTCGCACAGCTCACGCACGCCCTTGGCGAACTCGTCGGTCGGACGAATGATGCCGCCCTCCCCTTGCAGCGGCTCCATCACCACGGCGCAGGTATTGTCGGAGATGACCGCAGCCAGCTCCGCCAGATCGTTGTAGGCCACATGGGTGATATCCGCCGGCTTGGGACCGAAACCATCCGAGTAGGCGGCCTGGCCACCAACGCTGACGGTAAAGAAGGTACGACCGTGGAAACCCTGATGGAAAGCGATGATCTGGGTCTTGTGCGCCCCGAACTTCTCGATGGCATAACGACGGGCCAGCTTGAGAGCGGCTTCGTTGGCTTCGGCGCCCGAGTTGCAGAAATAGACCTTGTCGGCGAAGGTGGCGGCGACCAGCTTCCTGGCCAGGCGCAGGGCCGGTTCGTTGGTCATTACGTTGGAGAGGTGCCACAGTTTCTCGCCCTGGGTTTTCAGGGCTTCGACCAGCTTGGGATGGCAATGGCCCAGACCATTGACGGCAATCCCGCCGGCAAAATCGACATACTCACGGCCTTCCTGATCCCAGACACGTGACCCTTCACCACGCACCGGGATGATCTTGGCGGGCGCATAGTTGGGAACCATCACTTCATCAAACACTTCACGTGTCACTGCCAACAACTCTGACATATTGCTCTCCTTCGATCTGGCGACAGAATAATCCACCGCCCAAAAGTTAAATCCATGTAAACACATCGGCATTGTCACAGAAAAAAAGCTAAAAGTCTGCAACAAAGCGAGTTACAGGGAACAATGTTCGATTACCTGTGAGATTTTAGGCAACCGCATTGCATAACGGCTCAGGGGGTATTGGCAAGAGATAATTTGGACAGGGAGGGAGGTGAATAAAGTGTCATGAAAAATATTTTTGGCCTCATTTCGATTCTGGGAGACCGGTCACAACTATTCAGGAATTTGCTAAAAAATTGGCCAGCAATTGGTGGCCCTGCTCGCTCAAAATACTCTCCGGATGGAACTGAACTCCCTCTATATTCAACTGCTTATGGCGCAGGCCCATGATCTCGTCAAAGGAGCCATCTGCGTGCTCGCTCCAGGCGGTGATCTCGAAACAGTCGGGCAGCGTGCCCTGATCCACGATGAGCGAATGGTAACGGGTGACCCGCAGCGGGTCGTTCAGACCGCGAAATACACCCTTGCCCTGATGACGAATAAGCGACGTCTTGCCATGCATCACCTCACGGGCACGCACCACCTTGGCACCGAAGGCCTGGGCCAGAGATTGATGACCGAGACAGACGCCGAGAATGGGTAACTGGCCGGCAAAATGAGAGATAGCCGCGAGGGAAATACCCGCCTCATTGGGCGTGCAGGGGCCGGGGGAGATCACCAGATAACGTGGGGAGAGCCGGGCTATGGCGTCCAGCGTCAGCTCGTCATTGCGCTTCACCACCACCTCTTGTCCCAGGGCGCCAAAATACTGCACCAGGTTCCAAGTAAAGGAGTCGTAGTTATCGATCAGCAACAGCATGGGGTAATCAGGGAAAGTTAATCAACGATCCAGATAACGACCTTGTTCCATTTCGCGCTCGCGCTGGCACTCAGCGAGATAGATGGCGGCGGCAATGGCAGGGGTCTTGTGGTATTTGTCGATGGCATTGGAAACCATCAGCTGCAGGGTATTGAGGTTTTTGGCCTTGCGGAATTTACGCAGCCAGTGACCCTTGTCACCCAGCTCTTCAATCATGGTATTGGATTCGACAGACATGCTTACTCTTGGGGCAGAAGCCCGCGTTTGAAATTGGAAGATGAATTCACGAATAGCAGGACGGGTAAAACAAAGAAAGCCAGGCGCAAATACCCAGCTCTCTTCTACTACACCTTCCCAGTATGTCAGGCTCGAGGAACGAAGCCGACTACATCATATACGCTGGTCAGGGTTTTTTCAGCCCTTTCACGTGCCTTTTGTGCACCTGCCGCCAAAATTGTTTGCAGATGGGCCTCATCCTGACGCAGCTCGCGGAAGCGCGCCTGAATGGGTTCCAGCAAGGCAACGACAGCCTCGGCAGTCTCGGTCTTGAGGTGGCCGTACATCTTGCCTTCGAAGTGCAGCTCCAGCTCGGGGATGGAGCGACCCGTCACCCCGGACATCAGGGTCAGCAGGTTGGAAACACCCGGTTTGTTCTGGGGATCGAATCGCACCACGGCCGGCTCGTCGGAGTCGGTCACGGCACGCTTGATCTTCTTGACGATCTGCTTGGGATCTTCCAGCAGACCGATGAAGTTGGCCTCGTTGTCATCGGACTTGGACATCTTCTTGGTCGGATCCTGCAGGCTCATCACCCGTGCCCCGTCGGTGGGGATGAAGGGCTCTGGCAGGGTGAACACCTCACCGTGCAGGTTGTTGAAACGGGTGCAGATGTCGCGAGTCAGCTCCAGATGCTGCTTCTGATCGTTGCCGACCGGCACCTGATTGGCCTGATAGAGCAGGATATCTGCCGCCATCAGCACCGGATAGCCGAACAGGCCAACGTTGACGTTGTTCTCGAAACGGGCGGACTTGTCCTTGAACTGGGTCATGCGTGACAGCTCACCCATCTGGGTGTAGCAGTTCAGGATCCAGCCCAGCTCGGCATGCTGTGGCACGTGAGACTGGATGAAGACGGTGCTCTTGGCCGGATCGATCCCCACCGCCAGATAGAGGGCGGCGGCATCGAGACATGCCTTGCGAAGAGCGGCAGGCTCCTGGCGGGTGGTGATGGCGTGCAGGTCGACGATGCAGTAGAGGCAGTCGAAGTCGTCCTGCATGTTGACCCACTGACGCAGGGCCCCCAGGTAGTTGCCGATGGTCAGCTGACCCGACGGTTGAGCCCCGCTCAGTACGATAGGTTTAGTCATGAGAGTATTAATCCTTGTTATTCGGCCAGCCCAGCGGCCCTATTCGGCCAAGAGTGCATCAAGCTGGGCAAACTGCTCGCATACCCAGTCCGGGCGAGAATCTGCAATGGGGCGGCCATAGTTATAGCCGTAGGTCAGTCCCACCACCTTCATGCCGGCGGCCTGAGCGGCCAGCACGTCATTCTCGGAGTCGCCCACCATCAGGGTGCGCGACGGGCTGACGCCCAGCTCGTGGCAGGCGTGCAGCAGCGGATCCGGGCTCGGCTTCTTGACGGGCACGCAGTTGCCGCCCAGCCAGAGTGCGAAACAGTCGCCGATGCCGAGGGCATCGAGGATCGGCTGCACGAAGTGGCTCGGCTTGTTGGTCACGATCCCCTGCTGGTAACCCAGCGCCTGCAGGCGACGCAGGCTCTGCTCTACCCCGTCATACATGGCCAGCCCTTCCAGCAGGCAGGCCTGATAGTGGCGGTCAAACAGCGGACGGGCGTTGGCAAACAGCTCGGGCGCCGCGCGATAGTCCAGCGCGCGCTGGATCAGCTTGTCGGCGCCGTTGCCGACCCAGGTACGCACCACGGCCTCGTCGGCCTCGGCCAGTCCCAGCTCGGTGAGGGTACGGTTGACCGCCAGCGCCAGTTGAGGGGCGCTGTCGATCAGGGTGCCGTCCAGATCGAACAGCACCAGATCAAAATCACGCTCAGCGTTCGACATGGGCAAGCTCCGCGCGCATCCGGTCGATCACGGCCTTGTAGTCCGGCTGGCTGAAAATGGCAGAACCGGCCACGAACATGTCGGCACCCGCCTGGGCAATTTCGCGAATGTTGTCGACCTTGACGCCGCCGTCGATCTCGAGACGAATGTCACGGCCACTCTCATCGATCAGGCGGCGCACCTGGCGCAGCTTGTCGAGGGTGCCGGGGATGAAGCTCTGACCACCGAAGCCCGGGTTGACCGACATCAGCAGGATCACATCCAGCTTGTCCATCACGTATTCGAGGCAGGTGAGCGGCGTCGCCGGGTTCAGCACCAGACCCGCCTGGCAGCCCTGCTCCTTGATAAGGCCCAGAGTGCGATCCACGTGATCGGACGCTTCCGGGTGGAAGGTGATCAGATTGGCGCCCGCCTTGGCAAAGTCCGGAACGATGCGATCCACCGGCTTGACCATCAGGTGCACATCGATGAGCGCCTCTATGCCATAGTCGCGCAGGGCCTGACAGACCATGGGGCCTATGGTCAGGTTGGGGACATAGTGGTTGTCCATCACGTCGAAATGCACCACGTCGGCACCGGCGGTCAGCACCCTGGCAACATCATCGCCCAGACGGGCGAAATCGGCGGAAAGGATCGAGGGGGCAATCAGAAAGTCTTTCATCAGCGTCATCCATTGGCTAGCGGGCAGAAAAAGCGGCGCAATTTTACCGCAAATATCCAATGAAAACGACCCGAACACAGGGAGGAAAAAATGGGCCGTCCGCTTTACCGCAAATGTCCGGTGGAAACACCCAACCTCTGGAAAGGATGACAGATGCAACTTCCCTCCTCTGTGACCTCAGTCCCCCACATAGACTCTGGGAAAAGAGCGGCAGAAGCTGGAAACAGCAGCGGCACCCGGAGGTGCCGCCAGAAGGTCAGCCGAGTGAGACAAGCTCGGCATCGCTGGGGTAGTAACCCTGCTCCGGCTCGATACCGGGCGGGTAGAGCGCCAGCAGCTCGGCCACCTTGTTGCGGCTGCCTCCGTTGCGGCTGATGGTACGCTTGACCAGGATCTCGTCCAGTCGCGCACCACGGTAGAGCTCGCGGGTCAGCTCTATGTCGTGGTTGCTGATGAGCACGGGCACCCCCTTGCGGGCCGCCGTGTGACGGGCCAGTCGCGCCAGTATGGCCTGATCATCCAGGGTGAAGCCACCTGCGGAATAGGTGGTGAAGCTCGCCGTGGTGGAGAGCGGCGCATAGGGGGGATCGCAGTAGATCACCCAGTCCGGTTCGGCACGCTTGATTGCATCGGCGTAGCTTTCGCAGATGAAGGTCGCCTTCTGCGCCTTCTCGGCAAAAGCCCACAGCTCTTTCTCCGGGAAGTAGGGCTTCTTGTAGGAACCGAACGGTACGTTGAAACCGCCTTTCTTGTTGTAGCGGCACAGCCCGTTGAAACCGTGGCGGTTGAGGAACAGGAACAGCAGTGCCCGCTCGAAAGTAGTCTCGGTCTGGTTGAACTGGGTGCGCAGCCGATAGTAGGCCGCTTTGTGATTGTGCTCGGCCACAAACAACTTGCGCGCTTCGGCGATAAAACTGTCTGGCATCACCTTGAGATGATTGTAAAGGCAGATCAGATCCGGATTGATGTCATTGAGCACATAGGCATCGTAGTCGGTGTTGAGAAACACGGACCCGGCCCCGACGAAGGGCTCCAGCAACACACGCCCGGCCGGCAAACGCTCGGCAATCTCTTCAACCAGGGAGTATTTTCCCCCGGCCCATTTTAAAAAAGCGCGTGTTTTTTTCATGGAAATCCGGTGTTAAGAAGGCATCGACCAAAAAAGGGGGACGATTCTACCCCCTTACCGGGCGCAATGGCTATTGCTTCAACTCTTTTTGTATCTGAGCGAACGACTTGGGCCAGGGCTGCCCTTTGAGCAGAGCAGGGGAGAGCTTGCGAATGGCAGCCTTGGCTTGGGTGGTATTGGCGTAATCTCCCTGCAGCACCACGTACCAGGGGCTACCACGGAACTGGGTTTTGTAGACCCAGATATTGCCGGCCAGTGCATGCTCGGCCACGAACTTGTCCACGGCATTAGTGTTGCTTGCCCCCATCAGCTGGACGCTGTAATGATTCTTGGGCTTCTTGTTCAGGGTCGCCGCCGGCGTCAATGCTACCTTGGGTGCTTCTACAACCGGTTCGGCTGACTTGACAGCAGATTGGGGGGCAATGGGAGTGCTCTGGTTCGATGTGGTGGCCGACTTGGCCTGTGTATCCTGGGTCGATGCATTCTGGGTCTGAGCGGTTTGGGTCGGGGTTGCCTGAGAGTCGGCACCCGTCAGTTCGTCCACCACAGCCGTGGGCAAGGCGCCGCTGACATGGGGTTGTTTCATCAGTTTCTCGACCACTTCATCGGAGATCACCACCCGGCGACCCTCGTAATTGGTCGATTCGGTGGTCAACGTCTCGCTCTCGACTGACTTGGGCAATGCCTTGGCATCGGGTTGCCAGTCGCGTACCACGCCGCTCGGGTTATCACCGTTGGCATTCGTGCTGTCCTGCCCACCTTTCTGCTTATCGCGTTCACCATCAATCGTCAGGGGATCTCCCCCGGAAACAGGAATAGGCAAGGCCTCGGTTTGCGAGGAGTCCTGCGCAGTGCCCTTGTTCTCGTTGTTGAACAGGGCTGGCAGCAGATAGCTAAGGGCAAGCAAACCTGCGGCGACCAGTGCCAGCACGGTCGCAATCTTCTTGACGGGCAACTCGGCCTGACGCTTCTTGGGCCTTCTGTCGGTCATGATATCCTCCAGTAACTGCATGATGGTGGACGGATGTCCATTTGCCGCATTCAGGATCTCTTCCACTTTCAGCTTGGGCAAGAGGGCCGTCGGGATCTTGAGCTCTTTGGCTTTCTCATACAAGAAGATACGTTGCTCTGGCGCGCTCAGCGGCGCGACTTCCAGCTCCAGGGCCGGCATGGCCCGTCCTTTCAACAGGGCCTTCTGGTTGCGACACCAGACGTCACTGCCGGAAAGCACTATGGCCAGCTGATGCGGCACGGGCAGGGTATCGTTGTGACGACAGAGGCTCCACAACTCGCCAACCAACTCAGCAGGCAACTCATCGGCGCGCTCGATCAGCAGCAGCAGGGTGGCGGATTTTCCTTCCAGCATACGAAAGAAGCTGTCTGCCAGTGCATCCTGCGGATTGAACAGCGGCCTTGCCACCACCTGCGGTAACAGCAACTGGCGCACGTCCGCCATCTTCATGGCAGGGCTGCCAATCAGGCTCACGACCCGTACTTTTTCGGGCAAGGCACCGAGCACGGATTCACATAACGTGCCGCGACCACTACCGTGCTTGCCGGAGAGAAAAATAAAAGGGTGATTGAATTCAATCAGGTGCAGCAGCCGGTCAACCAGCTGCCGCTGGGAAGGAAGCTTAAGCAGTTTATTATTACTCACGACCAGACTCGATCACCGCCAACAATTCAGCATCAGAGACATCGGCTACCACCTGTGCATGACCGATACCGACTGGCAACACCAGCCGCAGCTTGCCTTCCAGTACCTTCTTGTCACGGCGCATATGGCGAATAAAGGCATCAAAATCCATCTCGGCCGGCGCCTGGATGGGCAGATTGGCCGCCAGCAGCAGATCGCGGATACGGACTAGCTGCCGGTTATCCAGCTCGCCACGCGCCTCGGCCGTAAACGCCGCCAGCATCATGCCTGCGGCAACGGCTTCGCCGTGCAGCCAGTTGCCATAGCCTTTTTCAGCCTCAATCGCGTGACCAAAGGTGTGGCCCAGGTTCAGCAAGGCACGTACACCATGTTCTGTCTCGTCCTGCCCTACCACATCGGCCTTGATCTCGCAGCAACGGCGAATGGCATACGCCAGAGCAGCCGGTTCCAGCGCCTGCAGACGGGACATGTTGGTTTCGAGCCAGGAGAAGAATTCGGCATCCCATATGATGCCGTACTTGATCACCTCGGCCATGCCGGCGGCAAACTCACGGGCAGGCAGAGTCTTGAGACACTCGGTATCGATGACCACATGCTTGGGCTGATAAAAAGCACCAATCATGTTCTTGCCGAGGGGATGATTGACGGCGGTCTTGCCGCCGACGGAGGAGTCAACCTGGGAGAGCAGTGTGGTAGGCACTTGAATAAAAGGAATGCCACGTTGGTAGCTTGCCGCAGCAAAGCCGACAACATCCCCTATCACACCGCCCCCCAGGGCGATCAGAGTGGTGTCACGACCATGGTTGGTTTCCAGCAGAGCAGACATGATCCGCTCGAAGGTTGCCAGGGTCTTGTAGGCCTCGCCATCCGGCAAGATCAGGTGTTCAACCTGAAATCCGGACAGCAACTGGATAATCCGCTCAAGGTACAAGGGTGCGACAACGGTGTTGGTCACTATCATGACCCGCTTGCCCTTGATGGTTTGTGTCAGCACCTCTGCATGCTGCAACAGACCTGCGGCTATCTCAATGGGATAACTACGTTCACCCAGTTCGACCTTCAACCTTTCCATGG
Source organism: Aeromonas enterica (assembly GCF_054052465.1). Classification (NCBI taxonomy): domain Bacteria; kingdom Pseudomonadati; phylum Pseudomonadota; class Gammaproteobacteria; order Aeromonadales; family Aeromonadaceae; genus Aeromonas; species Aeromonas enterica. The sequence continues at coordinate 93,361 of NZ_JBSTYL010000004.1, read as the reverse complement.
ACGTCCTCTAGATTACATGCCGATCAACTTAACAATTTGATTGGCAACAATTTTAGCGCTCTGATCATCAGTCTGGATGACAAAATCAGCTACTTCTTCATACAGTGCATTGCGCTCCTGAGCCAGACGCTCGAGTACTTCACGCGGTGGTTCTTCGGTTTGCAGCAGTGGGCGGCGCTTGTCTCTTTGTGTGCGTGCCAACTGTTTTTCAATCGTTGTTTCGAGGTACACCACGATACCGCGAGCAGAAAGCTTGTTCCGTGTTTCGCGGCTCTTGATGGCACCGCCACCTGTCGCCAGCACGATACCCTGCTGTTCTGAAAGGTCGCCTATGACCTTCTCTTCGCGGATCCGGAAACCCTCTTCGCCTTCAACATCGAACACCCAGCCGATATCGGCACCACTGCGGCGCTCAATCTCATGATCTGAGTCGAAAAACTCCATATGCAGTTGTTCTGCCAGATGTCTACCTATGGTGCTCTTGCCCGCACCCATGGGACCTATCAGGAAAATATTGCGTTTCTCAGCCATGTCTTTTCATTAGTAATTACAAACTGTACGACCCCGACAAACACTCGATCGGGGTACCTATGAACCTTGTCTTGCGATGGATCAGGAGGGGGATTATCTCAATAGAAATCGGGACTGGCAACCGCAGCCCTTACGCCCCAGCCTCATTGGGGCGTAAGGTTATATGTGTTTTACCCTCACATGTAAAGCATTCAGAAGGCGTCGGTGACTATCTTCGGTGTCACGAAAATCAGCAATTCCCGCTTTTTATTCTCGCTGGTTGTCTTGCGAAACAGCACCCCGAGCCCCGGGATATCACCGAGCAGAGGCACCTTGCTGACATCACTTTTGATAGTCTGCTGATAGATACCACCTAGCACCAACGTTTCACCATTGTTAACCAGCACCTGAGTGGTAATGGACTGGGCATTGATGGAGACGGCATCACCAGTCCCTGTTGGTACGGTTTCACCCTTGGTGTCCTGGGTCACGGTCAAATCCAGTATCACCCTGTTGTCGGGAGTGATTTGTGGCGTCACTTTGAGGCTCAACACGGCCTTCTTGAAGGTGACCGAGGTAGCGCCACTGGAGGAGGACTCCACATAGGGAATCTCGGTCCCCTGCTCGATCAGCGCCGGTTTTTGGTTGGCAGTGGTGACGCGAGGACTCGCGATAATTTCGGCTTTGCTCTCTTTTTCAAGCGCCGACAGTTCGAGGTCGAGCAGAGTGCCATCCGCCAGACGCGCCACCTGAAATGCCAAGGTACCGGCGGCATTGGTCACCGGCAAGTTGACATTCAACCTGTCATCCACACCCGGTCGGGTGATGGTAGAGCCACCGTTGTTATTGCCGGAGCCGTCGTTGCCCTCGATGGTGCCCGAGGTGCTGTTGCCGTGACCATCATTCTTGGTCACGCCCCAGCGTACCCCGAGTGCCTCATCGAAGCCGTCATCTATGGTCACCATGCGCGCTTCTATGACCACTTGCTTGACCGGAATGTCGAGGATGTCCAGCATGCGTTTGATGTTGCTGATCACGTCGGCGGTATCCTTGACCACCAGTACGTTGGTACGCTCATCAACACTCACCGCCCCCTTGGAAGAGAGCAGTTTGGTGCTTTCGGAGGAGAGCAGGGCCGCTACCTCAGATGCTTTGGCATAGTTGATCTGCAGGTATTCGGTATAAAGCGGTGCCAAATCAGCTACCTGATTGCGACTCTCCAGTTGCTGCTTCTCACGGGCGGCGATTTCTTCTGCCGGCGCCACCAGCAGAATGTTGTTATCCAGTCGTTTATCCAGCCCCCTCACCTTGAGGATGATGTCCAGCGCCTGTTCCCAAGGCACACCATCCAGCCGCAACGTGATATTGCCCGCCACTGAGTCCGTAGTGACCAGGTTGAGATTGTTGAAATCGGCGATCAGCTGCAACACGGTGCGCACCGGAATATCCTGGAAGTTCAGCGAAATCGGCTTGCCCTGATACTGCTTGCCAGCGGTCGCTGCGGTGCGTTTTTTCACTTCGACGATGAACATCTTGTCCGCCTGATCGTAGCGGTAATCAAACTGCCCGTTGACGGAGAGCTCAAACAGGGTGTCATTGCCCTGGCGGAACACCTCCACCTGAGAGACCGGGGTGGCAAAGTCCTGCACATTGATCAGATTAAGCAGGTCGTCCGGAACCCGGGTGCCATGAAACTTGGCCAGCACGGTCTGACCACGGCTACTGACGTCCACGGCTGCGGAGCTGTTGTCCAGCGTCACCAGAAATTCCCCCTGCCCATCCTTGCCACGCCGGAAATCAACGCCGTTGACGGAGTTGAAGTAGGCACTATTGGTCGCCGTTTGCGGGGATGGCAAAACAGGTTTGCTGGCCACAGGCACCGCCACTGGCGCACTCTGGCGGGCAAGCTGCTGGCTGTTGATCAATGCCGATGAGGTTGTTGCCTGGGTATTGATAAGTGCAGACGAGCTCGGCTGGGGAGCCACCAACCCAGAGGATGAAGTCGTGGCAGGCAGCGGCATGGTCGCCTTGTCTCCCAGAGCCACCAGTAGCTTGTTGCCCTGCTGATGCACCTGATAAGGGGTCAATTGATCGAGTGCGATCTTGATGTCTAGCCCGGCCCCCTTGCCCTCAACCTTGAGATTATCGACCCCCTGTTGCTTGATGGGCAGCGGATTGACATTGAGCGCGCCCACAGCCCCCGGCACATGTAGCAACAGCTGATTGGGCTCATAGGAGAGTCGGTCGGTAAAACCGCTTACCGGTTCACTGAAGCTCAGCTCCAGCAACAGCTGATCAGCCATCAGCGGATTTACCTTCACCTCTTGCAAAGTGGCCACAGCCCAAGCCTGGCTCCATGCTCCGGCGCAAAACAGCAGGGCAACTCTGGTTACAGTACCGATTGTTGTTCTCATCGCAGTCATCCCTGATTATCGTTTTGCTTCAAGATTGGCCATGCCCAGCTGAGTTTCTCGGGTCACCCAGCATCCTTTGCCATCCGGTATAGTCTCAATCAAATCCACATAAGTGTCAGTGATCCTGATCACCCGTCCCTGATCCAGTCCCATATGTTGGTTGAGTCCCACACGGACGGATTGGCCATCCGGCGTCCGGATCAAGGCCCACAACTGACCCTGCTTGCCGAGCGATCCCTGCATGATCAGGCTGGCCAGCGAATAATTCTCCAATACTTCCTTCTCCCTGTTGGCGACTATCTGGGCACAATCCGGTTTCACCTTGGCATCCACCTTGGCGCTGCTGGCCTCAGGCTGGGGCGCAATAAAGGGGCTGCGCTGATCGCTGAGGTGATAGGGCATGGGAGAAAAGGGTTTGATTTCAGGCAGCGGTTCGATAGGCACAGGCTGTCTGGCCTTGGTCTGGGCCACATAGTTATCCATATCATCCTGCCCACCGCAGGCGGTCAGCAGATACGCGGGCAACAGTATGCAGATCATTCTCATTTTTTCTGTCCCACTGTCTTGCCGTTGTACTTGTAGGTCTTGGCCAGCATCGACATGCTGATCATCTCGTCCGGCTCATTGCTCTGACCCAGTGTGAACGACTCCAGGATGACGATCCGCGGCAGTGCCGCCATGTCTGCCGTGAACTTGCCAATCTCATGGTAAGTGCCAACCACCTCGATCCGCATCGGCAGTTCGGTGGAAAACTCGTGCTTTATCTCAGGCTCCCAGTTGATTCGATTCAATTTGAGACCATTGTCGGTCGCAATGAAGCTGATATCGTCCAGCAAGCCCGCCACCTCGTGAGTATTGGGCAACTGTTTGAGCTGGGTATCAACCAACTGCTCAAGCTGCACCATCTGTATCTTGTATGCACCCAGATTGGCAGCCAGCATCGCCTTGCTCTCGAATTGCGCCTTCAGCTCAGCCTCCTTGCTGGTTTCCTGGGTCAACAAGGTCAATGAATTCGCAATCACGTAGTAATAGATGGCACCGCCCAGCAGTGCACAGAAAAGCAGGATGAACATGCCCTTGGCCAACTTGGGCCAGCTGGCAATGTTGTTGAGATCCAGTTCATTGAGCTGTTGTAGGTTCATTCTGGCCCCTTAACCGCATCGACAGCGGCACCTGCCGCAGCTGTAACCTGGAACATCATGGAAAACTGGCTCAGCGAGACAGGTGCAACATCGGCCGCAAAAATCGTGCTGATCTGTGACTGCCCCAACCAACCGGAGCCATCGATACGCCGCATCATGCTGGCAACCCGACCGTAAGCTTCAGTCTTGCCGTTGATATCGATCCGGTTGTCTTGCAAGGCTAGCGTGTTCAGATACACCCCATTGGGTACCAGTGAGGGCAACTGGTTGAACAACCGAACCGGCAGATTGCGACGCATCTGCAGGTGTTCAATCAATTGCATGCGATCGATCAGCTCCTTGCGCCTTTCCTTGAGCAACCGGATCTCGCCGAGCTGCGCATCAAGTATGGTCATCTCCTGCTGCAAGCGTTGATTGCGCTGCTGCTGATGGCTGATCTGCTGCTCAACCAGCCAGTCGGCCGCAAAACCGAGGGACGCGGTGATCGCCAGGAAAATCCCGAGCATGACCCCGAACTGTTTCTTCTGCCGCTGGGCTCTGGCTTCGCGCCAGGGTAGGAGGTTTATATTTGACATGGTGTGAAGCTCCTCAATGCCAGACCCAGCGCCGTCATGTACTTGGCACCGTGTGCAAGCCCCCCCTCCCCTTTGGGTTTGCCAAACAGGGCAAAAGGATCGGGATGCAATACTTCACAATTGAGTTCATTACCGACCTGGGCGACAAGCCCCGGTAGCAAGCTGCCACCACCAGTCAGCACCAGCTTGGATAGCTCCCTGTGTCCGGAAGAACTGCAAAACAGCTGAACGTTACGCCTGACTTGTTGCAGCAAGGCATTGATGTGAGGCAGCAACACATCCAGCTCGTGGTCGACCGGCAATTTGCCCTGCAGCTTGGCCTGTTCGGCATCATCCAGTGACAGGTTGTAGAAAGAGGCCAATGCCTGGCTATATTGATCACCGCCGAAATTCTGCAGACGGGAGTAGATCACCTCGCCCTTGACCAATGCGGCAAATGTCATGGCGCTGGCACCAATATCGATCACGCCAACCGGCTTTTCCCAGACAAGTAAATCAGGCAGACAGGCAAGGACGGCGCGACCCAAGGCATGAGCCCCCACATCTACCACCTTGGTCGTCATCTCGGCTTCGGCCAGGGCAGTAACCCGACCACTCACGCTCTCGGTGCGGGCGGCGCTCAACAGCACCTCCTGGCGATCCTGATCGTTGACCTTGCCGAGGATCTCAAAATCCAGGCTCACTTCATCAAGGGGAAAGGGAATAAGTTGTTCGGCCTCCATCTGGACCTGATTTTCCAGCTCGTGCTCACCCAGGCTTGCATCAACCTGAATGACCTTGGTGATCACGTTGGAACCGGTAACAGCCGTTGCCACATACTGGCTATTACCTGAGATAAGGCGTTTGAGGGCCTTGAGAGACTGACTGACCCGCTCGATATCCTGCAGTTGATAATCGACCAAGGTGCCTTTTGGCGTCACGACTTCGGCCACCGATTCGAAATGCAGCTTGCCGAGGCGTCCGGTGATAGTCACGGCCTTGATGGTCTGGCTCCCGAAATCAATACCCGCCAGAGGGAGCAGCGAACCTTTATTGAATAGCCCAAACATATACACATCCATGCGTTATTGGGTTTTAGAATTGATTGTAGGACAGCCCACCTCAAGGTGATGGCTTAACTCATCCTAAATGCTCTATCTATCAATGTCATAAAGTTTATACCGAAAAGTGATGAATCTCGCTTTCTTGCTACGGCCGCTGCCCCTTGGTTATTGCGCCACAGAATGCTAACCTCCCGCCTCTTCTCGAGGCCCCCTGTGACTGTCAGGAAAACCTCGAATTTAGGGAGGCAAAAGGGCTATACTCTGCGCCCGTTGGCTAATTTTAAGACGATTGGTAGTTCTTCCATGCTGAAATGGCTCGTACGCCTGTTTATTGTCATGATACTGGGTGCTGTGCTGGGTGTTGCCAGCCTCATCGGTATCTACTTCTACATCAAACCCCAGTTGCCCGATGTGACCGCGCTGCGCGACGTCAAACTGGCCACCCCGATGAAGGTGTACAGCCGGGATGGGGAATTGATCTCCCAATTTGGCGAAATTCGTCGCATCCCGCTGCATCTGGATGAAATTCCACAACCCATGATCGATGCCGTGCTCGCGACCGAGGATGCTCGCTTCTATGAGCACCCGGGCATAGACCCTATTGGTATCATTCGAGCCGCAACCGTCTGGGCCGTCTCCGGTCATGCCCGTCAGGGTGCCAGTACCATTACCCAGCAGGTCGCCCGCAATTTCTTCCTGACTAACGAAAAGACCATAGTGCGCAAGGTCAAGGAAGTGTTCCTGGCTTGGCGCATCGAGCAGAACCTCTCCAAGGACGAGATTCTGCAGCTCTATCTCAACAAGATACCGCTTGGTTACCGTGCATTCGGGGTCGGGGCTGCTGCACAGGTCTACTTCGGTAAAGAGGTCAAGGATCTGACGCTGGATGAAATTGCCATCATCGCCGGCCTGCCAAAGGCACCGTCCATGCTGAACCCGATCCGGTCTCCTGAACGGGCCTTTGCCCGTCGCAATGTAGTGCTGGGCCGCATGCTGGAGACCGGCAAGATCACTCAGGCCCAGTATGATGAAGCCTCCAAAATGCCGATCAAGGCTCGTTATCATGGCGCCGAGATCACCCTCAATGCCCCTTATCTAGGGGAGATGGTGCGCCAGAAGATGGTGGAGCAGTTTGGTGAAGATGCCTACACCATGGGCTTGCATGTCTACACCACTGTCACGGCCAAGCGCCAGCGTGCGGCACACCAGGCCCTGATGGATGGCGTGTTCGACTACGACACCCGTCACGGCTACCGTGGCACGACGGCCCAGCTGTGGAAAGCGGGGGAGACAGACTGGGATTATGACCAAATCATGACCCATTTGACCAAACAGCCCACTTATGACCCCCTGATGGCCGCCGTTGTCACCAAACTGGATGACAAGAGTGCAACCCTGGTGCTGAAAAATGGCAAGCAGGCTGAACTCGGCTGGAACGGCATCAAGTGGGCCCGCGCTTTCATTACCGACGATCGCCAAGGCTTAGCTCCTCGCTCCGCTCGCGATGTGCTGAAAGTCGGCGCCCAAATCTGGGTACGGGAAAAAGGTGAAGAGCTGCTGCTTTCCCAGATCCCTGAGGTCAACGCAGCACTGGTTGCCATGAATCCGCAGGATGGCGCAATTGAGGCACTCGTTGGCGGCTTCAGCTTCGAGCTCTCCAAATTCAACCGGGTCGACCAGGCGCGCCGTCAGATTGGCTCCAACATCAAACCCTTCCTCTATGCCACCGCGCTTGAGCAAGGGTATACCCTTGCCTCTCTCATCAACGATGCGCCGATCAACCAGTGGGATCCCTCAAAAGGCCCCATGTGGCAGCCCAAAAACTCCCCAGCCATCTATGAAGGCCCCACCTCGTTGCGCCTCGGCCTTGCCAAGTCCAAAAACGTGATGTCGGTAAGGTTGATGCGCGCCATTGGCCTGGCTACCTATATTGATGGCCTGACCCGCTTCGGCTTCGCACGCGATACCATCTCCCCCAATGAATCGCTGGCGCTGGGCGCTGCCGAATTCACTCCACTGGAAGTGGTTCGCGGCTACTCTGTGATGGCCAACGGCGGATTCCAGGTAACCCCCTATTTCATCACAGACGTGACAGACAGCTTCGGGGAGCCCCTGTATCAGGCCAACCCTGCCGCCGCCTGTCGTGATTGTGGCGTGCTGGCCGCAGCCGGTCTCGACAGTGCCGATGCCTATGTCAACACAACCCCCGACTGGAAGGCGCAGTGCCCGATCGATCCGGTCGTGCCCAACAACATGGCACCGCAGACCATCAGTACCCAGAGCACCTTCCTGATTACCGATACCCTGACCACCGCCATCTGGGGTGGCAACGGCTGGCGTGGTACCGGCTGGCGTGCGGCACGCGACCTCAAACGGCATGACATTTCCGGCAAGACGGGCACCACCAACGAATCCCGTGACGCCTGGTTCTCCGGCTATACCCCGAATCTGGTCGCCACCTCCTGGATTGGTTTTGACAACCACCAGCGTGGTCTGGGCAGAGCCGAGTTTGGGGGCGGTGCTGCACAACCCATCTGGATCGACTTCATGAAGACGGCACTCAAACAGGTGCCAGAGCGCAAGATGCCAGTTCCAGAGGGAATCATCACTGTACGGATCGACCGTGAAACTGGTTTGCTGACCAACCGCAATGATGGCAGCAGCATGGAAGAGTTCTTCAAGGAAGGTACAGAACCAACGCGCTATGCGACCCAGAGCTCGGACGGCAATCAGGTGTATGACGGTAACGGTTCCCCCACTGACGGGCCCGTGTCTACCGACGATATCTTCTAGGCGAAAGCTCAAGATAAAAAACCGGCGCCAGGGCGCCGGTTTTTTTTCACTCTTGTCGTTTCAGCCAAGCTGTCTCTTCATCAAGCTGGAGATACGGGCGGCCAGCTCGTTGAAGCAGGGTCTGCGCACCGAGTAGTGCCGATAGAGCAATGAAATGGTTCGTCCCGGCACGGGGTCGATCACGGGGCGATAACTGACGCCCCCCTCCTCTGTATTTGCGGGCACGGCGAGTCTAGGCACCAGCGTCATGCCGCTGCCGGCAGCAACCATGTTGCGCAGCGTCTCCAGGCTGGTGCCCTTGAAACGCTGATCCTCACCAATACCGGCCGCAAAACAGAACCCCATCGCCTGATCACGCAGACAGTGGCCATCGGCCAGCATCAGCAATTTCTTGCCCTTGAGATTGCTGAGCGGCACGGCCCTTGCCTTGGCTTCCGGGTGATGCTGCGGCACTGCCAGCCACATGGGCTCCTGATAGAGGGGAATGGAGCCAAACCCTTCCATACCAGCCAGTTCAGCGAGAATGAGGCAGTCCAGCTCACCATCCTCCAGCCGCTTGAGCAGCACCTGGGTCTGCTCCTCATAGAGATAAAACTCCAGCTTGGGAAAATGCTCGCGCAGATCCTGAATGATGTGGGGCAGCAGATAGGGTCCGACGGTAGGGATGAAACCAATGTGGATCTCGCCGGACATGGGTTCGGCAAAGTGCTGGCCGATACTCTTGAGTTCACGTACCTCTTTTAGCACCTTGCGGGCCTGATGGGCCATGGCATCACCGGCCGGGGTAAACAGAACCTTGCGTGAGGTGCGCTCAATCAGGATCACCCCCAGTTCATCTTCCAGCTTGCGCAGCTGGCCGCTCAGAGTGGGTTGACTGACGAAACAGCGCTCCGCTGCCTTGCGAAAATGCTTCTCCTCTTCCAGTGCTACCAAATACTCGAGATCGCGAAGGTTCATACATCCAGAATCCTGCCAACCAATGGGGCCATTAGCATGCCCAAGAAAGACCAGAGGGACAAGGGATGGCGACTGAATGGAAAAGAGGGCTGGGTGGAAAAACAAAGCAGGCCGGGATCCAGGATCCCGGCCAGATCAAGCGGCAAAAGTCATCACACCCGAAAGCGACGTACCATCTCCTGCAACTGGGTCGCCAGGTGGTTGAGGTCGTTGCAGGCCTGTGCCATCTGGGTAGCGCCAGCCGCCACCTCTTCCGAGGCATGGCTGATATTGACCACGTTGCGGTTGAGCTCTTCGCTCACCGCGCCCTGCTCTTCGGTCGCAGTCGCAATCTGTATGTTCATGTGGGAGATGCTCTCCACAGAGCCACTGATCTCGGAGATGGACGCCCCCGCCTCTCGCGCCGTGCTCACGGTGGAGTTCATCATGTCCTGACTTTGCTGCATGGTCGTGCCGGCCTGCTCGGCCCGCTGCTGCAGTTCGGCGATGATGGTGTTGATCTGGGAAGTGGAATCCTGAGTCCGCTTCGCCAGGGTACGCACCTCATCGGCCACCACGGCGAAACCACGCCCCTGCTCACCAGCCCGGGCTGCTTCGATGGCCGCGTTCAACGCCAACAGGTTGGTCTGTTCGGCGATCCCGCGGATGACCTCGAGCACCATGCCGATGTTGCGGCTGTCATCACCGAGCTGACGGATCACCACGGCCGTGCTCTCGATGGCGCCGGCCACCTGCTCGATGCGCTTGATGGAGTCATTGACGGTACGTGCGCCCAGTTCGGCCGTGCTGCTGGCGGCGCTGGCGGCGCTGGCGGCATCGCTGGTATTGCGGGAGACCTCCTGTACCGTTGCCTGCATCTCGTTCATGGCGGTGGCCAGCTGATTCAGCTCATGCTGTTGGCTGTTCATATTGTTGGCGGATTGACGAGCCACCGCGCTGATCTCTTCGGCTGCCGAGCTCAGTTGCACCACGGAACCGGATACTTCACTGACCAGGTTGCGCAAATTTTTCTGCATGTCGCCAAATCCGGTGGCCAGCTGCCCCAGCTCGTCGTTATTAAACTGATTCATGTCGAGGTGGGCCGCCAGATCACCGGCAGATACTTTGCGAGTCTGCTCCAGCAGGGCCATCACCGGATTGCGGATCTGACCGGTCAGCAACCAGGCCACGATCACCACGAATAGCACTGTCATGAGACTCACGACGATGCTCATGGTGCGCGAGCTGCTGTAAAGATCGGCCACCGACTTCACCATATCGTCAGCAAACTCATTGTTAAGCTCACGCAGGCGGATAGATTTGGCACCCGCTTCTTCCAGCGCGGCACGGGTCTCGTTTTTGCGCAGGCTTTTGACCCGTTCGAGGTCGCCATTGGCGAATGCCGCAAGGAGCTCTTCATGCACGGAGAAATATTTGGCACCGGCGGAAACCAGCTGCTCATAAGTCTGACGCTCTTCATTGGTACTGAAGGGCAAGGCACCATATTTTTGCGCAGCAGAATCAAACTCCTGCTTCGCCTGGTTAAAGGTGGCGGTACGGTCACTGACCTCCTGATTGTCCTTGTTCAAGCCACCGATGACCTGAGCCAGCTCGGAGCGACGGGCATCAAGAATGGCCACATGCATCTGGCTGGCATAACGAGTCGATGGCAATAAATTTCCTGAGATGGTTGCAGTATCTTCATAGAGATGGGAGAGCTGAGTGATGGAAAACCAAGCAAGCCCAACTACTAGCAGGGCCAATACGGCAAAACCGGCGCTCAACTTCTGACCTATAGACATATTTTTGAACATGATTGGTATCCTTGGCGGCTAGACGCAAACCCGTGGAGCCGAACTCCCGAGCTATCCCTATAGAGCATAGCGTGATGATCGCAGTGGATGATTTTCAAACTATCCACTAGTCAATATATCGTCATGCCCGTAGATAGCATGAGGGCCAAGCAGATAGTAAAAATCAGCCTCCTTCAGCAAAGGTTCGCTTTTATCCCGTGAGCCAGCCGTCGGATTCGGATTCAGCGTCCCATCACCGACTGGATCTGGCGAACAAAGGCCGCCGGCTCACCCAGGAAGGAAGCAGCGGACAGCCGCGTCACCTTCTCCCCCTGCACCAGACCCAGCGTGGGGTAGCCCTGTCCGCCGAGGCGACGCATCCAGCCTTGGCTGTCCACCAGATGGCCGGCCAGATCCACGTTCTGATAAGCATCTGCAAATACCGCGGCGTCAATGCCCTGCTCCGCCGCCAGGCTGTTCAGGTGCTCGAGGGAACCTATCCAGATGCCGTCGCGGTAGTGGGACTGCTGGATGCGATGCAGCAGGGTCAAACCCTTGCTGCCCAACGCCGACATCGCCAGGATGGCGCGGATGGGTTGCTCCGAGTCGAGCAACAAACCATCGCGCAGCAGCAGCTCATTGAAATAGCGTTCGCCGAAGGGCTGGCCGGTCAGGGCCTGGATCCGTTCGTCATGAGGGCGGACGTAGTCACGCAGGGCCTGACCCATCGGCTGACGACGCTCGCCCAGCCAGAGGCCGCCGGCATGCAGTTCTATGCGAAGACCGGGGATCCCGGCCGCCGCCTGCAGCAAGGGGGCTGCGCCATAGCACCAGCCGCAGAGAGGGTCATATACGTAATGCAGGCTTGTCTCATTCATGTGATTCATTCTCGATTGTTTGGCTAAAAAAACCGGGCCCAAGGGCCCGGTAAAAAACACAGGGAAGCAGGCGTCAGGCAATTACCACTTCATTTCACCGGTGTTGACCTTGGCACCGATGGCCAGACCATCGTCGACAGGCAGGGACGGGAAGGCTTTCTTCAGACCTTCAATCAGCTCGCCAGCGTTTTTGGACTTGGCGAGTGTCTGCTCGAAGCGCTGGACATAGTCACGGGTAAAGGTCACGGCTTCGGTGCCCTTGGGAGCGGCCCCCAGGAAGTGGCCTGGTACGACACGCTCGGGTTTCATGGCCAGCAGCTCGTTGAGGGTCTTCACCCAGTGAGCGCGAGCTTCCTTGGTCTGGCTGTCCGCCATCCAGACGTGGACACCGTGATAAACCGGCACACCACCCAATGCGGTCTTGATGGACGGCGCCCACAGATAAGCGGTCGGCGTGTTCATCTCCTTGATCTCGATCTTCTCGCCTTCGAGGGTCAGGTAAGAGGCTCTCATCACTTCCGGTACTGTCAGGGTCTTGGGTGAACCTGCGCCCAGGATAGGTCCCCAATAGGTCAGTTTGTCATCCTTGGTCTTGTTGATGTGGTCGACCACATGCTGGTCAGCCAGGACTTTGACACCAGGAAATGCCGCCATGATGGGTTCCAGACCAAAGTAGAAGTCAGGGTCACCCGCGCTGATATAGACGGTGGTCAGCTGCTTGCCGCTTTGCTTGATCATGTCGACCAGGGCCTGACCATTTTTCACATCGAACTGGGCATCGATCAGAATGGCCTCTTTTTCACCGGCCACCAGAGAGGAGGAGACAGGGAAGATGGCCTTCTCGCCCGGGTTGTAGACAGTCACTGTCAGGGGAGCAGCCATGGCGGCGCCACTCAGCAGGGTGGTGGCCAGGGCCAGGTTGCGGATCAGGGTGCTGTTCATCAGGTATTCCTCATCAAGTCATCAGGGGTTCATCAGATGGACACAGTTTATTGGATCATTATCGGTACAAATACAGCATAATGAGCGCATAACTGTTGCATTAATCGAGCATATAGAGGGGCTGCACATGGATCGACTGACCGCATTACGGGTCTTTGTCAGCGTTGTCGAACAGGGCAGCCTGAGTGGCGCCGGGGAGAAACTGGAGATGTCGCGCGCCATGGTAACGCGCTACCTCGCTGAACTGGAGCAATGGATGGGGGCCCGTCTGCTGCATCGCACCACCCGGCGCCTGAGCCTGACAGGCCCGGGGGAAGAGGCACTGAACCGTGCCAGAGCCATGCTGGCACTGGGGGAGGAGATGGAGCAGATCGCCATCAGGGGCGATGAAGCGCCCAAGGGACAACTGCGCATCACCAGCAGCTACTCAATCTCCGAAGCCCTGCTGGTGGGGGCCGCCAACGACTATCTGGCCCAGTATGCCGGTACCGCCATCGATATCCTGCTGCTGGATCGCACCGTCAACCTGGTGGAGGAGCGGATCGATCTGGCCATCCGCATTACCAATGATCTGGATCCAAATCTGGTGGCCCGCCGGCTCGGCACCTGCCACTCCGTGGTCTGTGCCAGCCCGGCCTATCTGGCCAGACACCCGCTCCCGCACAAGGTACAGGATCTCGCCCTGCACAATTGCCTCACCTACACCTATTTCGGCAAGAGCCTGTGGGAGTTTCAGGGACCCGACGGGCCTGAGTCCGTGCCGGTCAGCGGCAATCTCAGTGCCAATATATCCAACCTGCTGCTGGAGGCTACTCTGGGTGGCGCCGGCATCAGCATGCAGCCCCGCTACTCGGTGCAATCCCACCTGGAAAGTGGCGCCCTGGTACCACTGCTCGAGGCTTGGCAACCCAAACGGCTCGGGGTCTACGGGGTCTATGGAACCCGCAAACAGATGTCACCCCTGCTGCGCAGCTTTCTCGATTTTCTGGTGGTACGCATGGCGGCCGCCCCCATGTGGCAGGAATAATTCCGCCATACAAAAAGGGGCCCGCAGGCCCCTTGTTCATGACATTCCGGTCAACTGTATCCGGATCAGGCTTCGAAGCCGGTCAATGGCGCCTCTGACTGTCCCTCTTGGGACACATCCAGATAGATATCCCGATATGCCACATAGATGGAGTAATTGAGGGCCGGTATCACCACCAGCAGGCCTATCAACATCAGGGCGGCACCAAACAGCATCAACCCGGCGGCGATCAACCCCCACCAGAAGAAAGGCCACATATTGGTCAGGCAACCTTTGAAGCTGAGCTTGGCAGCCTGCCATATGCTGACATCGTGGAAATAGATAAGAGCGGGCGCAAAAGTGATGGCCATCAATACGGGGATCAACAGTAGCAGCCCCAGCAGCAGGCAGAGCAGCAGCCCTTGTGCCTGCGCCGCCGTCACCACCAGGGATTCGGGATCCTGGGTCAGCAGGGAGGTGAGCCCCCACATGGAGAGCAACCCCAGGCAGATGAGCCCGATCAGAGTGAACAGAGCCAGCACCAGCAGGCCACCAAGCATCAACGGAGTCAGCTTGTTGCGAAATCCGGCGAAGAAGTCGACAAACTTGAGCTGATTGCCTTCATAGCCGCGCTGGGCCACCACCACCCAGCCGGCGCCCCACACCATGTAGAGCAACTGGGAGATGAGGCCGCCCGCCGGCAGACGCTCCAGCAGCAGGCCGACCACGAACCAGATCAGGACCATGGCAACACTGACGCCCATGCCCTTGTTGAAAATATCGAAGCCGGATCGCACCCAGACCCAGCCACGCCCGATGGGGTGACGGGCGGGCTCGGCACGCAGGGGGGACAATCCATTCATAACATTTCCTCAGATAATGACAGGCTGGCTGCCGATTCTAGAGCCATGGGCAGGCCGACTCAATGACGGACGCTCGTCGGTTGATGCTTTGCATGTCAGGGCTGCTTGTATCAGACGTTACGGTTATCATAAGAGACCCCCGCACCAGGGGGCATTCACTTATTCAAGAGAATCCAAGATGCGTACACTTCATCTGGCGCCGATCCTGCTGGCTTCCCTGCTGCTCAACCTCTGGCAATGGCAGGCTCAATCCACCACCACAGCGTCCCAGCCGCAATCCGGCTCCGCTGACAGCCCAGCCGTGGCCCAGTGCGACACAGCGGCCAGCCAAAGCACCAGCGCAAGCCAGAACCCGATGACCAAGCTGCCCGGCAAGGGCTCTCAGGGAGAGCCCGCCCCCGTGCAGGAGACCATAACCCCCAATCCGGAGCTGGAGGCCGCCATCAGCCAGTGGAGCCAGTCCAGCGACGGTTCTGTACTGATAGAGCGACTCTACGATGCCGAGCAGGGCAGCCAGCTCACCACTGTCTTCGATCGGCTGGACGTGGTGGAGGACGTACGCGGTCAGGTGCAGGAGCAGTTGCGTGAACTCTATCGCCTCGGCTTCGATCACCCCGATGCCTACGAACAGGAGAGCCAGCGCATCTGGAGCAACATCAGCAACCTGCTGGGTGACGACACACGCACCCGGCTCGAACAGGAGCTCTACTCGGGTGATATCAATCGCCTGCTGGAGATCCAGGGCCGACTGGCAGAGCGGGGCGAGCTGCTGGCCCCGGCCCAGCGTCAATCCCTGACGCGCCTGCTGAGCGACGCCAACCAGCAACTGGCCCAGCAGGAGAGTGGCGATGCCGGCACCTATCTGGAGAACCAGAAGGCCTATACCCAGCGCGTGCTGGAGAGCAGCCGTGCCTTTCTCAACCCGAGCCAGCTGAAAGTCGTGCAGGACATGCTGGAGCTGGATCTGGTGCGCCAGGAGGTGTCGGTCCAGATGGAAGCCATCTATCAGCGCTTCCAGCCCGCCTCCTGATGCCCTTTTCCTTGTTCGTTTGACCCAGCCCATAGCGTGGAACCATCATGAGAGTCGTTTTTTGTATCTTGTTGCTGCTGGCCAGCCAGTCCGCCCTTGCCGAGGGATTTATCAGCCGTCTGCTCAACCATCCGGTGCCGGGCGGCGTTGCCGTGGTGCAGCTTGGCAATGCAGCGCAGGCCCCCGCAGCCCGTTATCAGGACAAACCTGTGCTGGTGGTGCACGAAGAGAACAAACGCTGGATTGCCATCGTCGGCATTCCCCTCAAAAGCCAGCCAGGAGCTCATACACTGACGGTGAATGATGGCCGCACCCTCGGCTTCACGGTCGGCAGCAAGCACTATCGCGAGCAGCACATCAAGCTCAAAAACGGCCGCCAGGTCAACCCGCTGGCCGATGACATGGTTCGCATCAACCGCGAACTGGCGGAGCAGACCCGGGCCTACCAGACCTTCAGCCCTGCCCAACCCAGCAACCTGCTGTTCGACAAGCCGGTGCAGGGCCCGCTCTCCAGCCCGTTCGGCCTGCGCCGCTTTTTCAACGGCGAAGAGCGCAACCCCCACTCGGGCCTCGACTTTGCGGTCGGTGCCGGCACGCCCATCAAGGCCCCGGCAGCCGGCAAGGTGATCCTCATCGGCAACTACTTCTTCAACGGCAATACGGTGTTCGTCGACCACGGCCAGGGGCTGATCAGCATGTTCTGCCACATGTCGAAGATCGATGTGAAACTGGGCCAGACCCTGCCCCGTGGCGGCATAGTCGGCCGGGTTGGCGCCACCGGCCGCGCCACTGGCCCCCACATGCACTGGAACGTCAGCCTCAACGATGCACGCGTCGATCCCGCCATCTTTATCGGGGCCTTCAAGCCCTGACCCGAGACAACCAATCCCGTCCATCTGCTGTGATGAGCAGGCCGGATAAAACGAAAAAGGCAGCCAGGGCTGCCTTTTTCATGGACGGATGATGGCGTATCAAGCGGTCGCGGCGTGCAGGCCGGCCTCCTTGCGCATGGCCCGCCACATCACCAGTACCAGCACAGTGCTGCAAGTTGGCAACGCCAGCCAGACCCCGGCCACCCCCCACAGGGAGGAGAAGCCCCACAGGAAGCCGCCGATCAGCACCAACTTGCCGCCGGTGAGCAGGGAGGCGATGCGGGCCCGGTTGATGGCCTGGAAGTAGGTGGCCCCCACCAGCAACAACCCTTCCATCGGCAGGCCCCAGAAGTAGAGCCAGATGCCGAGGCTCGCCACCGGCAAGAGGGCCGCGTTGTCACCGGCAAACAGATAGACGACCCCTTCCGGCCACAGATAGAGCGGGATCATGCCGCCCAGCGCCACCAACAGGGTGACGCCCAGCGCCAGGTTGCGCACCCGCAGCACCCGTTGCCAGTTGCCCGCCCCCGCGTTGAAGCTGGCAATGGGCTGTATGCCCATGGCGATCCCCTCGAAGATGAGATAGAAGAAGGCCTCGCTGTAGCTGATAACACCATAGGCGGCCACGTGCAGCGAGGTGCCCACCGCCAGCAGCGCCTTGTTGTGCAGCGCCAGCACCACCGACAGGTAGAGGTACATCAGAAAACTGGATACCCCGAGCCGCAGCGTCTCCCGTATCAGTCGCCAGTCCGGTACCAGCGTATCCAGGCGAATGCGCAACTGGCTGCGCGGGGTGAAGAAGTGCCACAGACAGAGCCCGCCGGTTACCGCCTGGGAGAGCATGGTGGCGATGGCCGCTCCCGCGAGGCCCCAGGGGACGACCGCCATCAGCAGATAGTCGAGCAGCACATTGAGCACGCCGCCGCCCACCAGGATCCAGGTGGCGAGACCGGGTCGCCCGTCATTGCGCAGCAGGGCGGTGAACGCCATGGAGAGCACGGCAAACACCCCGAGCCAGGCGTACCACTGCAGATACGCGAGGCCGGCATCGAAGATCTCCCCCTCGGCCCCCATCCAGGCCAGCATGGGCTCGCCGTAACTGATACCGATGAAGGCAAGCACTGCCGAAGTGAGCAACACCATCACCAGCGCATTGCCGACTATGTGCCGCGCCTTCGCCGGCTCCCCCTTGCCGAGGTAGAAGGAGGCGAGCGACGAGGACCCCATGCCGATCAGCGCCCCCACCGCATAGAGTACGGCGCAGATGGGATAGGCCAACATCATGCCCGCCAGCCCGTCCTGGCCCAGGATATGGCCGACGAAGATGCCGTCTATGGTGACATAGATGCCGGTGACCAGCATGGCGGCCACGGTCGGGGTGACGTAGCGCCAAAACAGGCGGGAAAGAGGGGCCGTGCCCAGATCGACTGCAGACATAGAGATGCTCGAAGGAGGGGAAAACGGCCGGAATAATAGCCAAACAAGGTCTGGAGTGCCCGTTATTTATGTTACAAATCATTAATATGGAAAACTTTACCCGACTCGGCCCCTGCTTTAGGCTAGGCCGACCTCTCATGAACGGAAACGTGCGCCATGTTGCAACGCCTGCTCTCTCTGCTGCTGCTCTCCTTCTGTCTCCTTCCCGCATTCGCTCAGGCCGATGACGCCATCGCTCAGGTCGAAGAGCTGCTGCAGAGCGTGCCCAAGACCGACACCCCGGAAAACCAGAAGTTGCGGGAGAGCTATCAGCAGGCGCTGCAATTTGCCCGGGAGGCCCAGCGCTATCGCGAACAGGGCAAGGCCTATCAGCAGATCCTCATCGACTACCCCAAGGAGTCGGCCCGCCTCAAGGAGAGCCTGCACAACTACCAGCCCCAGCCCCGCCCGCAGATCTCCTCCCTGAAGGAAGAGGCGCTGCGCCAGGCCATTGGCCTGAGCAGCAACCGCCAGCTCAACCTGCGCAAGGAGCGTCAGGCTGTGATGGACAGCCTCAACCAGCTGGAGAGCACGGGTCAGGAGTATCACCTGCGGGTCGACGAGCTGCGCAAGCAGTTGCAGCAGACCCGCACCCTGCTTGATCGGCTCAGCTTCAGCAGCGAATCGGATCGCCAGCAGGAGGCCCAACAGCTGGTCACCCGCCTCAAGGAGCAGAGCCTGTCCGACCGGATCCAGATGCTGGAGCTGGAGCAGCTCTCCGCCCAGCAGCGCAACGACCTCGGCAAGCTCAGGCTGCAGGAGCTCAACCTCGCCATCACCGACGAGGATGAGTGGCAGACCAGCCTGCTCAACCAGCAAAACCAGTTGCGCCGCGACAAGACGGAACAGGCGCTGGCGGAGAGCGAGCGTCTGCGCAAGCAGCTCACCTCCGACATGCCGTTGCTGCTGGAACAGCAACAGCAGAACCAGGCGCTCTCCATCCAGCTCGGCGCACTGGAAGATCAGATAGAACGGGTACAGGACGATCAAAGGGCCATCGACAAGAACCTCTCGACCCTGAACGATCTGGTCAACTCGGTGCGCGAGCAATTGGAGTGGCTGCAGATAAGCAACGCCTACGGTGAGAACCTGCGCAGCAAGCTCTCCGACCTGCCGGCCTACTTCCCCCTCGACAAGCTGGAATCCGCCATCGTCAACGCGCGCATGGCGAAGTACCAGTACGAGACGGAGCAGGATGCACTCAAGGATCCGCGCCAGCTGCGCGAGCAACTGATGGCCACCGATGGCATGGCCCTCGACCGCTCCCAGCAGGCCGTGCTCGACAATCTGCTCAAGGCCAGGCGACAGCTGCTGACCCGGCTCAACGACGCCTCCGACAGCCTGATCCAGGAGCAGACCCGGCTCAAGCTGCTCTACAGCCGCCAGAACAGCAAGATCGACGAGATCCGCGATCTCAGCGCCAGCCACCTGTTCTGGATGCCGGACGTGCGCCCGCTCACCCCGGCCGTGCTGCTCGGTGTACCGGCGGCCCTCAGCCTCGTCCTCAATCCGGTCAACTGGTTGCAACTGCCCCGGGCCATTGCCGAGAACAACCCCATCACCCTCACCTTAGCCGGCATCGGCATCCTGGTGCTGGCCTGGTGCTGGTTCAAGCTGGCTCGCCATCTGACTCAATACAGCCAGCACATAGCGTCACGCATCGGCAAGGTGACCCAGGACAAGTTCAGCCTCACCAGCCGGTTGCTGATGCGCTCCCTGCTCGCCTCCCTGCCCCTGCCCGCCATGGTGCTGATGGTGCGCGGCCTGCTCGATGGCGCCTGGCAATATCCGTTCGCGATGGCGGTGGCCCGCGGTCTCGGCGAGATCTGGTTCCTGCTGCTGGCGCTCTTGATGGCGCGCCACCTGACGCTGGAGAAGGGGATCCTGATCCTCCATTTTCGCTGGCAGAAGGAACGGGTACAGAAGGTATGGAGCCAGTTTCGCACCCTGCTGCTGGTGATCATCCCCAGCTTCTTCGTGCAGGGGATGGCCAACAGCTATCAGGATCACGCCTTCTACGACTCCCTCGGCAGACTGGCCTTCATCGTCGGCGCCCTCTGGCTGCTGCTGTTCTTCGCCCGCCTCAACCGGGAGCGGTTGCCGCTCACCTGGGGCCAGGCCGACATGAGCAAGCCCCACCTGCTGCACCACTTCATCTGGAACAGCCTGATGCTGGCCCCGCTGCTGGCGGTGATCGGCTCCCTGCTCGGCTATTTCTACACCTCGCGCATCTTGCTGCGCCAGCTGGAGCTGAGCCTGCTGATGGGGCTGGGCTGTCTGCTCGTCTACTATCTGGCGCACCGCTGGATGCTGATCCAGCGCCGCCGTCTCGCCTTCGAGCGGGCCAAGAGCAAGCGGGCCGAGATCCTGGCCCAGCGCGGCCGGGAAGAGGGGCACGACGAGCTCAGCTCGGAGATCCCGGACGTAGTGGAAGACACCGAGCTGGATCTGGATACCATCAGCGCCCAGTCGCTCGGGCTGGTGCGCACCCTGTTGATGCTGGGGTTCACCATGCTGGTGGTGGTGCAGTGGTCAGAACTCAACTCGGCGTTCAGCTTCCTGCGCAGCATCGAGGTGTGGCAGGTCACCAGCAAGATTGGCGGCATAGAGCAGCTCTCCGCCATCACCTTGCAGGATCTGATGCTGACGGCCTTTGCCTTCATCCTGACCGTGGTCACCGCCCGCAACCTGCCGGGCCTGATGGAACTGACCCTGCTCCAGCACCTGAGCCTCTCCCCCGGCACCGGCTTTGCCATCACCACAGTCACCAAATACATAGTACTGGTGGTGGGGGCGCTGACCGGCTTCTCCATCCTCGGCATCGACTGGTCCAAGGCGCAGTGGATGGTGGCGGCGCTCTCTCTCGGCCTGGGTTTCGGCCTGCAGGAGATCTTCGCCAACTTCGTCTCCGGCCTCATCATACTGTTCGAGAAACCGATCCGGCTCGGCGATACCGTCACCATTCGCGATCTGACCGGCACGGTCACCAAGATCAAGACTCGCGCCACCACCATAGTGGATTGGGATCGCAAGGAGATCATCGTCCCCAACAAGGCCTTCATCACCGAGCAGTTCATCAACTGGTCCCTGTCCGATGCCATCACCCGGGTACGGCTGCGCATCCGCATCGGCCTGACCCAGGAGCCCAGAAAGATACAGACCATTCTGGAAGAGTCGATCCGGGCCTCCACTCTGGTGCTGGAGACCCCCTCCCCCGAGGTGTTCCTGATCGAATTCACCGATTCGGCGCTGATCTACGAGATCCGGCTCTATGTGAACAGCATGGATCACCGCATGCCCATCACCCACGAGGTGCACTCGCTGGTGCTGGAGAAGCTGCAACAACAGGGGCTGGGGCTGCCGCACCAGCAGATCGACATTCGACTGAGCCGCGCCTGATCAGGGCGCAACAGGAGTCATATCATGCAGATCATCGCCCATCGCGGGGCCAGCGGGCTGGCACCGGAAAATACCCTCAAGGCCATCCGGCTGGCATTGGCACTGGGGGCCAAGGCCATCGAGATAGACGTACAGCGGGCCGACGGCGAGCTGTGGGTATTCCACGACCGACGACTGGAGCGTTGCACCAACGGCTGCGGCGTGCTGACGGCGCAATCCCGTGCCTATCTGGCAGGCCTCGACGCGGGGGAAGGAGAGTCGATCCCGACGCTGTGGCAGGTGATGGAAGCCATCGCTGGCCAAGCCGAGTTGCACATAGAACTCAAAGGCGCCAACACGGCTGACGAGGTAGCCGTGCTGACCCGACGGGCCGAGGCGGAGCTGGGCTTCACGCCAGCACACTGGATCGTCTCCTCCTTCCATCATCCTGAGCTCGCTCGTTTTGCGGCCTTGCGGCCCGGGATCCGGCTAGGAGCGCTGACTGCTACCATTCCACTCACCCTGGCTGCATTTGCGGCCGAGCTCGGAGCCTGGTCGCTCAACTGCGATGTGGATTTTGTGGACGAGATACTGGTGATGGATGCCCATCGGCGGGGATTGCAAGTGCTGGTCTATACGGTCGATCATCCTGCCGACCAGACCGACCTGGCCGCCTTGGGGGTAGATGGCATCTTTACCAACCGGCCGGACTACTTCCTGCCTCGCCCAAACGGACTCATTATTTAGGCAGGTGATCGATAAACGCTGATTTAGACTATAAATTTAAGTGCGTACCGGGATACAAAAAGTTCTACTTTGGCCGATACACAGTTGGCTCATAACAATAAAACGACACATCGCAGATTGACGCCCACAAGGATGTACACATGAACTTATCGATCAAGAACAAGCTTGTCCTCGCCATCGGGGTCATTATCCTGGTCATCACAGGCCTGCAGGTCTGGTACAACACCTCCCAACTGAGAAGTGAAACTCAACGTCTAGTCTGGAACACCATTGATGAGAGCTCCATGGCCAACGTCAAGGGCATTTCCCGCTGGATCGACTCCAGAGTCAGCATGATCAGCTCCACCAAGGAAGCCTTCACCAAGGAAGACGAGCCCATCAGCCATCTGGCGCAATCCATGAATGCAGGTGGTTTTGACTTGGTTTACGTTGGCACCAAAGACGGTCGCATGATCCAGAGTAAACCGACGAATCTCCCCGCAGGCTATGATCCTCGTCAACGCCCCTGGTACAAGGATGCCATGGCCGCTGGCAAGATGACGATAACGTCCCCCTACGCCGACATCACCACGGGCCAGTTGATTATTACCATCGCCGAGCCTTTCACCCGCGGCAATACACAAGGAGTGATTGCCGGTGATGTCTCCATCAGCGGTTTGGTCTCCGACATTCTGGCGGTCAACACAGAGGGTACCTACGCCATTCTGGTTGACAGCAATGGCACCATCATCGCACACCCTGATGCCTCACTGACCCTTAAGCCGGCTACGGCGCTATCTCCAGAACTCACGGCTTCCGGGGTCAATCGTATTGCCACTGACGGAACTATCTCCGAGATTGAAGTGAGCGGTAAGCTCAGCGTCTTTGACTTGAACCAGATCCCCAACACCAACTGGTATTACGGCATAGTGGTTGATGAGGCCGTCGCCTACCAGTCAGTCAGACGCATGATCACTTCGGCTCTGCTGCAAGGGCTTATCACCATCATCATTGTGGCGGGCTTTTCCTATGTTGCTATCAACGGCTCTCTGGCTCCGCTTAAAACCCTGGGGGAGGCCATCGCCGATCTCTCCCGCGGCAACGGTGACCTGACCCGTCGCATCAAGATCGAGCGTGAAGACGAGGTGGGCATTGTCGCCAAACACGTCAACACCTTCATCGAGCGCATTCACGTGATGGTGCAGGATATCTCCAACTCTTCCGGCCAGCTGAACCAGCAAGCCAAGTCCTCCCACAACATGGCGGAGAAATCCAGTCAGGGTCTGGCACGTCAACAGAACGAGATCTCCCAGATCGCGACTGCGGTGCACGAAATGTCCGCCACCGCAGTGGAGGTGGCCAGCAATGCCGAACAGACCGCAGATGCGGCCCGCAGTTCCTCCAGCAGCTGTGATCATGGCAAGCAGGTCATCGCCCGCAACCAGCGCTCCATCACGGATCTCGCCACCCAGGTCAAACAGGCTTCCGGCATCATTCAGGAGCTGGAGAAAAACGCGCAGGAGATCAACACCATACTCTCCACCATTCAGGGCATAGCCGAGCAGACCAACCTGCTGGCGCTGAACGCCGCCATCGAGGCTGCACGGGCCGGTGAACAGGGTCGCGGCTTTGCCGTGGTGGCCGACGAGGTGCGGGTGCTGTCACAGCGTACCCACAGCTCCACCGTCGAGATCCGCAGCATGATAGAGACACTGCAACGCAACACCCAGGGCGCCGTCAGCACCATGCACGAAGGCCAGCTGTTGGCCCAGAACAGCGTGGAAGATGCAAATGATGCCACGCAGGCGCTGGAGCAGATCACCGCCTCCATCAACCAGATCTCCGACATGGCTACCCAGATCTCCAGTGCAGCCGAAGAGCAGCGCGCCGTGACCGACGAGGTGAGCCGCAACATCCAGGCGGTCAAGGATGTGTCGGACGAACTGGCAGTGGACGCCGACAGTTCTCGTCATCTGTCTGAACAACTTAAAAATATTTCAGGTGAACTGAGCAATCAGGTCGGCATGTTCCGTATCTGATCGACACAAATCAAAGGGGCCACACAGGCCCCTTTTTTTATGAAAAAATGCTTTTGTTTCAATAGTTATTACCACATCAACGATCGGGGCTATGGGGATGAAAATGCTCATATGAAGCGGTATCTCGTCATAAAGCAACGCATCAATACCTATATTCGGATTAGTTTTTTGAACCCACCCGCGCCATTAGCCAATCCGTGAATAATTCTTATTAAATATTTTTGATAAAAAACTTAAAAACTTTATGGGTAATACCTAAAAAGAGAGGTGTTTCTCATTTTTTTGAAAGAAAACTACGTATAATCCTGAGCTTAAAATAACCATAGCAATGACAGCGGCTGATACCGATAACTGAAGGATGGCGATAATTACGGCGTTTTCATCCAAGGAATGGGGTGATTTTGATAAAAGTCACCATTGCCAAGCACTAAAACAAACCAGTTTGACTTGCATCAAGCCTGAATTTTTTTCATAGAGCAAAATCGTGCCCAGCAAATCTATCCCTAAGGAGGCAGATGTGGATATTATCAAGACCGATGTCGCCATCATCGGTGCTGGTGGTGGTGGCCTGCGTGCCGCAATCGCCATAGCAGAAGCACACCCGGATCTGGACATCGCCCTGATCTCCAAGGTCTACCCGATGCGCAGCCACACAGTGGCCGCAGAAGGCGGTGCCGCCGGCGTTGTCCGTGATGATGACTCCCTCGAAAACCACTTCAACGACACCGTATCCGGTGGCGACTGGTTGTGTGAGCAGGACGTGGTCGACTACTTCGTCAACAACGCCACCAACGAGATGATCCAGCTGGAGCACTGGGGTTGCCCCTGGAGCCGCAAGCCGGACGGCAAGGCCAACGTGCGTCGTTTCGGCGGGATGAAAATCCCGCGGACCTGGTTCGCGGCAGACAAATCCGGTTTCCACATTCTGCACACCCTGTTCCAGACCTCCATCAAGTATCCGACCATCAAGCGCTTCGATGAGCACTTCTGCATGGACTTGATCGTGGACGACGGTCGCGTGCAGGGCGTGCTGACCTTCGATATCCAGAACGGCATCACCCGCTTCATCCAGGCCAAGTCCGTCATTCTGGCCACCGGTGGCGCCGGTCGCGTTTACCGCTACAACACCAACGGTGGCATAGTCACAGGTGACGGCATGGCGCTGGCCTACCGCCACGGCGTGCCGCTGCGCGACATGGAATTCGTTCAGTATCACCCGACCGGTCTGCCGGGCACCGGCATACTGATGACCGAAGGTTGTCGTGGTGAAGGCGGTATCCTGGTCAACAAGGATGGTTACCGCTACCTGCAAGACTACGGCCTGGGCCCGGAAACCCCGGTCGGCCAGCCGAAGAACAAGCACATGGAGCTGGGTCCCCGCGACCGCCTCTCCCAGGCATTCTGGCAAGAGCAGCAGAAAGGCCGCGTGATCCAGGGCCCGATGGGCGACGTGGTTCACCTCGATCTGCGCCACCTTGGCGAGAAGTACCTGAAAGAGCGTCTGCCCTTCATCTGCGAGCTGGCCAAGGCCTACGTGGGTGTGGATCCGGTCAAGGAACCGATCCCGGTACGCCCGACCGCCCACTACACCATGGGTGGGATCGAGACCAACGGTCAGTGCGCCACCCGCATGCCGGGTCTGTATGCCCTAGGCGAGTGTGCCTCCGTCGGTCTGCACGGCGCCAACCGTCTGGGCTCCAACTCCCTGTCCGAGATAGTGGTATTCGGCAAGGTAGCGGGCGAGCACGCCGGTGAATTCGCCAAGACCCAGGCGCACGGCGACACGCAGGCGCTGGCCGCCAAGGCCGAGCAGTTGATCAAGCAACACCTCTCGCTGATGGACATAGACGGTACCGAAAACCCGGCCGACATCCGCAACGAGTTGGGCATGTCCATGGAAGCCGGTGTCGGTATCTACCGTACCGAGGAGCTGATGCAAGGCACCATCGACAAGATCAACGAGCTGAAGGCCCGTTACAAGAAGGTCAAGATCAACGACAAGTCCTCTGTCTTCAACACCGATCTGCTGTACGCCATCGAACTGGGCTACATGCTGGACGTGGCCGAAGCCATGGCGCACTCCGCCATCAACCGGAAAGAGTCCCGCGGTTCCCACCAGCGTCTGGACGGTTATGAAGAGCGGGATGACGTGAACTACCTCAAGCACTCCCTCTCCTTCTACAACCAGGAAGGCGCCCCGACCATCGATTACTCCGATGTGAAGATCACTAAATCCCAACCGGCAAAACGCGTATACGGTTCCGAGGGTGAGAAACAAGACGAGGCTAAGAAGAATGGCTGAGATGATCGAAATTGAAATCCTGCGTTATCGCCCTGAGCAGGACAACGAGCCCTGGATGCAGACCTTCCAGGTGCCTTATCTGAAAGAGATGTCCCTGCTGGATGCGCTGCAATACATCAAGGATCATCTGGACTCTACCCTGAGCTTCCGCTGGTCCTGCCGGATGGCGATCTGCGGCTCCTGCGGCATGATGGTCAACGGCATTCCCAAGCTGGGCTGCAAGACCTTCCTGCGTGACTATCTGCCGGGCAAGATGACCATAGAGCCGCTCAACAACTTCCCGATCGAGCGCGATCTGGTGGTCGACATGTCCGATTTCATCGAGAAGCTGGAGAGCATCAAGCCCTACATCATCCCGTCCGAGCCGCGCAGCCTGTGCGAGGGCGAATACACCCAGACCCCGGCTGACATGGCGAAGTATCACCAGTTCTCCATGTGCATCAACTGTGGTCTGTGCTACGCAGCCTGCCCGCAATATGGCATCAACAAGAAATTCACCGGTCCGGCGGCACTGGCACTGGCTTATCGCTACAACGCCGACAACCGCGACAGCGCGTCCAAAGAGCGGATGAAGATCATCAGCCAGGACGAAGGCGTCTGGGGTTGCACCTTTGTGGGCTACTGCTCCGAAGTGTGCCCGAAAGGCGTGGATCCGGCCGCTGCCATCCAGCTTGGCAAGGTCGAAAGCGCCAAGGACTACATGATCGCCATGTTCAAGCCAGATTGAGATCAGGAATGAGACCATGAACAACACCAATAGCAAACGTAAGCCTTACGTCCGCGAAATGAAAAAAGACTGGTGGCTGAAGAATGCCTTCTACACCGGTTACATGATCCGCGAAGGCACCAGCATCTTCGTCTCCATCTATGCCGTCGTGCTGATGTGGGGCCTGCTGCGCCTGGTTCAGGGTCAGGAGGCGTTCAACGGCTGGCTGGAATCCCTGCAAAGCCCGATCGCCATTCTGTTCCACGTCATCGCCCTGGCCGCCTGCCTGTTCCACGCCAAGACCTGGTTCGCACTGGCACCGAAGGCCATGCGCATCTTCCGTGGTGAAGACCTGGTGCCGGAGAAGCCGATCGTTATCGCCCAGTATGTGGCGCTGGCGGCGGTATCCCTGCTGATCCTGATCATCGTGGCTTGAGGAGAAAATAATGAGACGTTCTGACGAACCCATTTACTGGGGTCTGTTTGGTGCCGGTGGCATGGTGGTCGCCATGCTGCTGCCGGTGATTGTCCTCATCACAGGTCTGCTGGTGCCCATGGGTATCATGGACGTGGAGACCATGAGCTACGAACGCGCACTCGAGTTCGCCAGCTCCTGGTGGGGTGCCTGCATCCTGCTGGTCATCATAGCGCTGCCAATCTGGCACGGCATGCACCGTATCTACCACGGCCTGCATGATCTGGGGATCCACACCACCAAGCTGCACCACTATGTGTTCTATGGCTTCGCCTTTCTGGTGTCTGCCATCACCGTCGGTCTGCTGATGGTGCTGGTCTTCCAGTAATCCATCCGTTGCCAGCAACAGATGATAAAACCGGGCCCAGTGCCCGGTTTTTGTTTGGCTGATATTCAGCGTGCGGACTAAGGACGTGGCGTTGGCCACAGGGCCTGCAAGGGCGCCGGCATGGCACCAAGACGAAGCAGCGGGGTCTGGTGCCAGTCGGCCAGTTTTTGCAGCGCCTTCTCCAGCTCCTGCGCCAGGCTGGCGGTTACCCTGACCCCTTGCTCCAGATAGAGGCTCTTGACCTCGAACACCTCCTCCTTGCGATGGGCCTTGGCGTCCATGCGTCCCACCAGCTTGCCACGATGCAACAGCGGCAGCACGAAGTAGCCGTACTGGCGTTTGGGTGCCGGGGTATAGCACTCGATGCGATAGTCGAACTGGAACAGTTCGCTGGCCCGTTTGCGATCCCACACCAGGGGATCAAACGGCGACAGCGCCGTGGTGTGGGTCGCCTTGAGCGTGCCCGCTTGCGCCCTCGCCAGCTCATCGGCGAGCGACACATGCACGAAGGCGCCATGCTGCCACCCCTCCACCCGCACCGGCAACAGCTCCCCCTCGTCCGCCAGCTGATGGAGCAGGGCGTCGTATTTGCCGCGCCGCAGCCGATAGTAGTCGGCGACCCAGCCGGTCTTGACCAGCCCCAGCGCCCGGCAGCTGGTCCGTACCATGTCCCGCCGGGCAAGTTCGGGGCTCGGCAGATCCCGCTCGTCGCGCCACTCGGGCATCACCCGCTCGGCCAGATCATAGACCCGCTGGAAGTTGCGCCGCTCGCGCACCATCAGCTGACCTGCGGTAAACAGCACCTCCAGATGGCGCTTCTCCGGCTTCCAGTCCCACCAGCCGTTGCCCTTCTCCCCCTTGCGTTCAAAGTCGGCCGCCCGCACCGGGCCGTACTGGCGAATGCGCTCGATGATCTCGCCTATCTCCTGCTGATGGGTGGCGAGCCAGTTGGCCGAAAACTTCCAGCCCATGGTGGCGGGATCCAGCATGCGATGGCGCAGCAGCCGGTAATCCTCGCGGGGAACAAAGCAGGCCTCATGGGCCCAGTATTCGAAGAGATCGCCATCGGCAAGCAACTGCTCCAGCCAGCGCGGATCGTACTGCCCCAACCGGCTGAACAACACCAGATAGGGGCTGCGGGCCACCACAGAGATGGTGTCTATCTGCAGCAGCGCCATGCGGCGGATGGCGGCCAGCACGTCGGTCGGTCGCGCCTTGCCGCGGCGCGGCGTCAGCAGGCCCTGGGCCGCCAGTTGCAGATGACGGACATCCTGCAGCGAAAGATGGGGAATCGACATGACGAACCACTCCTTGGTGTCGGGGGGCAGGCGGCTTGCAGCTCGCCACGCCTATGGGTCAATGCAGGGAAACAGGCAAGAGGATCCCGGCAATCAGGCCATCAGCATGCCCAAGCCACCGCCAAATGAAAATGCCCCGTTCAGGGTTTGGTGATGACAGCCACATCGGCATGGGGAAAACAGACTGCCGCCTGCCAGCGGGCCGCCAGAGCGCGAAACGAGGCCTCGGCGAAGAAGACGATGTGGGTCGGATCATGGCGGTAGCGCCAGCTCTTGAAGCGCTCGTCCCCCAGCACCCGCTGGGTCTGCAGTACCAGCAGGCCACCGGGCTTGAGGCAGTCCCAAAGCCCGTCCAGCACGGCACGCGGGGTGGCGATGTGCTCAATCACCTCGGTGCTGGTGATGAAGTCATACTGCTGCGTCAACAGCTCGGGCCGGTCGGCATAGAACTTGTCGTAGCCCGCCATCTGGTAGCCCGCCTCCCGCCCCATGGCGATGAGCGCCGGGCCCGGGCCGCAACCGAAGTCGAGGCCGCTGGCCGGCGGGGGCAGGCGGTTCAGCACCTCGCCGAAGGCCCGCATCAAAAAGCGGCGGTAATGGGGATCGTCCACCCGGTTGTCGTGGCCGTCATAGACCGCCTTCTCGCACTCGGGATCAAGGTGCTCTGCCGCATCCAGCCAGAC
Source organism: Aeromonas enterica (assembly GCF_054052465.1). NCBI lineage: Bacteria > Pseudomonadati > Pseudomonadota > Gammaproteobacteria > Aeromonadales > Aeromonadaceae > Aeromonas > Aeromonas enterica. The sequence continues at coordinate 63,153 of NZ_JBSTYL010000004.1, read as the reverse complement.
CAGCTCGCAGGCCCGGCAACGATGGTACTGCTTGCCGGCCACCGGCAGGACATAGGTGTCGACTGCATCGCACAGCGGGCAAGGGGACGGGCACATGGGGTTTCCTCACGAGAGTGGCTGGCCCAATCCGGGATGGGCTCGAAATGGGCGCCAGCTTGCCTGCCCAGACCGCCGCTGACAAGGAGTTTGTCTCATGGATTCACGACCACTCACCTCCGCTGACAACCATGGCTCTCAAGGTATTCCGCTACAAAAAGGCACTGATTTCCCCACTCTTAAGTGTTTCTTAAGTTTGCCCCTTTAGTCTGACAGCAACAGACAAGAAGGAGCCATCCATGACCACAGACATTCAAGCCCCCTACCGTTTGGTACTGGCCGATACCCAGCAGCAGGTCATGGCGTTGCAGGCCTACATACAGGCGGCCTATAGCCACGAATTCGATGCCCGCATTCCCCATTTTCTGCCCTGCCTGCTCGGTCTCTACCGGGCCGACGGCCTGCTGGTCGGCGCCTGCGGCCTCAAGCTGGCCAGCACCGAGCGCCTCTATCTGGAACAGTATCTGGACCACCCCATAGAGGCCGCCATCGAGACCCGACTGGGGGTGCGCGCCCGGCGGGATCGCATCGTCGAGGTGGGCAATCTGGCCTGCAGCGAACCGGGCAACGCCCGCCTGATGTTTGCGGCGCTGTGCCGCCTGCTGTGTGACAACGCCCTCGACTACGTGGTGTTCACCGGCACCGCCAAGTTGCGCAACAGCTTCCATCGCCTGCACCTCACCCCGGTCGAGCTGGCTCCTGCCCAGGCCGACAAAGTGGGTGACGATGCCAGTGCCTGGGGCGCCTATTACCACTGCCAGCCCAAGGTGATGGTCGGGGATCTCGGTCTGGGACGCCAGGCGCTGGCCCAGGGCAGCCTGCTGCTCTCCTTGCTGGCGCCCATGCCATCCCTGTTCAACTGCCAGCATCGGAGCGCCTTATGATGCTGTTTGACCAGATAGCCCACTTCGCCCGCCATGCGCCCCACAGCCCGGCCCTGAGCGGCGGCGAGCATCGCATCAGCTACGAACAGTTGTGGCTGCAGATTTCCGCCCTGGCCGAACGCCTGCAACAGGCCGGCATTGACCGGCTGGCGCTGCAACTGGACAACGGTCTGCCCTGGGCTCTGATCGACTTGGCCTGCGCCAAGGCCGGCATAGTGGTGATCCCGGTTCCCCACTTCTTCAGCCCGGATCAACAGGAGTGGCTGCTGGAGAGCAGTGGAGCCGACGCCCTGATCGGCCCTCATCACCCAGGCTGGCAGGCAAGCACGCCGCTGCTTCTCTCGGTCGGCGAGCTGCCGCTGTGGCGCAAACAACCTGCCCGTGTGCCCCCCCTGCCCATCGGCACGGCCAAGATCACCTATACCTCCGGCAGCACGGGGCAGCCCAAGGGGGTTTGCCTCTCCCTTGACCATATGGTGGCGGTATGCGATTCACTGGCACAGCGCGTCGCGCCCGCCCAAGTTGAAAAACACCTGACCCTGCTGCCGCTGACCACCCTGTTGGAAAACCTGACCGGCCTCTACGTACCGCTGCTCACCGGCGCCTGCAGCCACATCCCCTCGCTGGGAGAGCTGGGCTTTTCCGGCTCCAGCAAGCTGGACCCGGCCACCCTGGCTCAGGCCCTGCTGCGCTGGCCCGCCCACAGCCTGGTGCTGGTCCCCGAATTGCTGCGTCTGCTGCTGGCCCTGTGCAGCGCCAATCCGGCGCTGGCCAAACAACTGGCGGCGCTGCGCTTCGTCGCGGTGGGCGGCGGCAAGGTATCGCCCGAGCTCATCAGTCGCGCTCGCAAGCTGGGGCTGCCTGTCTACGAGGGGTACGGCCTGTCGGAGTGCGGTTCCGTCGTGGCGCTCAATGGCCCGGACGGGCACAGCCTTGGCAGCGTCGGCCAGCCGCTGCATCACTGCCGGGTATCGATCGCCGCCGACGGCGAGATCCTGGTGGAAGGGGCCACCATGCTCGGTTATCTGGGCAGCGATGAACCGGCTCACGCGCTGGTTGCCACCGGCGACCTGGGCCACCTGGATGAGGAGGGCTATCTGCACATCACGGGGCGCAAGAAGAACGTGCAGATCACCGCCTTCGGCCGCAACTTTTCCCCCGAGTGGATAGAGGCGGAAGCCCAGCTCTGTCCGGCCATCGCCCGCATCGTGATCTTCGGCGACGGCCAGCCGGCCAACGTCGCCCTGATCCAACCGCTGCCCGGTGCCGACGCCCTGCTCGCACAACAGATCGAGCAGCTCAACCACCGTCTGCCCGATTACGCCCGCATCCATCACTGGCTGCCGGTGGCACTGGATCAGCATCCCGATCTGCTGACTGCCAACGGTCGCCCCCGCCGCGAGCGGATCTATCACCACTTTTCCCGGCAAATCAGCCAATGCCTCACAGGAGAGACCTCATGAGCTTCTATCACGTGCTGCAACAAGCCACTGCCCCGGCCAGGGAACATCTGTTCAAGGCCCCCATCATAGAGGCGTGCCGCAAGGGAGAGATCTCCCGCGACATCTATCTGCGCTTTCTCGCCCAGGCCTTCTATCACGTGCGCCACACTGTGCCGCTCTTGATGGCCACCGGCGGCAAGCTGGGTCAGGAATACGAATGGGTACGCGGCGCCATTGCCGAGTACATCAACGAGGAATACGGCCATCAGGAGTGGATCCTGAGCGACATCCGCGCCTGTGGCGGCGATGCCGAGGCTGTGCGCCACGGCCAGCCTGGCCTGCCCATCGAGCTGATGGTGGCATTTCTCTATGACCAGATACAGCGCGGCAACCCCATGGGGTTCTTTGGCATGGTGCAGGTGCTGGAAGGCACCAGTGTCGCCATCGCCCTGACCGTGGCGGACCAGCTCAAGGCGGGGCTCGGCCTGCCGCCTCAGGCAATGAGCTATCTGAGCTCTCACGGCGCGCTGGATCAGGAGCACCTCAAGTTTTTCGAATCCCTAATGAACCGGGTAGAAGACCCGGCTGATCAGGCCGCCATCATTCACTCGGCCAAGGTGGTCTACCGCCTCTACGCCGATATGCTCTATCAGCTCACTGGATCTGAACTATGAAACTGGAAGGAAAACTCGTGCTGCTCACGGGCGCCAGCGGCGGGATCGGCGAAGCGCTGGCCCAGGAGCTGGCGGCGCAAGGGGCGCACTTGTTGCTGCACGGACGCAGGGCCAGCGCGCTGGATCGCCTCTGCAAGGAGCTACCCCATCCGGAGCGCCACCAGACGGTGATCGCCGATCTCGGCTCTCCTCAGGAGCGGGCCCGCTTGCTGCAACATCCGGCACTGGACGAAGGGTTGGACGTGCTGATCAACAACGCCGGCTGCAACCAGTTTGCCTGGCTGGAGGATCAGAGCAGCGAACAGGTAGAGCGCCAGTTGCTGCTCAACATAGAGGTGCCAATCCAGCTCACCCGCGTCCTGCTGCCCCGGCTGCGCAAGCCCGCCGTGGTGATGAACATAGGCTCCAGCTTTGGCGCCATCGGCTATGCCGGCTACAGCGTCTACTGCGCCAGCAAGTTCGCCCTGCGCGGCTTCAGCGAGGCGCTGGGTCGCGAGCTGGAAGGCACCGGCATCAAGGTGCTGCACTTTGCTCCTCGCGCCACCCGTACCCGCCTCAACTCGGAGGCGGCTTACGAGATGAATGCCGAGCTCGGCACCCAGACCGACAGCCCGCAGGACGTGGCGGAGGCTGCCGTCATCGCCCTGTGCAACGAGACTCGCCGCAGCTGGCTCGGCTGGCCGGAGAAGCTGTTCGTGCGGCTCAACGGCCTGTTGCCCGGCCTCGTCGACAAGGCACTGGCCAGGCAAAAAACCATCATAGAACGCTACGCCCGCCACTCGCCCCCCCCCACCACAGGCAAAGGCAACCCCACCGCCGCCATGACAGAGAAGGAACGTTAAGATGAAGCACGCCACTTTCCGCCCCCATTTGGGTCACAGCGTACTCCTGTTGCTCACTCTGGGCACCGGTATGGCTCAGGCTGCCGACGCCCTGCCCACCATTCAGCAACAGTGGGCCGTCTGCCAGTATCAGCAGACCGGCAAGGCCAAGGAGAACTGCCTGGCCCAGTTGAGCAGCCAGGCCGATCAGGCCAGCGCCAAGGAAGCCTTTCGTACCGATCTGCTGATCTGGTCGGCCATCGTCAAGAGCACCTGGGCCGGCGCCAAGGGTGGACTGGGTGCCCTCGGTCTGGTCAAGGAGGCAAAGGCCAAGCTGGAGATAGCCCTCAAGCAGGATCCCAAGGCGCTGGAAGGTTCCGCTTACACCAGCCTGGGCTCGCTCTACTATCAGGTGCCGGGCTGGCCGGTGGGATTTGGCGATGACGAGAAGGCCGAGCTGCTGCTCAAGCAGGCGCTGGCCCTCAACCCGACCGGCATAGATCCGAACTTCTTCTACGGCGACTTCCTGCTCGATCAGGGCCGCAAGGACGAAGCCAAAACCTATCTGAACAAGGCACTCGCGGCGCCGGACCGCCCCGGCCGCGAGCTGGCGGATCAGGGTCGCCGCATCGAGATCCGCGACCGCCTCGCCAAGCTATAAAATCAAGCTGGATCAAACAGCTATTTAAACTCTGCCCGCCCGCTTGCATACTGGTGGGCAGCGTCGTTTAAGGGGAGTGACTATGCGGATCCTGTTGGTGGAAGATGATGTGATGCTGGGAGATGGCATGGTGGATGCCCTGCGCAGCAGTGGCTATACCGTGGACTGGTTGCAGCAGGGGCTGCCCGCCCTGTCGGTGCTCAAGAGCGAAGAGTTTGCCGCGCTCATTCTGGATCTCAACCTGCCCGACATTGACGGCATCAGCCTGCTGCGCAAGTTGCGACGGGAGGGGCAGGTGCTGCCCGTGCTGATCCTCACCGCCCGCGATGCCCTGGACGACCGGGTATTGGGCCTGGACGCGGGCTCCGACGACTACATGGTCAAGCCCTTCGCCCTGCAGGAGCTCAATGCCCGCCTGCGCGCCCTGGTGCGCCGCAGCAAGGGCCAGGCCCAGGCGATACTGGAATATGGCGAACTGCTGCTCTATCCCGAGTCACAACAGGTCACCTATCTGGGCGAGCCGGTCAAGCTGACCCCGCATGAATACAAACTGCTGCAGGAGCTCATTACCCAGAGTGGCCGGGTGCTGAGCAAGGATCAGCTGCAACAGAGCCTCTACGGCTGGGACGAAGGCGCCGAGAGCAATGCGGTGGAGGTGCATATCCACCATCTGCGCAAGAAGTTCTACAGCGACCTCATCCGCAATATTCGCGGCGTCGGCTACATCATTCCCCAGCTTGAGCAGCCACAACGCCGAGACAACCGGGCATGAATCGTCCCCGTTCCATCCGCCGTTTTCTGCTCTCCGGCATACTGGCGCTGGTCAGTGCCAGTCTGGCCATCAGCGCCCTCATCGGCTATCTCGAGGCCAGCCATGAAATGGAGGAGCTGTTCGATGCCCGTCTCGCCCAATCTTCCCGCATCACCAATCAGCTGCTCAGTCGCTATATGGAGCAAAATGGTGATCTGCCCGCCAACGGCACCGTCTACGAAGATTGGGAGCAGCGCAACCCGGACCAGTGGCAGAAAGACACCAGTCTCAACCTGAAAGGTGAGGACAGGGAGCTGACGCCCTTCGGTCACGAGTTCGAGCGCAACCTCTACTTCCAGCTGCTCAACGATCAGGGGCGTATTCTGCTGCGATCCCCCAGCGCCCCAACCCAGCCTCTCGGTGAACTGGCCCCCGGTTTCAACAACGTCACCAGGGACAACCACGAGTGGCGGACCTTCACTCTCTACAACCAGGACGAGCATACCTGGCTCATCGTGGCGGAACGGGACGACGAGCGCAGCGAACTGGCCAGCAAGATGGCTACCCTGACCATGCTGCCACTGCTCATCACCTTGCCCTTCTTGCTCGGCCTGCTGTGGTGGCTCATCTCCCGTGGCCTGGCACCGCTGCGGCTGCTGGCCCAGGCCATCGGTGAGCGCCACCCGGCCAACCTGAGCCCGCTCAACCTGAAGATCCGCGCCCAGGAACTGACCCCGCTCACCAACGAGATCAACCGGCTGATGCACGCCCTGGCCGACACCATAGAGCGGGAGAAACAGTTCACCAATGAGGCAGCCCACGAGCTGCGCACCCCGCTGGCGGTGTTGCGCATTCACAGTGAAAATGCGCTGGCGGCCGAGGATGCCACCAGCCGCGAGCAGTCATTGCAAAAAATGCTGCTGGCACTCGATCGCAGCGATCGCCTGCTGCGCCAGCTGCTGACCCAGGCCCGCATCGACAGCCAGCAGGGACTGGAGCTCACCGAACTCAACCTGAACCAGCTGTTGCAAGGCACGCTGGCGACCCTGGCTCCCATCGCCCTGAAAAAAGATCAGCAGCTGTCGCTGGAAGGGGCGGAGCCGCTGACGGTGATGGGCCAGGCTACCCTGCTGGATCTGATGTTCAGCAACCTCATCGACAACGCCCTGCGCTACACCCCGGCTCGGGGCGAGATTTCGGTCGAGGTGCAGCACGAAGGCCACAGGGTCAGAGTCGATATCCGCGACAACGGTCCCGGCATTCCCACCGCCGCCCTGTCACGCCTGTGCGAGCGCTTCTTTCGGGTCAATCCCCAGCAAGGGGACGGAGTCGGCCTTGGCATGGCCATCGTCTCGCGCATCGCCCAGCTGCACGGCGCGGATCTGGACATCCACAACCGGCCAGAGGGGGGATTGGAGGTGAGCGTGTTGTTGCCCGCGCCGTCGCCTTTGTTATAACGCCAACCCGCACACATAGAAAACGGGGGCCTGAGCCCCCGTTTATTCTGTTTGCAGTACCTACTCAACGTCCCTGCGCGACACCCGTCAGCGGCAGCTGGGTTGCACCGTAAAGGTCCGGCTCGAATCGACCGCCCCCAGGTCTTCCAGCAGACGACGACCGAGCAGCACCGGGTAGTTCATCTTGCTGCGATCCCGCAGGGTGAACCAATCTTCATACACCTTGTCACCCAGGCAAATGGTCATGGTGACAGTGGGTCTCTGCTCCATGCCGCCGGCTCCGCGTACTTTTACCATGTGCTCAACCGGACGCTCCAGAGTCTGACTCACCTGCTGATCGGTGTTGGCATCGGTCACCAGCAACGTAAAGCGCACCCAGGGTTTGCCATCACGCTTGAAGTGACGCAGATCCCGCGCATCCATCGAGGAAGTGAGCGCCCCGGTATCCAGTTTCATCTTCACCGCCACACCGCTTGGCATGATGAGCCCCTTCTCGATCCAGCCATACACGGCGGGAGCGGAGGCGGCAAAGGCCGCCCCCGGCAGAGAGAGGCAAGCCAGCAGCAACAGCGGCATCATTCGCGATCCAAACATGTTCGCTCCTTGTCCGGACAAGGCCGACAGTGGCCCCAGATGTCAAGGGTGGGGATGGAAGCGCCTGCTGTCAACCGGCGAAACGCGGCGACAGGCAGGGGTGATGGACCCGTGTCAAACGCGCGACATAGGTTGACAAAAAAGAGGCATGGCAAGGTGGTATTGATGGAGGCGCCCAGGCCGAGAATCAGTGCTGGATGAAACCCAGCATTGTGCTCAGGTTGTGACGCCAAAGGCTAACATAATGATGAGTGAATTATCAGTCTTGTTCTGGCGGGATTTTTGCCTACACTGTTGTAAACCGGAGGCCATGAAAACCGCCGGTTTTTTTGCGCCTGCCGAAAATTGACCACTGCAAAAGTGACTTTCAACAAGGCTCAATAAGGAATTCGTCATGCGTATCGAAGAAGACTTGAAGCTCGGTTTCAAGGATGTTCTATTCCGCCCCAAGCGCTCCACTCTCAAGAGCCGTTCCCAAGTCAGCCTGACCCGTCAGTTCACCTTCAAGCACACCCAGACTCAATGGCAGGGCGTTCCCGTCATCGCCGCCAACATGGATACCGTCGGCAGCTTCGCCATGGCCAGAACCCTGGCCGGTTTCGAGATGATGACCGCAGTCCACAAGCACTACAGCCTTGCGCAGTGGCAAGCCTTCGTGAACGAGACAGACCCGGCGCTGCTGGGCCATGTGATGGTATCGACCGGCACCTCCGAAGAGGACTTCATCAAGACCCGCCAGATCCTGGCCATGTCGGCGGCCCTGCGCTTCATCTGCGTGGACGTGGCCAACGGCTACTCCCAGCACTTCGTCGAGTTCCTGCGCAAAATACGTGAAGCCTGCCCGAACCACGTCATCCTGGCCGGCAACGTGGTCACAGGCGAGATGGTGGAAGAGCTGATCCTCTCCGGCGCCGACATCGTCAAGGTCGGCATAGGCCCGGGCTCTGTCTGCACCACCAGGGTCAAGACAGGGGTCGGCTACCCCCAACTCTCCGCCATCATAGAGTGCGCCGATGCGGCCCACGGCCTCGGTGGCCAGATCGTCGGTGACGGCGGCTGCACCTGCCCGGGTGACGTGGCCAAAGCGTTCGGCGGCGCCGACTTCGTGATGCTGGGCGGCATGCTGGCAGCCCACGAGGAGTGCGGCGGCGAAGTGGTGGACGTGGATGGCACCCCCTTCATGAAGTTCTACGGCATGAGCTCATCGAGCGCCATGGACAAGCACGCCGGCGGCGTCGCCGACTATCGCGCCTCCGAGGGCAAAACCGTGCTGCTGCCCTACCGCGGCCCGGTCGAGAACACGGTGCGCGACATCCTTGGCGGCGTGCGCTCCACCTGCACCTACGTCGGCGCCAGCCAGCTCAAAGAACTGACCAAACGCACCACCTTCATCCGGGTGCGCGAGCAAGAGAACAACGTTTACGGCAAGGAGTAACCTGCCGCAGCCACCGTCACGCGCTGACGGTTAGAAGCCAGCCAACCGGTGTGCTACCCTGCGCACCGGTTTTTTTGCATCTGGATGCCCTGACATGACCAGCCCCCTCCCCCCGTTTGACTGGGATATCTTCTGCTGCGTAGTGGACAACTTCGGCGACATAGGCGTCACCTGGCGGCTGGCACGCCAGCTGGAGCGGGAAGGGCATGTCCCGACCCACGCTAGCGGAGCAGAAGAAGGGCAAGGGCTGGCCCACGGCAATGAAGCAAACGTCAGGCTCTGGGTGGACGATCTGGCGAGCTTCGCCCGCATCTGCCCGGGACTCGACCCCGCGCAAGATGGCCAGTGGGTCGCGGGCATCTATATCCAGCACTGGCACGACGCGCTGCCGGCGGATGTGATCCCGGCAAAGGTGGTCATAGAAGCGTTCGCCTGCGAACTGCCCGCCCCCTTCATCGAGCGCATGGCCGGCCAACCCAGGCCCCCCTGCTGGATCAACCTGGAGTACCTCTCGGCCGAGAGCTGGGTCGAGGATTGCCACGGCCTCGCCTCGCCGCAACGTCTCGTTAACCAGAGCCTCGGCGACCTGAGCCTCAACAAATACTTCTTCTTCCCGGGCTTCACCCCTAAAACCGGCGGCCTCTTGTGCGAGCGGGGGCTCATCGCCGAACGTGAACAGTGGCAGCAGGATGAAGCCGGCCTTTCAGCCTATTGGGCCAGCCTGGGGCTGCCACCTCAAGCGAACGACGAGCTGAGGGTCAGCCTCTTTACCTACGAGAGCGACGCGCTGCTGAGTCTGGTCAACAGCTGGTGCCAGAGCCCAACCCCCGTCACCCTGCTGCTGCCCCTCGGCCGCTCCCTCGATGACGTGCTGCGCGGCGCCGGCCTTGAAAGCGCCATCGCCACCGCACAAGCGGGGGACCTGCTGCATTCGGGCAATCTGCGCATCAAGCTGCTGCCCATGACCGATCAGGCCGGCTACGATCGGCTGCTGTGGAGCTGCGATCTCAATCTGGTGCGCGGCGAGGACTCTTTCGTGCGGGCCCAGTGGGCCGGTCGCCCCTTCCTGTGGCACATCTACCCGCAGGAAGAGCAGGCCCACATGGTCAAGCTGAACGGTTTTCTCGATCACTATCTGGCAGACTTGCCCGCGGACACGGCCCAGTGGCTGCGCGCCTTCAGCCACGCCCTCAATCAGGGGGAAGAGACCCGCGAACTTTGGGCCCAATGGTCGCGATACGGTGCCATTTGGCGGCAACATGCGCGAAGCTGGTCACAGAAGCCACTCGCGGATGGGGATCTCGTCACGCGGTTGGTGAAATTTTTAGAAAGCCGTATATAATCTGGCAGTTTTTATCCGTCCGTTTCACGAACAGGAATTTTTTACATGAAAACCGCACAGGAAATCCGCGCTGGTAACGTAGTCATGATCGGCACCGAGCCGATGGTGGTCCAGAAGGCTGAGTTCAACAAATCCGGCCGTAACTCCGCCGTGGTCAAGATGAAACTGAAGGGTCTGCTCAACGGTAGCGCGACCGAGACCGTATTCAAGGCCGACGACAAGCTGGACGTGGTTCAGCTGGAGCGTAAAGAGTGCACCTACTCTTACTTCTCCGACCCTCTGTATGTCTTCATGGACACCGAGTACAACCAGTACGACGTCGAGAAAGACAACCTGGGTGACGCCCTGAACTACATGGTTGACGGCATGGAAGACATCTGCGAAGTGACTTTCTACAACGAGAAAGCCATCTCCGTAGAACTGCCGACCACCATCGTTCGTGAAGTCGAGTACACCGAGCCGGCCGCCCGTGGCGACACCTCCGGTAAAGTGACCAAGCCGGCCCGTCTGAAGGGCACTACCTACGAGCTGGCCGTTGCCGCCTTCGTAGAGATCGGCGACAAGATCGAAATCGATACCCGCACCGGTGAGTTCAAGCGTCGCGTCAACTAAGTTGACCCCTTGAATCCATGGTAAAAAAGCGAGCCTCCGGCTCGCTTTTTTATTGATGCCATACCGCGCTTCAGAAAACCGGCCCCGTGCCGTTAACCCAGTTAACCGGGGAGCGCACTATGGCCAGATTATCCTTATCACTGCTGTTACTGACCCTGCTGGCAAGCCACGCATTGCAGGCCAGCGACGTCGCGCCCCCCATCGTCGCACCACAGCCCCTCGACTACTGGCAAAACAGCGACTGGCAGGGTCTGCCCAACAGCACCCAGATAGACAAGCAGACGGTGCTGTTTGCCAAGCATGACAGCGACAGCTATGTCGGGCTGGCGATCCTGCTGCCGGACTGGCAACGCAGCGGCCAGCTGTGGCAGCTGACCCGGGCCCTCGGCCAGCTTGGTTTCGATACCCTGCTGCTGCTCCCCTCCCCCCAACAGATTGAGCTGGATCCCGCCGCCGAGAAGAAACAGCAGGCCATCGATGACTTTCGCAAGCAGTTTGCCACCCGCATCAGCAAGCTGGGAGATGCCAAGCTGCAGGAGGGGGGCTTCAAGCTGATACTGGCGCAGGGCACCAGCGCCGCCTGGGCTGCCAACCTCATCGCCAGCGAGCAGTTGCCCGCCCCCGATGCCCTGGTGCTGCTGGACGGTTTTTTCCCCAATCAGCAGAGCAATCAGACCCTGGCCAAACAGGTTGCCCAGGCCACCATGCCGACCCTGGACCTCTATCAGGAGGACGGCGGCCGCTGGCCCCTGCTGGCCGCCGAGGCCCGCCAGAGCGAGAGCCGCCGCAGCCACAAGCTCAACTACCGCCCCTACGCCCTGATGGAACTGGATGAAACGCCAACCCGCATTCAGGGCTGGCTCACCCACCTCGGCTGGCTCTGAGCCCTGCCGCAACGCCAAAATGCTGCCAGCCTCACATCCGTTGCGATCGGATCGCCACTGACCTCGTTCGGACTGGCCCCCGAGTGCCCATATTTGGCATCATGTCTGTACCAATGGCAGGAGGCGTCATGCAGCAAATAGTCTTTCTCGACAGCGATACTCTGGATGCGGGTGTCACCCTGCACCACCCCGGCTTCCCCCACCACTGGCAAAGCCATCCGAGCACGGCTCCCGAACAGGTGGTGGAGCGGCTACAAAACGCCAGCATTGCCATCATCAACAAGGTGCGCATCGGCGCCGCCGAGCTGGCCCGGTTGCCGGATCTGAAACTGATCGCCCTGGCCGCCACCGGCAGTGACAACGTGGATCTGGAGGCGTGCCGCGCCGCCGGCGTCGGGGTGTGCAACATTCGCAACTACTCGGGTCCCTCGGTGCCGGAGCACGCCATGGCGCTGATGCTGGCCCTGTCGCGCAATTTGTTCGCCTGGCGCCAATCCCTGCTGGAGGGGCGCTGGCAGCAGAGCGGCCAGTTCTGCTTCTTCGATCACCCCATCATGGATCTGCACGGCAAGCGGCTCGGCATCATCGGCAAGGGCACCCTGGGCCAGGCGCTTGGCGAGCGGGCCAAGGGGATCGGTATGGATGTGCGCTACGCACAGAGCCAGGTGGGTGCCAGTCACGATGAGGATCGGCTGCCGCTGGATGCGCTGCTGCAAAGCGCGGATGTCATCAGCCTGCACTGCCCGCTCACCCCCTACACCCGCCATCTGATCGGCGAGCGGGAGCTCGGGCTGATGAAGCCGGGCGCCCTGCTGATCAACGTCGGCCGCGGTGGTCTGGTGGATGAAGAAGCCCTGCTGCGAGCACTGGCCAACGGCCGCCTCGGCGGCGCCGGCTTTGATGTGGCGAGCGTCGAGCCGCCGCCACCCGATCACCCGCTGATGCAAGCCCTGCAATACCCCAACTTCATCCTGACCCCGCATGTGGCCTGGGCCAGCGAAGAGTCGATGCAGCGTCTCGCGGATCAGCTGATCGACAACATCAACGCCTTCGCCGAGGGACGACGCCAGCACCGGCTGGTCTGACGCGATACTCCCGACAAGAAATCTATCCGCAGATGCCAACCCGTGGAGAAGGTTGCATCCCCGCGAACATGCGGGCGAATAAGCAAGAGGGAGACACCCTGCCTCCCCTCTTGCATAGTTCCCATTCAAACAAAGAGTTGAGAGCAGCAATCCATTGCATCTCTCTGCTTTATTCACAACCAGTGGGGGCACCTTGCGTACGCGCGAGGCGCCCCCACTGGCTATCTGATATAACCGCCTTATAATCGGCCCGCATCACCCTTAGCCGGATCACATCATGTCTACCATCAACACGCTGACCGAGTTTCTGACCCAGGCCGATACCCAGTTTCAACTGTTCGACATGGGCCGCCAGGTGCGGCCGCTGGCGAGCGACACCTTCGTGCGCATCGAGCAGCAACAGGAACCCTATCCCTGGCCCCTGCAACAGCACGCCTGGCTCGGCGTTCACTTCTTCCAGCCGGCGGAGTCCAGACACTACCTCTGGTTCCTCAAATTCGCCCTCGATGAGCGCGGTCTGCTCATCGGCAGCGGCCCCAAGCTCTTCATGGATCAGGTGGTCGAGACCCTGGGCTACAAGCTGACCGGCGATCTGGATGAAGAGAAGGCCCAGCGACTGGCCGACAACCCCTACACCTTCCGCCCGGCCGAGGCCAAGATGGCCAGCCTGCATGCCAAGCTGGCCCGCCAGCTGGAACAGGCCCCTTCCGCCTACTACGACGCCCTGTGCCACTATCTGGCTGCACCCGGTGACGAAGGCTGGCAAGCGCTGGGCCTGCAAGGCTTTGCCGACATGGCCGAACGACTGCAGGACGAGCGCAATCTGGCGCTGGTATGCAAGGCGCTGCCAAAACTGCCACAGGCGCCGCTCTACGCCCTGTGCCAGAGCCTGGAAAATGTCCCGCTGCCACCGGCCGTGCAGGGTGCCCTGTTCGAGCGGATCGGCAAGGAGCAGGAGAGCGCCGAGCCCAACCCGGAAACCCTGGCCTACCTGTGCCGGGCGCTGGCCTCTTGCAACGGCAATGCCATGCGCACCAACAAGCTGCTGACCCTGCTGCAAACCCAGCCGAGCCCGGCCCTGCTGCTGGCCATCGCCGGTCGCCTCTGGCCCGATCTGAAGGAACCGAACCTGCTCGGCCTGTTCCTGGAGCAGCTGGCGCTGCAACCGACCCAGTTCTTCAATCAGGTGTTTGCCGAACTGGTGACCCTGCCGGCCCTGCGCGATGATATGCTGGCCAGATTGCGGGATCCCGCGCGCAGCGATGCGCTCGGTCAGGCCATAGGTCGCCTGTTTGCCGCGGCGTAACATCTGATGGCATAACGACCGGGTGGCTCGCCACCCGGTCCACACAAGGCCACATCACACGGAAGGAGCCCTCGATGGGTGAAATGCTCGGTATCTTGCTGCTTATCCTCATCGGCGCTGCCTTCTGGCATCAGCGCCGCCAGGCCGAACTCGCCTGGCAATACATGCGCCGCTACTGCCAGCATCACGATCTGCAACTGCTGTCGCTGGCGCGCAGCCACCGTGCGCTGGCCCATCAGCCGCTGCGACTGTTGACCTACTACGAGTTTGAATTTTCCAGCGATGGCGAGAGCCACTATCAGGGACAGTTGCGCATGCAGGGACTGCACATAGTCGGCGTAGATCTGCCACCCCATCGCATGCCATCCCGGTAAGCCTGCGCGGCTCCCGCGGGTCAGAGATCAAGTCAGGCCAGCCCGCATCGGGCCCACGTCATCGCAATAGCAAGCCGGCACGGATCCGGGCCTATAATTTTCAGGAATGTCCCCCGGGAGAGATAAGATGGAATTCCTGACCCACGACCTGCCCGCCTTGTTTGCCCAGCTGGGCCTGGCCAACGATGAACTGAGCCTGCACCGCTTCATCCACGAACACAGGCTGGACAATCAGACCCTGCTGCCCGAGGCCGATTTCTGGACCCAGTCCCAGGCCAGCTTCCTGCGCGATGCGCTGTGGGATGATTCGGACTGGTCGGAAGCCATCGATCAGCTGGATGTGCTGCTGCGCCAGACCGATTGAGCCTCCTCTTGTTGCCAGCCCGCTTTCCAGACGAAGGCGGTTTGGTTAAGCTCTGTGCCCCGTCCAGCCCGTATCACCGCCATCCTGCACAGGAGCCCCCATGTCCGCCCAAGAGATTATCCGCATTGCCAACGAACTGGCCGCGAAGGGGATCACCCCCTCCACCGCCATGGTCAAGGCTCGCCTCAGCCAGCCCGTGCCCATGGCCGAGCTGCTCAAGGTGCTGAGCCAGTGGAAACAGCAACCCCAGCCCACCGAGCCACTCGCGGCCACCACGCCTGCAGTTGCCAAGCCCGAGATGGCGGCCGATGCCGCCAACCTGCAGCAGTTGAGCGAGCAGCTCAACCGGCTCGAGCAGAAGGTCGATCGCCTGACCGCCCTGCTGCTGCAACGCCAGCCGGACTGAGCGCCCATGTACATTCTCGAACTCAGCTTTGAGTGCTATCGCGATACCTCCCTCGGTGAGGCAGAGCGGGCCATCGTCAACTACCTGGACATGCTGCGCTATCAGGGCCAGATCCTTGGCCGGGAGTTTCCCACCAGCATGCAGCAGGGTCAGTTCATCAGCCGGGTGGTCTGCCCCGAGCAGGACAGCCTGCACCCGGACAACCAGAGCGAACAGGTCAAGCTGGCTGAACAGCAGCTCAATCAGGCAGGACTGCTTGCACCAAAACTTCAGCTGCAAGGGGTGGATCTGCTCTCCGACAGCACGGATCCTTGTGGTCACACCGACGAGCGGCCGAGCTGGATGCTGCTCTACACCAGCTTCCTGCACACCTGCTCGCCACTGCGCTGTGGTGACCACTTCGCTCCCATACCACTCTATCGGCTGCCCGCCATCGCCAACGGCGACCACAAGCAGATCATCAAGTGGCAGGAGGATTGGGAGGCGTGTGATCAGCTGCAGATGAACGGCTCCATCGCCGAACACGCGGCCTTGCACGAAATCGGCGAGGTAGGCAGCCGTCTGCAACGGCGTGGCAGCGATCTCGGCAAGCGGTTGGAAGCGCTGAGCGGCATTCCTACCTATTACTACCTCTACCGGGTCGGCGGGCTGAGCGCCGCAGAAGAGAAGGCTCGCCCCTGCCCCGGCTGTGGTGGCGAGTGGGCGCTAACCGAACCGCTGCACGAGATCTTCGATTTCAAGTGCGATCCCTGCCGGCTGGTCTCCAACCTCTCCTGGGACTTCAAGGATTAGGGGCTACGCCAGCGGTGATAAAGGGACAATGAAAAAGAGCCTTGCCAAGCGGCAAGGCTCTTTTCGTTCAGATTTGTGCAAGGCCCCTTATTGCGGCAATGTCTCCAGTCGCGCGAGAAAATCGGGCAGGGAGGGCGCCAGCACCAGACGGCGACCCGAGTCGAGCCACTCCAGCCACACCTGACCACTGTCGTTATCAAGGGAGATCAGCATCATCTCGTTGCGGGTGGTGGCGATGAAGATCGATGGCGATCGCTTCAACTTGCGCAGCATCAGCAAGTGGCCAATGAGGTTCTCCCTGAGCAGGTCCAGATCCGCCTCGTTCCACGGCAGGATCAATTCAAGGCGCAACCCCTTGTAGGAACAGGGGATGGAGCGGCTGAACCAGTGGCCAAACAGGGCAAGGGCAGCGGGATGCAGCACCAGCTCCAGTGCATCGGCCATGGCCGTGAAGTCGGCGGGTTCGCTGCGCTGATGCGGACGCCAGGCGACCCGCCCCTCTCTGGGCTCATTCAGCTCGCAAGGGGAGCGCCAGTCAGCCTCCCATTCACACAGGGGCAGCCCCCGCCTTGCCTCGCCATCACGCTGCCAGCGTAAAAAAAAGTGTTCCAGGGCAGACAAGACTTGATCCGACATCGAAATTCCCCACAATTGCTGCCAAAGTCCGCTATTGCACCATCAAAGCCGTGAGCAGACAAGGTGAAGCGCGAGACGCCGCCACAGGGTGGCAATCCTCCCGCGACACCGACCTGGGGCAAGGGCCCCAGCCGCTGCCAGCGCAATGGCCCATTCAACGTCCGGATCATCAAACACATGAGCAAACAAGAGAGATACGCAGGTGCCAGCGCCTTGCAGGGGCTGAGCCTGGGCCAGCAGTCCGCCTACATCAGCCAGTACAGCCCGGCCCTGCTGCAACCGGTACCGCGCAGCCTGAACCGCGACGACCTCGGCCTGACCGGCACGCTGCCGTTTCAGGGTTGCGACGTCTGGACTCTGTACGAGCTCTCCTGGCTCAATACCAAGGGCAAACCCATGGTCGCCGTTGGCGAGGTGTCAGTCCCGGCGACCAGCGCCAACCTCATCGAATCCAAGTCGTTCAAGCTCTATCTCAACTCCTTCAACCAGACCCGTTGTGACTCGTTGGCAGCGGTACAGGCGCTGCTGGTCAAGGATCTGAGTGCCTGCGCCGGCAGCGATGTGAGCGTCACCCTGTTCCCGCTGACCCAGGCGCCTCACCACATTGCGACCCTGCCGGGGGAGTGCATCGACGAGCAAGACATCGAGGTGGACTGCTACGAGTTCGATGCCGAGCTGCTGCAGGGGGCGGCGAGCCACGAGGAGGTGGAAGAGACACTGCACAGCCACCTGCTCAAGTCCAACTGCCTGGTGACCAGCCAGCCGGACTGGGGCTCCGTGGTGATCCACTATCGCGGCCCTCGGCTGGATCGGGAGAAACTGCTGCGCTACCTCATCTCGTTTCGCCAGCACAACGAGTTCCACGAGCAGTGTATCGAGCGGATCTTCACCGATCTCAAGCACTTCTGTCGCCCGAGCCAGCTGACCGTCTATGCCCGCTATACCCGCCGGGGCGGACTGGATATCAACCCGTTTCGAAGTGACTGGGAAGTTCCCCCCGCCAACCTGCGCCTTATCCGGCAATAAACGCCGGGCGCAGTTGACCGTCAGGGGCCTGGATACCGGGCCCCTTCCCCTTTCGCCGCCAGTAAACACTGGACGTGCAGGGGGGGGCTTGGATAACATGCCCACACCCCTGTGCTGTCCTTAATCCAATGAATCAACTGTTTTTTCTGGCAATGATGATGTCCTCCCTGTCCGCTCCTGATCTGGATCTGGCCAAGGAGCAGTTGTCTATCGATCTGCAGCAGGCCCAGACCTTGGTGCTGACCGATCCTGCCAGATGTGTCCAGATAACGTCCGCCTTCCTGACACGCACAGCCAATAATCCCAAGCAAATCATCAGCAATCGTCAGGAGTACGGGTATCGCGAGCCATTGCTGAGCTATGGCACCGCCGCCCAGGCCACAGGCGCCCACCTGCTCAAGGGAGAGTGCCTGCTGCAACTGGGCCAGTTCCAGGCAGCCCAAAAGTCACTCGATCAAGGCATCGCCATGGCCGCCAAGGAGCAGCAGCTGGAACTGCAGGCCCACGGCCTCTATCTCAAGATCCGCAGCCAGAATGTGCAGGAACGATCCCATGGCGCCAGCGCCGGTCTGCTCGGCCAGTTGGAAACACTGCTCAGCAACCCCAGTCTCAAGGAGAGCCAGCTGCAGGTCTACAGCCGCTTGCTGCGCACCAATGCCAGCATAGAGGCACACCAGTTTGACGAGGCCAAACGCCAGTTGGCCGAAGCGCGGCGCTGGGCGGACAAGACCAAGGAGCCGCTGGCCAGTGCCTGGGTCAGCGCGGTGAGCGGCGATCTCTACCATGCCCTCAGGCAGCCCCAGCTCTCCCTCGGTGACTACATAGATGCCCAGCAACAGGCCAGAGGCCTGCAAGACCCCCTCTTCCTCGGCCTGCTGTCGAACCAGATAGTGAACCTCTATCAAGAGGAGCAGGAGCCGCAGAAGGCGCTGCAATACGCCAATGAGGCGGCCAACTACTTCCACGCCCTCGGCAACCCCTCCCTGCTCAGCGATGCACTGATCGTGCTGGCCAGCCTCAACCGGGACCAGGGGGAGATGAACATGGCGCTGGTCTACTTTTTCAATGCGCTGGACCTGCTGGACGAGGGCAATAATCGTACCCGCATCGCCAATCTCAAGTTCGAGATAGGCAAGACCTATCTGCAGACCGGTAACCTGATTTTGGCCCGCAACTACCTCACCGCAGCTCGCCAATCCCACGAGCTGGGAGACGACAAGGAACCGCTGATCGACACCCTGCTGCTACTGGGAGAACTTCACCTCAAGCAAAAGGAGGTGGGCATCGCCATCCTGCAGTTGGAAAACGCGTTGGCACTGGCCAACCAGATCGGCGATGCCCAGCGCCAGTTCGAGATCTTCCGCCTGCTCTCGGTGGCCTACGAGCAGAAGGGCTACCTCAAGCAGGCATTGGACAGCTACAAGAATTTCCACCAACGCAGCGAACAGATACGCCAGCAGCAAGTCGATCAGGAGCAGGAAGCGATCCGTGACAACTATGCCCAGGTGGAGCGGGAGCAGCAGATCAAGGAGCTGGAACAACAGCTCGATACCAGCCGGTACCAGAAGGATCGCTACCTCTGGTCGAGTGTCATCACAGGTTTACTGCTGACCCTGTTCATCTATCTGTTCTTCACCCTCTGGCTCAAGCTGCGGGTCGCCCGCCAGCAAGGCAAACAGGTGAACGAGGCGCTGTTAATTGAGCCGCGTACCGGCCTTGCCAACTGGCGGCGGCTGATGAGTCGCTGGCCGCGCGAGATGGCCAGGCGTCAGCAGAAATCCGAGCGCTGGTTCTTAAGCGAGCTGCCTACCAGCGAATTTGACGACAAGCTGCACTACCTGTTGTTTAGGGTGCCCTTCCTGGTCAACAATCTGGAGCGGCACGGCTATCAGGTGAGCCGCGAGATAGAGCAGGCTTTCGGCAGCTATGTCAACGGGCTGACACCGCAGGATGGGCGCATCTACGATCTGCGTGAAGGCCATCTGCTCTACGTGGTGCCTCAGCGCCATGTGGAAGATCTGCACCGGCTGGCCCAAGAACTGCTCGCGGCGTTTGCCGCCTTCCCCTGCCAGCATCCGCTGGATCGTCACATCAGCCTCGGTATCGTCAGCCACCCCTTCCTGCCCAGAGCGGCGACCGCCCTTGACCACCATGGCCTGTTCGATCTCTGTTATCTGGCACTGGCCGGAGCCATTCAGCTCAGTGAAAAACACCAACAAAGTGTCTGGCTGGAGCTTGCCGCCATCGATTGCCAACAGGCCGCGTTTTTTAATGGGGATGTGTGGCAATGCTGCTTGATGGCAATTGACAAGGGACTAGTAAAAGTAAATTCTTCTCATGAAAAGCAATGGGTTAATTGGCTTCGACTTTCACGGATGAAAGCGCCGGTTGATCAATGACAAATAGATAATCAACTGGGTCTGGAACTGGGTTCGACCGCTGTTGCTATCCAACACAAAAACGATAATGACAACAGGGCGACCTGAATAATGAATGATATCGCTGCCGTAGCAGGACAATTGGCCAGACTCAGGGAATCCCTTCAGCAAAAGCAGCTGGAGCTCGACGGCATCGTCTCTTTCTCCGACACCGAGCGCGCCCGCAGCATCCAGTTCATCGGCAAGTTGATGCAGGCCTGTCGCGGCCATGATCGCGAGCTGGACAACAAGCTCGCCAAGCTCAAGCAAAAACTCGATGGCAGTCCGCCGCTCTCCTCTCTCGATGCCGACCTCGCCGTCATCGAGAAGCTGTTGCAGCAACACGGCAACGCGCTGGAAGAGTCCATCACCCTGACCAAGTCCGCTATCGATCTTGGCTCCAAGCAGCTCAAGTCCATCAAGGGCTTTCCAGAGGATACCCGCAAGTCCCTCAAGGAGTTTCTGGCAAGTCCGGACGGCTATGGCATTGGCGATCATCAGAAGAAGGTGATCCGGCTGCTGGAGTTCTACCAGCAGGCCATCAAGATCCAGCTGCTGCCAACCCAACCCCTGCTAGCTCCCGCTCCCGTTGCCAGCACGCCAGCCGTGGCCATAGCCGAGCTATCTTCCCCCGAGCCAGCCGCTCCGTTTGATGCCAAGACCCACGCCCACATCGCCGACGAGTTGCAACGGCTCATTACCGAGCTGGACTTTGCCGGTGCCGTCGGCGAGAGCCTGGCGGATATCCGGCGTCAGCTGCTCAATGGCATCACGCCCCCCCTGTTGGCCGAGATCTGCCTGCAGGTGATCGAACTCATCATTGAAGGCACCCGCGAGGAGCGAAAATCCTCCCAGGCCTTCCTGAGCACCCTCAACGAGAGTCTCTCGGCGGTGCATTTCAGCTTCACCGAATCCCTCGACGAGGGGCGCGCCCTGCAAAGCGCCACCCAGGATACCCGTCAGGCCATCGACAAGGAGCTGCGGGCCATCGACCATACCCTGGCCAGCCACGACACCCTCCATGAGCTCAAGGGCGCCATCTCGGGCCACATGGGCGCCATCAACCTGCTGCTGCAGGACAGGGAGGCCATGGCCGCCCGCGAGCGCCACCTGCTCACCCGCCTCTCCACCATGGAGGCCAAGTTGCGGTTGATGAAGGAAGAGACTGCCGAGTACAAGAAGCGGCTCACCATCCAGAAACACAAGCTGTTCCTCGACAGCCTGACCCAGGTACACAACCGGGCGGCCCTCGACGAGCGGCTCGAACTCGAATACAAGCGCTGGCTGCGCTACAACACACCGCTCTGTCTGGCCATCATCGACATAGACCACTTCAAGAACATCAACGACAACTACGGCCACATGGCCGGTGACAAGGCGCTGAAGGTGGTTGCCAAGGCGCTGCAGGGGGCCCTGCGTGATACCGACTTCATCGCCCGCTTCGGTGGCGAGGAGTTTGTGGTGCTGTTGCCGAACATCAACCCGGACAAGTACCAGAAGCCGCTGGAGACCCTGCGCCAGACCATCAAGAGCATACCGTTCCGCTTTCGCGATGCCAGAGTCGAGATCACCATCTCCATCGGCGCCACCCTGTTTAGAGAAGGGGATCACACCACGGATGCGTTCGAGCGGGCCGACAAGGCGCTCTATAGTTCCAAGAACTCGGGCCGGGATCAGGTCAACCTGGCCTGATGACAGGCTAAAAAATCAGCAAACGCACACCTCCCCTATTCCCCTGCACCACCGCTTGCCTCTACTATCAAATTCAAGGGATGCCACAAGGCATCCCGTTTTCTCCCCAGGGAAAAGCACAACGATAACAAGCGAGTGAAAGGGGAACCTATGATTACGCACATCAATCCAGTCGGCAGCATGGACTTGCTGTCCCAGCTCGAGGTGGACCGCCTCAAGCAAACCGCTTCCAGCGATATCTATCAACTGTTTCGCAACTGCTCGCTGGCAGTGCTCAACTCAGGTAGCCACACTGACAGCTCCAAAGAGATACTGGAGCGCTTCAAATCCTTTGATATTCATGTGATCCGGCGCGAGCGCGGGGTCAAACTCGAACTGTTCAATGCCCCCGAACACGCCTTTGTGGATGGCGAGATCATCCGCGGCATTCAGGAGCACCTCTTCTCCGTGCTGCGCGACATCCTCTATGTCTCGACCCAGCTGGAGTCGAACCGGCTGGTCAACCTGACCAGTTCCACCCACATCTCCAACGTGGTATTCGCCATCCTGCGCAACGCCAAGGCGATCATGCCGGGTGCGGATCCCAATCTGGTAGTCTGCTGGGGCGGCCACTCCATCAACGAGATCGAGTACCAGTACACCCGTGCGGTGGGCAGCGAGCTGGGGCTGCGCGAGCTCAACATCTGTACCGGCTGCGGCCCGGGTGCCATGGAAGGGCCCATGAAGGGCGCCGCCGTCGGCCACGCCAAGCAGCGGGTGCGCAACGGCCGCTACATAGGCCTGACCGAGCCATCCATCATAGCCGCCGAGCCGCCCAACCCCATCGTCAACGAGCTGGTGATACTGCCGGATATTGAAAAGCGGCTGGAGGCCTTCGTGCGTCTGGGCCACGGCATCATCATATTCCCGGGCGGAGTCGGTACCGCCGAGGAGCTGCTCTACCTGCTCGGCATCATGATGCACCCGGCCAACGAGCGGCAGCCCATGCCGATTATCCTGACCGGTCCAAAGGAGAGCGCCGATTACTTCCGCGCCATTGATGACTTCGTCAAAGCGACCCTGGGCGAGCCTGCCACCAGCCTCTACCGGATCATCGTCGGCGATGCGCCGGAAGTGGCGCGCGTCATGAAGGAGGCGATGCCGAAGATCCGCGAATATCGCAAGTCGGTCGGCGATGCCTACTCCTTCAACTGGTCCCTCAAGATCGAGCCCGAGTTCCAGCTGCCATTCGAGCCGGATCACGCCAACATGGCCAGCCTGGATTTGCACCGCAACCAGCCGCCCCAGCTGCTGGCGGCCAACCTGCGCCGTGCCTTCTCCGGCATCGTCGCCGGCAACGTCAAGGAAGGGGGCATTCGCGCCATCGAGAAGAAGGGCCCCTTCAAGCTGCACGGCGACAAGGAGCTGATGCACCTGATGGACAAGTTGCTGGAGAGCTTCGTCAAGCAGCAGCGCATGAAGCTGCCGGGCAGCCAGTATGTGCCCTGCTACGAAATCGTGCGCTGACGGGTACAACGATGAAACGAGGGGCGCATGGCGCCCCTTTTTTGTCGCTCCGGCAGCCTCGACCATCAATCCCCCATCAGGCCCGGCGGTTTGTTACAATGGGGCGTCCCGACAGCCAAGAGTGCCCCATGTCAAACCTCAGGCCACACCTGCTCATCATCGATGCCCTCAATCTCATTCGCCGGCTGCACGCGGTGCAAGCCCAACAGGCGCTGACCCCGGCCCAGGCGCTGATCGCCACCCGTGCCAACCTCATCAATACCTGCCGCAAGCTGCTGGCGGGCAGCGAGCCGACCCACGCCATAGCGGTATTTGACGGTGAGGTACACAGCTGGCGCAAAGAGGTTTATCCGGCCTACAAAGAGGGGCGAACCCCCATGCCGGTCGAGCTGCGCGAAGGCTTGAACACCTTGCAGGATGCGTTCTGGGAGTGCGGCGTGGATGCCCTGCTCTCCCAGACCGACGAGGCGGATGACCTGATCGCCACCCTGGCCACCGGCATTTCCCAGCACGGCGCCAGGGCCACCATCATCTCTACCGACAAGGGGTTTTGTCAGCTCATCTGTCCGCAGATCCAGATCCGCGACTACTTCAACAAACGCTGGCTGGATGCCGCCTTCGTCGAGCAACAATACGGGGTGGCGCCGGCGCAACTGGTGGATTTCTGGGCTCTGACCGGCATAGGTGGCTCCAACATCAAGGGGGTGCCCGGCATTGGCCCCAAGACAGCGACCCAGCTGCTGCAACAACATGGTGATCTCCCGGCCCTGCTCGCAGCCTGTCAGCAGGAGGGTGCCGGCAAGCCTTTGCTCAAACTGCGCCAACATCAGGATGAAGCCCTGCTGGCCCAGCGGCTGGTGCGGCTGCAGCGGGACATTCCGCTGGGGTTCAACCTGCGGGAGATACGTTATCCTCCCGTACCTGGCAGCGAGGCCTGACAGGCCTCCCCCATGATCCAGCAATCCTGCCAATCATGACAGGACTCACCCTTGCTGTTGACAAAAGCAGATAGAATGTAAAGAAACATGGAGAGTTAGGTGTAGAAATGGTATAAAACGGCCGAATCCTCCCCCTCTGTTCCCTAGAAGTGGATACGTCTCATGTCAAAAAGAAAAATTACCGTCATCCCGGGCGACGGCATTGGCCCCAGCATCATAGAATCCGCCGTCCAGATCCTGACCCACGCCGGGTGTGACTTTGAATACGAATATGCGGATGCCGGTCTGGTCGCGCTGGAGAAGCACGGCGAGCTGCTGCCCCAGGCGACGCTGGATCTCATCGAGAAGAACAAGGTCAGCCTGAAAGGACCGCTCACCACCCCGGTCGGCGGTGGCTTCACCTCCATCAACGTCTCCCTGCGCAAGAAATTCAACCTCTACGCCAACGTCCGCCCCGTTATCTCCTTCAAGGGTACCCGCAGCCGTTACGACAACATCGACATCATCACGGTCCGCGAGAACACCGAGGGCATGTACTCGGGCGCCGGTCAGAAGCGCAGCGATGACAACAATAGCGCCGAGGCGATGAGCATCATCACCCGCGACGGGGCAGAACGCATCGTCAAGTTCGCCTTCGAGCTGGCCCGTCAGGAAGGGCGCAAGAAGGTCACCATCATCCACAAGGCCAACATCCTCAAGTCCACCTCGGGCCTGTTCCTGGAGGTGGCCCGTGAAGTGGCGGCCCGCTATCCGGATATCCAGAGTGAGGAGATGATCGTCGATGCCGCCTGCATGAATCTGGTGATGTACCCGGAGCGGTTCGATGTCATGGTCACCACCAACCTGTTCGGCGACATCCTCTCGGACCTGTGCGCCGGTCTGGTGGGTGGCCTTGGCATGGCGCCGGGAGCCAACATAGGGGATGGCGCCGCCATCTTCGAAGCCGTGCACGGTTCGGCACCGGATATCGCGGGCAAGAACATTGCCAACCCGACCTCGGTGATCCTTGCCTCCATCCAGATGCTGGAATATCTGGGCATGCAAGACAAGGCTGAACGCATCCGGGAAGCGGTGCGCGCCACCATAGAATCCGGCGATCGGGTGACCCGGGATCTGGGGGGCACCGCCTCCACCAGCGAGTTCACCCAGTCCATCATAGATCGGCTGTAATCTAGCCTAATAGATTGATTTTAAAAGGGAGCCTCGGCTCCCTTTGTTTTATCTCGCGGCGCGCTACCTCCCTCATCGATTGGCTACTATGTTCAATAGATAAGGGATAAGGAGATCCATTATGCGCGCTATTTGCAGCCTGTTGCTCATCAGCAGCAGCGTCATGGCAGTAGACAGACCGGTCGACAATGCCTGGAGAGATCTACCGGCATCCGGCACTCAGCAAGCCAGCCAGGTCTGGCGCTCCACCCTGGATACCAATGACCTGCTCAAGGCGCCCAAACCGCTCTCCTTCGGGGTGGATGTCGTGACCGACAGCGATGGCAACAGGCTGGTCACCCCTTATCAGAAGCTGAACCTGACTGCCGAAAAGAGCGTGAGCCTCTCCTTCGAGCAGCACAAACCCAGGATCAAGTTCAAGGCCGGCGGCATGAACACCGCCATCAAGCTGCGCGGCAACGGGGTCAAGCTGGAATTCAGCCCGACCGATCGCACCATCCCCCTCGACATAGAGCTCAAGCTCACCAACGGCGAATCCGCTCTGCGCTTCGACTATCGCTTCTAGACCTGCATAAACGACAGAGCCGACAACATCTCTGCTGTCGGCTCTGTTTTCCGTTCACGGCAAGGCGCCGGACGTCAGTCCTTGGCTTCCAGCTTGGAGACCCAGTACTTGTTGTAGACGTGCACAGTGATCTCTTCGCGATCGTGGTAGAGCTGCTTGGCCTGGATGACGAAGGCGTTGTCGATCTCCTTGAGCAGGCCGCGCAACACCTCTATGTTGTGCACGGCTTCGGCGTAACGCTTCTTCATCGGCAGCTTGAGGTTGAACATGGCCTCCTGGCAGTCGTTCTCGCGGAACCAGTCGGCAATCATGTGAACAACCCGTGCCGGCTTCTCCACCATGTCGCACACCAGCCAGTAGATGTTCTTCTTGCTGGGACGCCACACAAAACCGTCGTCACGCAGGTGCTTCACCTGGCCTGTATCCATCAGGGAGGGAGCCATGGTGCCGTTATCCACCGCGGTTACCATCATGCCGCGACGCACCAGCTGATGCGTCCAGCCACCCGGGCAGGCACCCAGATCGACCGCCTTCATGCCGGAGGTGAGGCGCAGGTCCCACTCTTCCCGTGGCACGAACACGTAGAAGGCCTCTTCCAGCTTGAGGCTGGAGCGGCTAGGTGCATCCGGCGGGCAACGCAGACGCGGGATACCCATGTGGAATTCGGAGTTGTTGAACGAGTAGGAGTAACCGATCAGCAGGTGATCGTTGGCCATGAAGAAGGCGTGGAACACCGGACGGTGCGGCGTCTCCTTCTTGGTCAGCAACTCGTTGCTGCGCAGCGCCTGGCGAAGCGGCACGGTGAACTTGCGGCAGAAGGCCGACAGCTCTTTCGCCTCGTTGGTGTCGGCTGTCTCCACCCGCAGATCGCCGCAGATGGTATAGCTGGCAGCCGCCTCCAGGATGGGAGAGATCCGGTCGGACAGATCCAGATCCTTCAGCTCATGGGTCACCACCAGCATCTGGCGGATGAAGATGAGCTCCTTGAACGGCAGCTTGCGGGCCAGCAGATCGGCCTGCTCCTCGTCATACAGCTCGAATATCACATAACCGCTGTCGTCCTTGACCCGGGCGAAACCGTAACACTGCATGTTACTGGCACGTTCGGTGATCTCTGCCGCCGCCTCTTTCTCAAAACCGGGGCGGCAATAAAGCAGCAGATTATTCATTTTTTCCTCCAAGACGACAGCCAGCCCATATCAGAGCCGCCCATCCCAACATAAAACAGAGGCCACCGGCCGGGGTAATGAGCCCCAGCCCCTTGCTGCCGAGCAGCACCATGGCGTAAATACTGCCGGAAAATCCGAGGATCCCCAGCACAAATGCGAAGCCCGCAAAGGTGATCACCTTGCTACGCACACCGCACCAACCCAGCACCAGCAGGGCCAATGCGTGAAAAAACTGATACTGCACGGCGGTGTTGAACGCCGCCAGCAGCGAAGGCGTGATGCCGCTCGCCGCCAGACCGTGGGCGCCATAGGCCCCCAGCAGGGTTGCCGTCAGGCCAAACAGGCCCGCCAGCACCAACCAATGCCGCTGGATCTGCATCCTTGGCTCCTCCTTGTCTCGCTCACCACCGTCAGGCCTCAACCCGAGTGACGGCAATAAAGCTCTTTATCCGATCGACCGCCTGTTGCAGGTTCTCCTGCTCGCTCACACCACTGGCTTTTCGCGGTTTGAAACCATGGTCACCATCGGTCAGCCAGTGGACCGATACGTGGGGTGAGAAGGGAAAATCGGCCAGTTCGGCGCGCGTGCCGAAGGTATCGCGCTCCCCTTGCAACAGCAGGGTCGGCGTCTTGATCTGCTTGAGCACCTCTCCCCGCCAACTATCGGGCTTGGCCGGGGGGTGGAAAGGATACCCGAGAATGAGCAATCCTGCAGCATTCATCTCGTCCTCTCCTTCGCGATACAGCTCTGCCGCCATGCGCCCCCCCATGGACTTGCCCGCCAGGAACAACCGGGGATGGGCAAATTGCCGCACCATCTGACGCCAATGCTCAAGCAACACGGGCGCTCTGTCCGGCGGCCTGCGCTTGCCATCCAGAGCCCGTTTGGTCATGTAGGGGAAGTTGAAACGCACCACCTCGATATCGGGCCCCGCCAGCAGACGTGACAGCTCGGAAAGAAAGACATGTTCCATGCCGGCCCCGGCGCCATGGGCCAGCAAAATGCGAACGGGGGCATCGCTTGCCCCCTCCCTTATCACCTCAGTCATGACGTCCTCTCTCACGCAATCACCTCAGAGCATCACCCATCAGGCCTCATGCATCGGCGAGCCGTGCCCGGCGACGGGCCTCCTCCTGCTCTACCAGCTCCAACATCCAGTCGCGGAAGGCCACTATCTTGCCCTGATCGGACTGCTGCTCCTGGCACACCAGGTAGAAGGCGTTCTTGCTTACCAGCACCTGTTCGAACGGGCAGATGAGCCGGCCCGCTTCGATCTCGGGCTGGGCCAGCACGCTGTGGCCGAGCGCCACCCCCTGACCGTGGATCGCCGCCTGGATCACCATGGTCGAGTGGCTGAAAATGGGCCCCTGATTGACGTTGGGGGCATCTATGTCGAGCTGGCGAAACCAGGCCTTCCAGTCGCGGCGGGAGGTATCGTGCAGCAGGGTATGACGGGTCAGATCATCCGGAGTGCGCAGTGGCTTGGGACCAGTCAGCAGCAAGGGCGAACAGACGGGGATCAGATATTCGGTGTGCAGCTTGTCGGATCTCAACCCCGGCCAGTTGCCACGGCCGTAGTAGATGGCCACGTCTACATCGTCGGTGAGCGACCCCTCGTCCATGTCCACCGCCTTGATCCGCACGTCTATGTCCGGATGGCGTTCGCTGAACTTCACCAGCCTGGGCACCAGCCACTGGATGGCAAAACTCGGCTGCAGACTGACGGTGAGCGCCCCCTTGGCACTGCGGGCCAGCAGCTTGTCGGTCGCCTCCGAGATGGAGGTGAAGATGTCCTTGATGTCGAGGAAGTAGCCCTGCCCCTCCTCGGTCAGCAGCAGGGAGCGGTTCTTGCGGCGAAACAGCTTGATGCCGAGATACTCCTCCAGCGCCTTGATCTGGTGACTGATGGCAGCCTGGGTCACGAACAGTTCTTCCGCAGCCCGGGTGAAACTTAAGTGACGGGCTGCGGCTTCGAATGCTTTCAGTGCATTGAGCGGGGGTAAACGACGAGACATGAGACCAGCCGACGATGAGTTTTTCTAATGGGCCGCATTATAATTTGTCGGTTGCAGGCCGACCAGTGAATAAACATAATTCGCTTCGCAATCCGTTGTCATATGGCTCACTTTTTCTCTTCCATGTTGGTTTACATGTGATTTTTGTGAGTCAGTGGTCTGCGATTGTGGTGTTGTGTTTCTTCCTCTGCGGGAAGAGGGGCTTAAATCGGACCGATTTAACCCAGTCTGTCATCTGAATGTGTTTGGCGCCTCCGGTTGGATGGCGCCTTTTTTCTTATCCCTATACCTTGAACTGTCCCACCAGCTGCTGCTGTTTGTCCGCCAGCGCCGACAACTCGCGCCCGTTTTCGGCGGAGGTCGCCGCCTCGGCCCGTATGGTGTGGCTCACATCGCGAATGTTGCTGACGTTGCGATTGATCTCGTCCGCCACCCCGCTCTGCTCTTGCGCCGCCCTGGCAATCTGCTCGTTCATCTGATGAATGGTCGCCACCGCATGGATGATCTGCTCCAGCACGCTGACCGACAGATCCACCTTTGTCAGCGTCACATCCGCCTGGCTGTGACCCGTCATGATCGCCTTGACCACGGCCTGGGTGCCGGATTGCAACTGCCCTATGAGGGTTTGGATCTCGACGATGGCACTCTGGGTACGCCCTGCCAGATTGCGCACCTCGTCGGCCACCACGGCAAAACCACGGCCCTGCTCACCGGCCCGTGCCGCCTCGATGGCCGCGTTCAGCGCCAGCAGGTTGGTCTGCTCGGCTATGCCCTGGATCACCACCAGGATGTCGTTGATGTTCTCGCTGTTGGCGGAGAGCCGCTCCACCACCGGCTTGGCATCGCTGATCACCGCCATCAGCTTGCGCATCGCCTCCTGGGTATCGGCAACCACATATTTGCCCTCCTGCGCCGAGGTATCGGCCTGGTTGGCCGCGGCCACCGCCGAGTTGGCATTGCCCGCTACCTGCAGGGCGGTGGCGCTGAGCTCCTCGAACGCGGTCGCCACCAGATCCACCTCCTGATACTGGGCCTGCATGCCGGCACTGGTACGCTCGGCAACCTGAGCCGCCTGCTCTGCGCTGGCGCGGGTGCCCGCGACCGTGTCTATCACCTGACTGATGGTGGATTGCAACTTGTTGAGGAAACTGTTGAACCATTTGGCCAGCTCACCTATCTCGTCATCGCGATGCAAGTCGATGCGCTGGGTCAGGTCCCCCTCCCCGGTGGCGATGTCCTTGAGGCGGGCCACCACGGCGCGGATGGGCGCCACTATCTGATGGGCCATCAGCCAGATACAGAGCAACCCGATCGCCGAGATCACGCCGCCTATCACCAGTTGGGTGACCACGCTGCGATTGGCCTGGCTGGAGAGATCATCTTGTAGCTGACGGGCCGAGGCCAGCACCACGCTGCGAGGCAGCTCGATATAGATACCCCATGTCTGCGCCGTGCCGCGCATCCTGACCGGCACGAAGGTTTGCAGCAAAGAACCGTCCGGGCTCCAGCGGGTCATGGTCTGCCCCTGACCAAGCCAGCCAGTCAGATCACCGGCCAGCGCCTGGTATTGCTGACCAAGCGGGTTGCCCAGAGTCACGTCAAAGCCATCCACCCCGGCGGCGCGCCCTTCGTGACTGACCAGCAGCACCTTGCCTTGACCGTCGTAGAGCGCCTGATCCATCTCCTTGACCAGGTTTTGCAAGGTGGCCAGCGAGATATCGACCCCGACCATGCCAAGCAGGGTCTCCTGCTCCAGCAGGGGGACTGTCACCGAGGTCATCAGCACCTTCTGCGACCCTACATCGTCGAGATAAGGTTCGAGCAGACAGAGCGCCTTGCTGCGGATGCTGCAGCGATACCATTCGTTTTCCACTCCGCCGGCCGCCGTCTGACTCTCGTCTGCCAGCACGGATTCGTTTTGCACCTCAGCTTCTATCTTGCCGTCGACCCGGGCCCAATAGGTGGAGAAGCGCCCCTTGTCGTTGGCGCCGAGCGCACTGGAGCCATGGTAGTTGCTGTCCTCCCCGTCGAGCTGATCCGGCTCGAACACCGCATAGACACCGAGCAGATTGGCCGAGGAGGCCGCCGCATCGTGCAGTTGTTGATTGACGGCACTACGCAGCGTCTCGGAGGAGCCGAAGTTGTCGGCCGCATTCTTGCGCTGAAACAGGATCCCCTGCGCCAGCAGGGTGGTGCGAAAATAGGCCTCGTCCAGATAGCTGGTGACCTTGGCCGCCTGCTCGGCTCCCATCGCCTTCATCCAGTTTTCAGCCGAACGCTGCGCCTCCTCCGTGGTGGAGGTCAGTACCTGATCCTGCATCCGGGCGGCGCTATAGAGAGAAGAGGCGACCAGAGCACCGGCACTGGCCAACAAACAACAACCGGCGATCAGGGTAATGCGCCCCTGAACAGAAAGAGAACTCATGCCACCATTCCTAGCTCATACAGATGTGATCAGTTTATCGGGTTTGGAAACAAAAACTTAACCTTATCAAGCGAAATCCAGGCTGAGCTGGTTAACTTCCCCGTCACGGGGCAAACCGACCACCAGCCCGAGCAGCCGGATCGGCTTGCCCTGTGCCCGCAGCAAGCCCTCATGGAGCAGATCGTGAAACAGCTCGGGCTGATAGCCACCACGGCGATAGACTGTGGTCTGCTGAAAATCGGCAAACTTGAGTTTGATCCCCTGTCCCATCAGCGCCTCTGCCGGGCAAGCCTTGGCAAAGCGCTGCTCAAGCTCCGGAATGAGCCGGCTCAGCACCTGCCAACAGGCGGCCTCATCCAGCACGTCGCTGGCCAGGGTTGTCTCCACGCCTATGGTCTTGCGCACCCGCTGCGCCTGCACGGGCTGATCGTCATGGCCCCAAATCCGCCCCGTCAGCATCTCTCCCAACTTGCCGAATCGGGCGATCAGCTCCTCGCGGCTGAGCACTCTCGCATCCTCACAGGAGTAAAGCCCCTGGGACTCCAGCCGATCGGCCGTCTTGCGCCCAATCCCCGGCAACTTGGCCAACGGCAGCTGACACACGAACTCATCAACCTCCTGGGGCCTTATCACGAACAGGCCGTCTGGCTTGCGCTGCTCCGAGGCCAGCTTGGCCAGAAACTTGTTTGGCGCGACCCCGGCCGAGGCGGTCAGCCCGAGCTCGCTCACTATGGCTTGGCGGATCTCGGCCGCCATCAGGGTGGCACTGCCGCCACAGCAGGAGCTGTCGGTGACGTCGAGATAGGCTTCGTCGAGGGAAAGCGGCTCCACCAGCTCGGTGTAGCGCAGGAAGATGGCGCGCAGCTGGCGGGAGATCTCCTTGTAGAGCGCCATCCGGCCAGGAATGAGCACCAGCGGCGGGCAGAGCTTTTTGGCCAGGCCGCTCGGCATGGCGGAGCGCACCCCGAAACGGCGCGCCACATAATTGCAGGTCGAGATGACGCCGCGCCTGTCTGCCGAGCCGCCGATGGCCAGTGGCACCTCGCGCAGGGCCGGGTTGTCCCGCATCTCTACCGCCGCGTAGAAGCAGTCCATGTCGATGTGAATGATTTTGCGCATACCACTGTACGGATAAACAGGTAACTTGCCTATGCTAACCCAGTGCTGCCGTTTCTGCCATCGGCATGAAACGGCGAACAGGCATAGACTCTTAAGGCACCATTCACCACCCCATGGGTCAAGGAGGACGAGATGAAAACACTCTGGCTGGTATTAGCGCTGGGGTTCTGCCTGCTGCCGCAGCCCGGCAGCAGCAAGGACAACCCGACTGCCGAATGCAGCTGGTTGTATGACCGCATAGCGGCACTGGAGCAGGCTATCAAACAGGGAGACGAGCTGGGAACGCGAGAAGAACTGGCGCGCTGGAAGGCCGAGTTCAAGAAGAAAGCCTGCCATCAATACGACTACTGAGCCTCCTTGAGCCAAAAAACGGGCTGACCACAAGGTCAGCCCGCCTGCCATCCGGCATTACCCCGAATGAGATTCAGGTCCGTTTTTATATGATCCGGTTATCGATCAGCATTTTGCGACGGGCCTCTTCCTTGGCCATCTTCTTCTTGCGGTTGTCACAGGGTTCCGGACAATCGCACTCTTTTTCTATGCCGAT
Organism: Aeromonas enterica; assembly: GCF_054052465.1. Taxonomy (NCBI): domain Bacteria; kingdom Pseudomonadati; phylum Pseudomonadota; class Gammaproteobacteria; order Aeromonadales; family Aeromonadaceae; genus Aeromonas; species Aeromonas enterica. The sequence continues at coordinate 29,947 of NZ_JBSTYL010000004.1, read as the reverse complement.
CGTGCCCAACCCACCGCAGGAACCTGAGATGGTCTTCTTCTGGAAGATGTAACCTATGGCCATGGCCACCACTACCGCCAGAAACACCCCGAAGGTGATCAAGAAAATCTGCATGCTACCGCCTCCTACTTTCTAACCAGATACTGTTTGAAGGCATCTGAATATGCCTCTTCAAAGCCATCGGCCGTCTTGGTGATCACGAAAATAGCCAGCCCGCGCTCCTTGGCATAGGCCAGGCTCTTCTCGGGCCCGAGCACCATAAACACGGTCGCCAAGCCGTCTGCCGTCATGCAGGAGGGGTGGATCACTGTCACCGACACCATGCGATGCTGGATGGGCTTGCCCGTCATGGGATCGATCGTGTGGGAGAAGCGCTTGCCGTCCATCTCGTAATAGTTGCGATATTCACCCGAGGTGGCAACCCCGTTGTCACCCGGGATAATCACTTCTTGCACCGAGCCGGCATTGACGGTCGGCTTCTCGATGGCGACGCGCCAGGGATGGCCCTTGCCGTTGACACCATTGATCCGCAGTTCACCACCGATCTCCACCAGATAATTGCGAGACCCCATGGACTCCAGGTATTCGGCAACCTTGTCCACACCAAAGCCCTTGGCAATGGCGGAGAGATCCACGTAGAGATCCGGAATATCTTTTTGCAGGGTATCGGCATCAGCCGAGGTGATCACATGCAGATTGCCAAGACCCGTCTTCTGGCGAGTCTGGGTAATCAGCTCGTCAGACGGCACCTTGGTCGGTCTGGCATCCGGCCCGAAGCCCCACAGATTGACCAGGGGGCCGACGGTGACATCCAGTGCCCCACGGCTTTCACGGCCAAGGTGAATGGCCTCGGTCACCACCCGCGCGGTATCGCGGGAGACCACCACGGGGGTCGAGCTGCGGTGCTGGTTGAAACGCGACAGCTCGGAATCGGGACGATAGGTCGACATCTGGTCGTTGACCCGCTCCAGCAGGACATCGACCTCGGCCTGGAACTTGGCCGGATCCGTGATGACGTTATCCGCCACCTTGATGGAGTAGTAGGTACCCATGGTGCTGCCGGTGATGTGGATCTCCGGCTTGGATTGGACCGTTTCCTGACCACACCCAGTCAAGAAAAAGGCTAGCCCGAAGGCTAGCCAGGTCTTTACAACACTGTGCATTGATTAACCACCAAAGTCATCCAGCAGGATGTTCTCGTCTTCAACACCGAGGTTTTTCAGCATGTTGATGACGGCAGCGTTCATGACGGGAGGCCCGCACATGTAGAATTCACAATCTTCCGGCGCCTCGTGGTTCTTGAGGTAATTCTCGAACAAGACGTTGTGGATGAAGCCTGTGTAGCCATCCCAGTTGTCTTCCGGCTGCGGATCGGACAGGGCGACGTGCCACTGGAAGTTGTCGTTCTCGGCGGCCAGCATGTCGAAGTCTTCGACATAGAACATTTCGCGCTTGGAACGGGCACCATACCAGAAGCTCATCTTGCGATGGGTCTTCAGGCGACGCAGCTGGTCGAAGATATGGGAGCGCATCGGCGCCATACCCGCACCACCACCGATGAACACCATTTCGGCGTCGGTGTCTTTGGCGAAGAACTCGCCGAACGGACCCGAGATGGTCACCTTGTCACCAGCCTTGAGACTGAAGATGTAGGAGGACATCTGGCCGGGAGGCGCAGTCCAGTTGCTGGGCGGCGGGGTCGCGATCCGCACGTTCAGCATGATGATGCCGAACTCTTCCGGATAGTTGGCCATGGAATAAGCACGAATGATCGGCTCGTTGACCTTGGACTCCAGTTCGAAGATCTTGAAGCGATCCCAGTCCCCGCGATACTCCTCGGGGATATCGAAGTCCTTGTACTGCACGTGGTGGGCAGGGGCTTCGATCTGGATATAACCACCGGCGCGGAACGGGACGCTCTCACCATCCGGGATCTGCAGCTTGAGCTCCTTGATGAAGGTGGCTTTGTTATCGTTGGAGATAACGGTACAGTCCCACTTCTTCACCCCGAAGATCTCTTCCGGCAGCTCGATGTCCATGTCGCCACGAACGGTGACCTGGCAGGCCAGACGCTCGCCGTGACGGGCCTCGCCCTTGCTGATGTGATCTAGCTCGGTCGGCAGGATGTCGCCGCCGCCGGCCTTCACCCGCACCTTGCACTGACCACAGGAGCCGCCGCCGCCACAGGCGGAGGAGACGAAGATACCGCTGCCGGCCAAGACGCCGAGCAGCTTGCCACCCGCCGGGCTGGTCACAGCCTTGGTCGGGTCGCCGTTGATGCTGATTGTCACGTCACCTGCGGTCACCAGCTTGGACTTGGCGAACAGAATGACTGCCACCAAGGCCAGCAGGATCACGGTGAACATGACCACACCCAGAATAATTTCCATCTATTATTCCTTTTCCGATTACAGGGAAATACCAGAGAAGGACATAAAGCCCAGCGCCATGAGTCCCGCGGTGATGAAGGTGATGCCCAGACCACGCAGGCCTTCCGGCACATCGGAGTACTTCATCTTCTCGCGGATCCCCGCCATCGCCACGATGGCAAGCATCCAGCCGGCACCCGACCCCACGCCATAAACCACGGACTCAACGAAGTTGTAGTCACGCTGCACCATGAAGGAGACACCACCGAAGATGGCGCAGTTCACCGTGATGAGCGGCAGGAAGATACCGAGCGCGTTGTAGAGCGCCGGGAAGTACTTGTCCAGCGCCATTTCCAGGATCTGCACCAGGGCCGCAATCACACCGATGAAGGTGATGAAGCTCAGGAAGCTCAGATCCAGGCCGGAGACCAGGGCGCCATCTTTGAGGACATAGTTGTAGATCAGGTTGTTGGCCGGAACGGCCACGGTCTGAACCACGATAACGGCAATCCCCAGACCCATGGCGGTCTTGACCTTCTTGGACACCGCCAGGAAGGTACACATCCCCAGGAAGAAGGAGAGGGCCAGGTTTTCGATGAAAATCGAACGAATCAACAGACTCAGATAGTGTTCCATACCTTAATCCTTCGCCTCCACCTGCTTGGGATCCTTGGTGCGAACGCCCCAGATGATCAGACCAATGATGAAAAACGCACTCGGCGGCAGCAGCAACAGGCCGTTAGGCACGTACCAGCCACCATTGTTCACCAGCGGCAGCAGCTCGATACCGAACCAGGTACCCGAGCCCAGGATCTCACGCACGGTCGCAACAGCCAGCAACACGGCACCGTAACCCAGACCGTTGCCGATACCGTCCAGGAAAGAGGGCAGCGGGGCGCTCTTCATGGCATAGGCTTCGGCACGCCCCATCACGATACAGTTGGTGATGATCAGACCCACGAAAACCGACAGTTGCTTGGAGATGTCATAGGCATAGGCCTTGAGCACCTGGTCAACCACGATAACCAGCGAGGCAATCACCGCCATCTGGGCGATGATCCGCACGCTGTTCGGGATCTGGTTGCGGATCAGGGAGATGAACAGGTTGGAGAAGGCGGTGACCGCAGTAACGGCCAGCGTCATCACGAACGCGGTCTTCATCTGGCTGGTAACGGCCAGCGCGGAACAGACACCCAGCACCTGCAAGGCGATGGGGTTGTTGCCGAGCACAGGCGTCAACAGCAACTTCTTCATTTCGCTCTTGTCAGCCATTGTTGATTTCTCCTGCACGAATCTTGGCCAGGAAAGGACCGAAGCCTTTGGGTCCCATCCAGAAGTCGAAGGTGTGCTGCACGCCGTTACCGGTCAGGGTCGCGCCGGACAGGCCGTCGATTTCATGCTCGGAACCCGCCGGAGCATGGCCCTTGATCACCCGCAGCGCAGGCTGACCATCCTGATCGAACAGCTTCTTGCCGACGAACAGCTCACGCCAGGCCGGGTTCTCGATCTCGCCACCCAGACCCGGGGTTTCACCGTGGTCATAGTAGGTGATGCCCTTGATGGTCTGGCCATCGGCCGCGACCGCCACGAAGGCATACATGGTGGACCACAGACCCTGGCCGTAGATCGGCAGTATGATGTTGTCGACCTTGCCTTGCGCATCTTTCGCGAAGAACACCGGGATCAGCTTGGAGATTTGACGCAGGCCGGCCTTGTCGTCGGCCGGGGCCAGACGAATGCTCTTGGCCGGATCTTTCGCCGCCAGCTTGGTGTCGAAGTTGTCGGCATCGCCGTCAACGAATTCACCCGTGGCCAGATCGACCAGACGCGCTTCAATCTTGTCGCCGTACAGCTGGGCCAGGTCACGCTTGGCCACGCTGCTGACATCGACACCGGCAACGGACAGGATATTGCTTTGCTTGTCCAGCGCCTTGTTTTCCAGCTGAGCCGGACGCAGCCCCACGGCAGCCACGGAGACCACGATGGAACAGACCAGACACAGACCGGTTACGACAGTCAGGGTGCCGACAGTAGAGTCTTTATTAAACGCCACGAGCGATCCTCCGCTTGATGTTCGCCTGCGCCACGAAATGGTCAAACAAGGGGGCAAACAGGTTGGCAAACAGAATGGCCAGCATCATGCCTTCCGGGAACGCGGGGTTCACGACACGGATCAGCACGACCATGACGCCGATCAGGGCGCCATACCACCACTTGCCCTTGTTGGTAAAAGCGGCGGAGACAGGATCGGTCGCCATGAAGGCCATGCCAAAAGCGAAGCCGCCCAGCACCAGATGCCAGTGCCACGGCATGTTGAACATGGGGTTGGTGTCTGAGCCGATGACGTTGAACAGCAGGGAGGTGGCGACCATGCCGATCATCACACCGGCGATGATGCGCCAGGAGGCGATCCGCATGTAGACGATCATGGCGGCACCGATGAGGATCATCAGGGTGGAGACTTCACCGATGGAACCCGGCAGGTTGCCGAGGAAGGCATCCATCCAGCTGATTGCCTGACCGGTTGCACCGTTGATCAGCGCCATCTGGCCACCCTGGGCCCACTGGCTCAGCGCTGTCGCACCTGAGTAGCCGTCAACGGCAACCCAGACGGCATCACCGGAGATCTGGCCCGGGTAGGCGAAGAACAGGAAGGCACGCCCCGCCAGCGCCGGGTTCAGGAAGTTCTTGCCGGTACCACCGAACACTTCCTTGGCCAGCACCACACCGAAGGTGATACCCAGGGCAGCTTGCCACAGGGGCAGCTCGGGCGGCACGATCAGTGCGAACAGGATCGAGGTCACGAAGAAGCCTTCGTTGATCTCGTGCTTGCGCACCATGGCGAACAGCACTTCCCAGAAACCACCGACCAGGAACACGGTCAGGTAGATGGGCAGGAAGTGGGCAGCACCGATCAGCATCTTGCTGCCGATACCGGCGACCGCCGGATCCAGCGAGGCACCCAGCAGGGTCGCAATGGTGTATTGCCAGGTGTCGGCACCGGCAGCCGTGCCCAGATGGGCGATGGCGGCGATGGATTGATTGCCGACGTTGTACATGCCCCAGAACATGGCCGGGAACACGGCCAGCCACACCATGATCATCATGCGTTTCAGATCGATCGCATCACGGACGTGGGCAGCATTGCGGGTCACGGACCCGGGGGTATAAAACAGGGTGTACGCCGCCTCGAACAGGGCATAGTACTTGGAGTACTTGCCGCCCGGCTCGAAGTGATGTTCCATATTTTCAAGAAGTTGCTTGAAACTCATCGCTTAACCTTCCAGTTCTATCTTGGTCAGGCACTCACGCAAGACTGGGCCGTACTCTGTCTTGCCGGGGCAGACGAAGGTACAGAGCGCCAAATCTTCCTCATCCAGCTCCAGACAACCGAGCGCCTGGGCGCTGTCGATGTCACCGGAGACCAGATCCCGCAGCAGCAGGGTCGGCAGGATGTCGAGCGGCATCACACGCTCATAGTTGCCGATAGGCACCATGGAGCGATCACTACCGTTGGTGGTGGTCGTGAAGTTGATGAGTTTGCCCTTCATCAGATGAGAGAGGGTGGTACGGGTGATGGAGAACTTGCTGGCGCTGGGATTGACCCACCCCAGAAACTCTTTCTCACGCCCCTCGCCCAGCACACTCACCTGGTTGTGGTAACGACCCAGATAGTCATGCACGCCTTCGGCCTTGGCACCGCTGAGCAGGGAACCGGAGATGACACGGTTCTCGTCCGCACGCAGCTCGTTGTTGGTCAGCTGGCTGATGCAGGCGCCCATGCGGGTGCGCAGCAGGCGTGGCTTGACCACGTTCGGGCCGGCCAGGGAGATCACCTTGTCGGTAAAAATCTGGCCAGTGGTGAACAGCTTGCCGTAAGCGATGACATCCTGATAGTTGATGTACCACTGCACCTTCTTGGCGCTGACCGGATCCAGGAAGTGGATATGGGTACCAGGCAGACCGGCAGGGTGCGGGCCAACGAACACTTCCTCTTTGACTTGCGCCAGGGAAGCGTGCGGCAGACTGGCCTCGCCCTTGCAGACGTAGACGGCGCCATCAGTCAGGCGAGTCAATACCGCCAGACCATCGAGGAACGCCTGAGACTGTTCCTTGATGATGAGATCGCTATTGGCGGCCAGCGGGTTGGTGTCCATCGCGGTGACGAAGATAGCGCGGGGAGAAGACTCCACGGCCGGCACCTTGCTGAACGGGCGAGTACGCAACGCAGTCCATTGGCCTGATGCGACCAGGATCTCTTGCACCTTGCTGCGCGCGAGCTGTGCCAGCTCGGCGGACGCAAAATGCTCAAAGGTCACCTGCTCGTCGGACCCATCGAGTTCGATGACAACGGATTGCAGAATGCGCTTGGCACCCCGATTGATCTCTGAAACCACACCGGTGGCAGGGGCCGTGAATTTAACGCCGGGGTTCTTCTTATCTTCGAAGAGCTCCTGACCTTTAATGACGCGATCACCTACTTTGACAAACATAGTAGGTCGCATCCCCACGAACTCTTCGCCGAGTGTAGCAACACGGGTGATGGCCGGGCCATCGTAGATTACTTGCTCCGGAGCACCCAGCACGGGGATGTCCAGTCCTCTTTTAATTGTAATCATACTCACTTGCACTACCGTTAAGGGAAGACAGGTTGGTTAGCGCCGAGAAATACATCACGACGAGTTGTTGAATGAGCCCGACCATGTTGCGAAATAATGTCGAAGAAACAAACAAATAAGCAACATACAGGGTCATTCAAAAGCGCCTGAGTTTACCACCTATGACAAGTTACCTGCCATGCAAAATGGGGAAAATCCCCGCTCTATCACAAAATCATCGAAATTTAATCACGCCGTTTTCTTCACTAAACCTCAGGATTTGCCTCAAGTTAGCCTTAAATACCCCAAAATGGGTAATGGTGTTTATGTTCAAAAATAGATTAGAAATTTTGATGGCTGGGCAGGAGAGTCGCGTCCCGAGCAAGGACTCGGGACGCGGCAAAAAACGTTTGGTAATTGTTAACTAGTCGAGGATTGAGTAATCAATTAGTCAATGATCCTAGGCCAGGCCATTCTTGCTGACACAACTCGGGGTCGTCGGCGCCTGTTCCCGTTGCTGCCACTCTTGCTCCGTATAGGTATGCAATGCCAGTGCATGAATGGCCCCCGCCAGCTCGTCGGCCAGCACGCCATTGACCTGGCGATGACGGGCCAGCAGCCGTTGACCCTCGAAGGCCTGGCTCACCACTACAACCTTGAAATGACTCTCTGAGCCCGGCGCGACCCTGTGCATGTAGCTTTCATTGATCACCTCCAGGTGGCTGGGGGACAAGGCAGCGGCCAGCTTGGCCTCGATCTGTTGTTGCATGGTCACGAGCAAAACTCCCAAAATGGATGTCCGGCCATTGTAGCCAGGGTTGGTAGTATGACGAAATCGTCCGGCACGGAGAAAGAGGCGCGGTTTTGCATCCCGCCCTGTGCCGCCGGGCTGGTGAAATTCTCCGCCCCCGCTAGAATAGCGCCACTTTGCGCCCCGCCGGCGCCTGTTTTATGAATCATCTGGACGCTTAGCCTATGCAAACCCTTCTCGACACGGCCCATTGTCGTCTGACCCTGTATCGCTATCCACGCCAGAGCCAGGATCCGTTGCAGGCTTGGGATGCGGCAGACGAGTACCTGATCAATACCCTGGCAGAAGCGCCACTCGAGCAGACCGGCCCCGTCATCATCATGAATGACGGCTTCGGCGCGCTGGCCGCCTACCTGCACGGCTATGCCCCTGTCTGTGTGAGCGACTCCCATATCAGCGAGCAGGCGACCCTGGTCAACCTCGCGGGGAACGGGCTGGATCCTCACGCTATCACGCTGCAGGATGCGCTGGCCCCCCTGCCCGATGCACCTGCTCTGGTGGTGATCAAGGTCTCCAAATATCAGGCGCTGCTGGAACAGCAACTGCTGGCCCTGCGTCAGGTGGCAACCCCGGCCACCCGCATCCTTGCCGCCGGCAAGGCCAAGGACATTCACAGCTCGACCCTGGCGCTGTTTGAAAAATACCTGGGACAGACCCGCACCTCGCTGGCCTGGAAGAAGGCGCGCCTCATTCATTGCACCGTTGATGGCACATCGGCCAGCGAGCGACCAGCCCTGAGCAATCCCTTCCCGACAGCCTGGCCACTGGAGGGCACCGACATGCTCATCCACAACCATGCCAACGTGTTTTCGCGCACCAGCCTGGATATTGGCGCCCGCTTCATGCTGGACAATTTACCGATACATAGTGCGCGGCGGGTGATCGATCTCGGCTGTGGCAACGGTGTGCTGGGGCTGGCGCTGCTGGCACGGGATGCCGAGGTGGAGGTGACCTTCATCGACGAATCCCACATGGCGGTGGCCTCGGCGAAGCTCAACGTCGAACACAATCTGCCGGATGCCCTGCCCCGGGCCCGCTTCATGGTCAATAACTGTCTCGATGGGGTGGAAGTTGGTTCGGCGGACCGGATCCTCTGCAACCCGCCCTTCCATCAGTTGCAGGCGATCACCGATCATATCGCCTGGCAGATGTTCAGCGATGCCCACCGGGTGTTGCCCCAGGGGGGCGAACTCTGGATAGTAGGCAACCGTCACCTGGATTATCACAACAAGCTCAAGCGCCTGTTTGCCAATGCACAAGTCGTTGCGTCGAACAGCAAATTCGTTATTTTGAAAGCCATCAAACGATAAAAACCATCGAACGCTAAAGGAAACCCATGATGAAAAAGTCACTCTTGCTGCTGGCCGCCCTGATGCTGGGTGGTTGTGCGACTCACTGGCCGGAAACCGCCCTGCTCAACCCGCAGGTTATTCCGTCCAATCAGCAGTACTACTCGGGCAACCGCATCACCCTGGAAGGGGTCGACAAGCGTGAAGCCGCCTACGTCTTCTCCATCAAGAAGAAAGAGAAGGCCGCCGTGCTGGTCAACAGCGAACAGCCACTCAACACCCTGCTGGCCGAGAAGCTGGCGGAAGGCCTGCGCAGCCAGGGGCTGGAAGTGGGCAACAGCGGTACCACCAACCTGACCCTGGCCATTTCCAGCGCCGCAGTCACTGTGGAAGAGAAGACCTTCACCTATGTCACCAAGTCCCGTGTCAGCCTGCAGGTGATCGCCGACTTCCAGGGCAGCAAACTGACCAAGCAGTTCAACATGTCTTCCAGCAAGGAAGGCCCGGGTGAACCGACCATGGCCGAGCTGGAATCCATCCTGAACCAACAGCTGGGCAGCCTGCTGCAACAGATCATGGCGGACAATGCCCTGCGTGGTTATCTCAAGGGTCAGCCGAGCTGAGCGAGGAGAGTCAAATGAAAAAACTCTGGTTACTGGCCATGCTGATCGCCCCGCTGGCGTTCGCAGGCCCCAAGGTCAGGATGGAGACCAACCACGGCAACATAGTGGTGGAGCTGGCGTCCAAGCAGGCGCCGCAGACGGTGAAAAACTTCCTGCGCTACGTGGCGGATAGCAGCTATGACGGCAGCATCTTCCACCGGGTGATCCAGGACTTCGTGGTGCAGGGGGGTGGCTACAACCAGCAGTTCCAGCAACTGCCGACCTTCGACCCCGTGGTCAACGAGTCCAAGGGCGGCCTGCCCAACAAACGCGGCACTATCGCCATGGCCCGCACCCAGGCGGTGGACAGCGCCACCCGTCAGTTCTACTTCAACCTGACCGACAACAACAACCTCAATGCCGATGGCGGTGCCGGTTATACCGTATTCGGCCAAGTGGTACAGGGCATGGAGGTGCTGGACAAGCTGGCCCAGGTTCAGACGGGTTACAGCTCCATCCTGCGCGCCAACGACGTGCCCACCAGCCCCATCATCCTCAAGAAGGTGGTGTTGCTGGCAGAGAAATAACGCAGGCCGGATCACATTCCACCGCGTTTTTGCCCGGGTCACCGGCGCCTCTTTCTATACTCTGACCTTGCCCCGTTTTTCAGGGTATGGCCCACATGAGGAGAAGGAGGTTCCGGTGACCAGCAACGAGTACCTAACCCAACACACAGTCCCGCTGGCCCAGGCGGTTCGTCATTTTCTGGCACGAGAAATCCCCTATCAGCAGTTGGAAGATATGAGCTGGCAGCTCCTCTCCCACTGGCAAGAATTACCCCATATCCCAGCAGACAAACAACCGGCCACCGACCGGGAAGGGGTGTTCTGGCACCTGCTGCACAGCCTGCATCAGTGGGATGAGCAACAGATCATCGCCGACGTCTGGTTGCGCCTGCAGCTGATGGAGTGCGCCAACTATCTGACCACGGACGGCCCCCTGCCACGCCACTGCATCGGCCTGCGCCCCTGAATCCGGATCCGTCACGCTCGGCTTGCCTTGGCTATCCCTCACGAACCTGACAAAATGGCGCAATTTTCCCAGAGGAGTCAGGTATTTGAACACTGTCCGCACCCCGAGCTGGCGAGATTCGCTCGCCGTCTATCTTGAGACTCGGGTCCTCATCCTGTTTGCCATGGGCTTCTCGTCCGGCCTGCCTCTGCTGCTGGTGTTTGGTACCCTTTCGTTCTGGCTGCGCGAGGCCGATGTCAGCCTGACCGACATCGGCTACATGAGCTGGGTGGCGCTGGCCTATGGCTTCAAGTGGTTGTGGTCACCGCTGGTTGATCGACTGCCGCTGCCGCTGCTCTCCCGCTGGCTGGGACGGCGCCGCAGCTGGATGCTGCTCTCCCAGGTGCTGATTGCCCTCTCTCTGGTGGGCATGGCCTATTGCGATCCCAAGACCCAGCTCGCCCAGCTCGCCCTGTTTGCCCTGCTGGTCGCGTTTTCCTCCGCGACGCAGGACATCGTCATCGACGCCTATCGCATCGAGTCGGCGCCGGAGCGGTTGCAGGCTGCCATGGCGGCCTCCTACATGACGGGTTACCGGCTGGCAATGATCATGGCCGGCGCTGGGGCGCTGGCACTGGCGGCCTGGCTCGGCAGCAACAGCGGCTATGACTACCATGGCTGGCAACTCACCTATCTGCTGATGGCGGGGCTCATGTCCCTCGGCGTCATCACCACCCTGATCTGCCACGAGCCGGATATCGATCTCGCCGGTCAGAACGATCAACAGGAAGCGCGCAGGGCACTGCTGCTCTCCCGTGGCTGGCCCACCTCGCTGGCCGGCATCGGCGCCTGGATCTACGAGGCCATCTGGTGTCCGTTTGCCGATTTCTTCCGCCGTTACGGCGGCTCGGCCATGCTGATCCTGGGGCTCATCGCCTGTTATCGCATCTCGGATGTGGTGATGGGGGTGATGTCCAACAGCTTCTACGTGGACATGCAGTTCAGCAAGACGGAAGTGGCCACCATCACCAAGGTGTATGGCGTCATCATGACGCTGGTGGGGGCCGGCCTGGGGGGCGTGCTGGTGATGCGCTTTGGCACCCTGCGCATCCTGTTCCTCGGTGCCCTGCTCACCGCCAGTACCAATCTGCTGTTCGCCTTGCTCAACGAAGTAGGCCACAACCTGGAGCTGCTGACCCTGATCATCTCAGTCGACAACCTCAGCGCCGGCATAGCGACGGCCGCCTTCGTGACTTATCTGTCGAGCCTGACCAACGTGGCCTTCTCCGCCACCCAGTACGCCCTGTTCAGCTCCGTCATGCTGTTGATGCCCAAGTTGCTGGCGGGTTTCTCCGGCCGTTTCGTCGAACAGTTCGGCTACAGCACCTTCTTTATCGGCACCAGCCTGCTCGGCATTCCGGTGTTGATCCTGATCGTGCTGGTTGCCAAACGAGGCAGAGCATTGCTCTTGCAACAGGACAAATAGCAAGCGTTTGCGTGAAATTGGGGGTGATTAGATTCACACTTCCGAATAAAGTTCCCCGGCTCTTGTTTCTCCGATGAATTTATTTGGCTAGAATCCCTTCCGCTCCTTGTGGGCAGGCTACGGAAAACCTCAACTAACGCACAAGAGACCAATAAAATGGCCAAATTTACCAAGACTCTGATCGCTGCCGGTCTGCTGGCTGCTGCCGCCACCCCGGCCTTCGCTGCTGACTACAGCGGTGACATCCACAAGAACGATTACAAGTGGATGCAGTTCAACGTCATGCATACCATCGACCAACGTCCTTTCACCACTGGTGCAGAAGATTACAACGACACCTACTTCGAAATGGAATTTGGCGGTCGTTCCGGTCTGTTTGACCTGTACGGTTACGTCGATGTGTTCGACATCTTCGATTCCCGTCACAGCGACAAGCACAAGGGTCAGAACCTCTTCATGAAGTTTGCGCCGCGTATGTCTCTGGATGCGCTGACTGGTAAAGATCTCTCCTTCGGCCCGGTGCAAGAGGTGTACATCGCCTCCCTGAACAACATCGGCGACAACCAGATGGAAAACATGATCGGTCTGGGTGCTGACGTACAGGTGCCTTGGTTTGGTAAAGTGGGTATGAACCTGTATGCTCGCCACGCCACCGAAAACCAGTTCTTCACCGAAGAAGAAGGTGAGTGGAACGGTTACTGGTTCGCCATGAACTGGTTCAAGCCTTTCTACACCTTCAGCAACGGCAGCTTCGTCTCCTACCAGGGCTATCTGGATTACGCCTTCGATCTGGACACCCACGACCGTGCCGACCGTACCAGCGACAACCTGGCGACCTTCCACGGTATCTACTGGCACTCTGACCGCTACGCTGTCGGTTACGGCCTGAAGTACTTCATGGATGCCTACGGCACCAAAGATGGCTCTACCGCCTACGACGGTACCCCCTGGAAGAGCTCTGGCTTCAGCCACTACTTCTCCGTTACCTACAAGTTCTAATAGAACGGGTAATGCGGATACAAAAAACCGGAGCAGCTGCTCCGGTTTTTTTATGGCTCTGTCATCGAACCTTTTACTGTTGCACCGCGTGGCGGTGGCACAAGGGGGAGGGCCAAACCCTCCCGCCCGTCATCAATCGCGGAAATTCTGGAACTGCATCGGCTGACCCAGCTCGGCACCACGTACCAGCGCCATGGCCTCCTGCAGATCGTCACGCTTCTTGCCGGTGACCCGCACTTCATCACCCTGAATGGCGACCTGCACCTTGATCTTGGAATCCTTGATCAGCTTCACCAGCTTCTTGGCGATCTCTTTCTCGATCCCCTGCTTGAACTTGACGTTCAGGTGGAAACGCTTGCCGGAGTGAACGCTGTCACCCACGTCCATTGAGCTGTTCTCGATGTTGCGCTTGAGCAGAGCTGCGCGCAGGATCTCGACCATCTGCTTGAGCTGGAAGTCGGCATCGGCCTCCAGCTTCACTTCTTCCTTGTTCAGCTCGAAGCTGGCTTCAACACCACGAAAATCGAAACGGGTCGCCAGTTCACGATTGGCGTTATCGACGGCGTTCAACACCTCGTTCATTTTGACTTCAGAGACAATATCGAATGACGGCATGTCAGGGCTCCTCATGTTGCGCTATAAGGGGGCAAATCTACCAGAAAACCGGCAAATTTGCTGATTTCGATGGGGTTGCTCTGCTAGAATCCCCTGCGCACAGGAATGGCGAGACCCGTTAGTGTCCGCCACGCGACATCTTCACTTATCCCCGGCGGGCGGTTGACCGGAATGCAACCCCTACCTTGATTGAGTCTCTCCATGCCAAGCGGATTACAGAGTTCCCGACTGCCCTCCTCCCCCCAATGGTCACTGCTGGGCTGCGGCGCCCTGGGTGGCGTCTTCGCCTCCCTGCTGACTCAAAGCGGTCAGTCGACCCGCGTCTTGCTGCGCGATCGTCACCGTTCGACCCTGCACCCCGGGATCGACTTCACCTCGCTGGAGGGCCATACCCAGCTGATCGCCATCGAACGCGGTTTCATCAGCCAGCCAGGCCAGATCAAGCGTCTGCTGGTGATGACCAAAGCCGGTCAGGTGGTGTCGGCCCTGACGCCGCTGGTGGGCAAGCTGGCGGCGGGCGTGCCCATCGTGCTGCTGCACAACGGCATGGGCATCGCCGAGCAGGTGGTCCAGCTGTTCCCCCATAATCCTGTCATCGCGGGTGTCACCAGCCATGGCGCCATGCAAAGCGGCCACTTCGTGTTCCGCCATACCGGCAAGGGTGAAACTTGGCTCGGCCCGGTCAATGAGGCTGCCAAGGCCCATGCCGCCCTGGCGGACGATCTCGGTGCCGCCCTCGGTCAGGCCGGTTGGGATGAGCAGATCCTGGTTCGCCAGTGGCAAAAACTCGCCATCAACTGCGCCATCAATCCGCTGACCGCGCTCTACAAGCTCAAAAATGGCGAGCTGGCAGGCCCCCGCTTCGCCGATGTCCTGCAACAGATCTGCGTGGAAGTGGCGGACGTGATGCAGGCCGAAGGCCAGCCCACCAGCAGCGAGGAACTGTTGCGCCGAGCCATGACGGTTGTCACGCTCACCGCCGACAATTACTCTTCCATGTATCAGGACATGGAGCAGGGCCGGGAGACCGAGATCGAGGCCATCACCGGCTTCCTGCTGGCCAGGGCCGCCCGGCACGGCATCGCCGTCCCGGTCAATCAGGGCCTCTATCAGGCCATCAAAGAGAAGAGCTGAGCCCGGCGAGATCGCGAACGACTTGAGGAGTGCAGTATGACAGTACTGGTCTTGGTAGCCCCAGGCTCGGAAGAGATAGAGACGGTCGCCATCGTCGACACTCTGGTGCGCGCCCGCATCGAGGTGCTGCTCGCCTCCTGCTGCCCGGCAGGTCTGCGCCAGATCCGCGCCTCCCGCGGGGTGCAGCTCGTCGCAGATTGCCATATCGACGAGCTGACCAGCCGTGACTTCGAGGCCATTGTCGTGGGGGGGGGGGGGGGGGGGGGCGCGGCCGGGGGCGGGGGGCCATTTGCGCCGCCCCCGCCGTGGTGCTGCAACACCACGATCTGCTGGGGGATGCCAGCGTCACCTGCCATCCGGGCTTTCAAGCAAGCCTGCCCGCCGCACACTTGAGTAAGGCGCGGGTCGTGACGGATGAGGCTCATCGCCTGATCACCAGCCAGGGGCCGGGCAGCGCCATCGAATTTGCCCTCGAAATCGTGCGGGTGCTGCGCGGGGACGACACAGCCCTCGCGGTGGCCGGCCCCATGGTGATGCCCCCTTCTGTCATGCCATGACCCCTGTTGCCATCGCGGGGATGCCCTCTCGTCATGACAGAGCGCCCCATTGCAGCCGGGCAGGGGCGGTCTGCTATTGGCCCGGCGCAACTCCGGCTGCCCCCTTGGTCGCTAGCTCAGCAACTCGGGTCTGAGCTGCTCCATCAGCAGGTGGTTGTCACTGTAATCCACCGGTATGGCCACCACCGCAGGCCCGCTCACCGCCATGGCGGCGCGCAGGGTCGACCGTAGATCCTCGGCGCTGGTGACCGCAAACCCGGCCGCCCCGAAGGACTCGGCATAGGCCTTGAAGTTGATGGGCCCGAAGCTCACCCCCGAGCTGCGGCGGTATTTTTTCTCCTCCTGCATCGCCACCATGTTGTAGCCGTTATCGACCCAGATGATGTGCACTATGTTGGACTTGAGCCGCACTGCGGTCTCCAGCTCCATGCTCGACTGCATGAAGCTGCCATCGCCGGACACCGAGATGATCTTCTCCCCCGGCCGTACCATGGCCGCACCTATGGCCCAGGGCAGCGCCACCCCCATAGTCTGCTGACCGTTGGAGATGAGCACCTGGCGCGCCCGGAAGCTGTAGAGGTAGCGGGCAATCCAGATGTGGAAGCTGCCCATGTCCACGCACAGGGTCATGTCCTGCCCTATGATGTCCTGCAGCTCCTTGACGATGCGCAGCGGATGGATCGGCATGCCCCCCAGATGCTGCGCATGCTGGGTCAGCTGATGGCGCTGGGCCCGGATCTCTCCGAGCAGGGCAGCGATGGCGGGATCCCGTGCCAGCGGCTGGTTCAACATCTTGGTCAAGCAATAGAGATTGGCGCTGATGGAGCCCACCAGCTCCACCGCCGGGCAGTAGCTGCTGTCGATCTCCGCCGGCAGGGCATCTATGTGCAGCAGTTGCCGCTCCCCCGTGCCGTTCCACAGCACAGGGTCATATTCGATGGGGCTGTAACCGATGCAGATCACCAGATCCGCCCCCTGCAGCAACCTGTCCCCCGGCTGGTTGTTGAACAGCCCCACCCGACCGGCAAAGTCATCGAAATGGTGGGTATCCACCACGCCGGCCGCCTGATAGGTGCCCGTCACCGGCAACCGGCTCTTGTCCAAAAAGGCGCGCACCGCGAGGGAATTTTCCGGCCGGCTGGCCAGCAGGCCGAGCAGCACCACCGGCTTGCGGGCTTGCGCCAGCAGGCTCAGCGCCCTGTCTATGCCTGCCTCATCGGCGGCACCGGGTTCGGGAATGGCTCTGGGCACCAGGATGGCGCCATCGGTCGGCTCGTTGATGATGTCCATGGGCAGGCTGACGAAGGCGGCACCGGGGCGACCCAGCTCGGCGGACCGAAAGGCGTTGGCCATCACCTCTGAAAGGGCGGATCCTGTGCCCACCTGGGCGCTGAACTTGGTGACCGGCCGGCACAGGCTGACGGTATCCAGGCTCTGGTGAGTGAGCTTGAGGCCGTCGGCCCGTCGCACCGCGCCCCCCAGCGCCACCATGGCATCCCCTTCCGAGGTGGCGGTCGCGAGGCCTGTGATCAGGTTGGCGCAACCCGGGCCCGAGGTCACCAGCGCCACCCCAGCCCTGCCGGTCAGCCGGCCCACGGCGGCGGCCATGAAGGCGGCGTTCGCCTCGTGACGCACCACTATGGTGTCGATGGGGGAATCTTCCAGGGCATCGAATACCCGGTCGATCTTGGCCCCCGGAATACCGAATACCTGCTTGACGCCCTGTGCCTCCAGGTGGCGCACCACCAGTTCGGCCCCACAGCCCCAGTGTTGATTTTCCATGAGAATAACTCCTTGTAAGCGAAGGGATTAGCCTTCGGCAGCGCGGATGGCGCGGTCCAGATCGGCGGGATTGAGGTCAGCCTGTTGAAAGGCAGGATTGCGTGGCAGTTCTATGTTGAGGTGCTGAACCACAGACAACTGCAGCTGGCCGTGGCCCATGGCGTAGTCGAGGATATGACCACCGCCCTGGCGATCCTGGGTGATGAAGTGCTCGTGATAGCCGGCCACATTGATCCCCTGCACGAAGGGCGGGCAGCGAAAGCCGACCAGGGTGCCGCGCCGCTGGCTGAACGAAAACAGCGGCTGGGCCTCTATGGCTTCCAGCATGGGCTTGTAGGGCGGGGTCTGGCAGGGCACGGTACGCACCTGCGCCTGTTCAAACAGGCCGTCGAGGCGAAAGGCGACGAAGACGTTGTCGGTGCCCACCAGCTGATCGATCCATTGATGGATCTCGTCGCGGCTCAAGGGGTGATCGAAGCGGCGCTCCAGGCAGGGGCGAAAATGCGTCATCACCGCAAACGGGGTTTTCTGGCCTGCCTGGGCCGGACGGGCCGAGCCATCGGCCTTGAGCTGATGGATCTGGCGCTCGAACGCAATCAGCTCGCCGTCGAGCCGGTTGAAGGTGCCAAGACCGAAGTCGCCGTGGCGCAGCAGATCGGCCATGGTGGTCTCGCCCTCATAGACGCCGGCCAGCAGGGCGCTCATCAAGGAGCTCTGATAGACCTCGCCGCCCCCCTGACGGGCCTGCCAGCGGGCAAACTGCTGGCTGATCTCGATGGCACAGTCACACTGTGTATAGGTTTCCATTTGGATTTAACCTCCAATCCTGTTAGGTTGGCAAATCAGGATTCAATAGTGACCAAGATCACAGTTTGATACCAATATCCAAACCCATCAGCTTCGAGACGTACCAGATATGGAATTTCGTTACCTGCGCTACCTGGTAGCCGTGGCAGAGAAGCAGAGCTTTACCAAGGCGGCCGAGGCGCTGGGCATGGCCCAGCCACCGCTCAGCCAGCAGATCCGCAAATTTGAACAGGAAGTGGGCACGCCGCTGTTTCACCGGCTGACCCGCAGCGTGGAGCTGACCGAGGCGGGACTGAGCCTCTATCAGGATGCCAAGGGGATACTGTCGCAAACCGAGCAGGCCATGCAGAAGGCCAGGCGTATCGCCCGTGGTCAGCTCGGCTCCCTGCGCCTGGGCTTTGCCGGCTCCACCGTGCTGCACCCGAGCGTGCTGCGGCTCATCCACGACTTTCGCCAGGCCTGGCCCGAGGTGAGCCTGCATCCCATCGAGAACAGCATGCCCAACCTGGTGCGCGATCTGGTGAGCGAGGAGCTGGATGCCGCCATCCTGCGCCTGCCGTGCAGCAGCAGCTCGGCACTGACCCACCACCTCATCGACGAGGAGGAGATGCTGATCGCCCTCCCCCCGCACCATGCGCTGGCAGGCGGCGACGCCATCGCCATCGAGGCCCTGGCGGCGGACCCCTTCATCTTGTTCCCCCGCGAGCTCGGGCCCGGCCTGTACGATGCCATCACCCAGTGCTGCCAGCGGGCCGGCTTCAGCCCCCGCCTCGGCAGCCAGAGCCCGCAAGTGATCTCCACCGTCGGCATGGTGCAGGCCGGTTTCGGGGTTGCCATCATCCCGCGATCGGTGAGCGAGCTGCACCCCCACGGCGTCAGCTATCACCCCATCGCCGATGAACCGCTCACCACCCGCATCAGCCTCGCCACCCGTCGCCATCCCCGCCAGAAAAGCCTGCAGCACCTGATTGGGCTGATCCCTGGCCATCATTGAAAGACAAACAAAAAACCCCATCGGCATGAGCTGATGGGGCATTGATGCCGCATTACATAGCGTACAAATATTGGTCTACTTAATAATTCAGCTCACCTTTATCGCTAGTTAAGATAAAACAGAATCGTTAATCAGACACTGCGCCATCTGCTTGCCCAGATCCTTGGGAAGAGCCAGCGTAATGCCAGATAGCTCAAACGCAGCTATCAGTGCTGTGGGTATTACTTGAGCTGGTACTGCTGAACGTAGCTGGCCGCTAACTGCTTAGCTTCGGTTAAGGCTGCAGGTGTGAGTCGATCGGCGACCCCGTCTCTCCATTCAGCAGCATAGGTATCGCCATTAGCCACAGCCGTTGAAAACCAGGCATAGGCTTGGCGTGAGTCCTGCGCTACACCTTCCCCCATGAAGTACATTTTCCCGAGGCTAAACTGGGCAATGGTATTGCCCTGCTCCCCTGCTTTTTGCAACCAAATCACTGCTTGCTTATCATCCTGCACCACGCCTTTTCCCTCGCGGTACATTTCCCCAAGGTCGTTCTGGGCAGCAGAATTGCCCTGCTCAGCGGCTTTTCGATACCAAATTACGGCTTGTTTATCGTCCTGTGCCACGCCTTGGCCCATGTCGTACATTCTCCCGAGCAACCATTGAGCCGTATCATTTCCCTGCTCAGCTGATTTTCGATACCAAATCACTGCTTGTTTATGGTCCTTTGCCACGCCGAGACCATTGGCGTACATTGCCCCGAGGTTGTACTGGGCATACGCATTTCCCTGCTCGGTACCTTTTCGAAACCAAATCATCGCTTGTTTATCGTCCTGCTCCACGCCACGCCCCATTAAGTACATGAACCCAAGCTCTCCCTGGGCCTGGGCATCGCCCTGCTCGGCTGCTTGTTGCACTGCTGCCAGTGTCTCTTTGCTCCAATCTTTGGCATTGGCATTGGCATTGGCAGCAATCGACGCACAACTAATGGCAAATGTGAGCAATAGGTGTTTGATATGGGTCATGCGGTATAATTTTCCTGTTATATCTATCCATAGAATCCCGAATTATCTGTACTCTTCCACCAAGCTGATAACTGAGATTCGGAGTTTGTCTTTTTCTTGGCAATGCGTTACCACACTATCTGCCCTCGCCACAACTCGGACGCCAGGCGTGACTAGCGCGAAACGGGATCGCTTTCGGTACGCGCCACCCCTACCTGATAGGGACACCTGCCTTCCCGGCGGGAAGCGCCTCATTATTGCACTGGGTTTATATCAGTCTTAGGCTGCGCTGCACGGTAGGCATCCATGATGGGAGCCCAATCCATCCCGCTAGGAACTGGAAATTGCTTAAATAACGCGCCATATTTCTTATCAAAATCATCCATTCCATATTGGCGCGCTATCGGTACTCTCTGGTCATACCAATCATCGGTCACAACTTCGGCAATACCACGAGCAAGCAGAATATCTGGCTTAACATTTAGCTTATCTCCCTTAAGTAACACCTCAAAATAGCCGCCTGGCGCTAGGCCAAAATAGAGCCAGCTACGGCGGTCATAACGACCCTCAACAGAGTAGACCTGGCGCATCTGCTGCTCCAGATTGGCAGGCAAGTCCACCTTTATGCGGTAGCGCTTGCGATCATGGAAGGAAACCATCTCAATCACCGCTTTATCGGGGATGGGAACACCGTCGGTAGGCAGGCCACCACCGCCCGCCCAATAGTAACGTTGCGCTTTGATTCGATCAGCAAGTAAACCTCCAGCTCCGCCACCTGCCAAACGGTCGGCATAAACTTGTTTCCCTCCAAGATAGAACTCTGTCTTGGTGTTCTTAGTAAGATCTATATTGCTGCCTGTACCATAATCCCAAGCAAATTTAGGCAGAGATTGGGGTGCCGCACAGGCCATCAATGACAGGCAAAACCCCAACAATGCGACAATATATTTCATCTTTGTGTTTCCTTGTTCCCTATCAGCTTACGTCTCTCCTTGCTGATGCTGGACTCATATTTATTAGTATTGGCCGGATTGGCGATGCCCTGGTTGCTGGCACTGTGGTGCAGATAGTCACGACGCAAGGCACGATAAATGTCGGGCGATAATTGATGGGTCAAGTTCTTGGCAACCTTCTGTTCGATAGCGGATAGCGCCCAAAGTTTATCCAATGCCTTCAAGTCAGCCTCTGGCCGTTTAATAGAGAGCGGTTCAAGTTGCAATGCCCTATCATCCGGCATCCATGGTTTAAACGGCACCCCCACGGCACGGCCCGCCTCAACCATCATATGCAGCGGAATGCGGGAGTATTCCCCCTCAACTACCCTGCTCATCAGCACCTCCACATAGACCGATTTTTTGCCGGGGCCTGTGCCATTTTTCCCCTCGGGACGCCGGAAGGAGTAAGGTTTCAGGCTGATCGCCCCCAGCGGCGGCACGGTGCCACGAGGCAGGTTGGGATTGATACGAGTGACCCAGCCCAACGTTCGTTTCTCCTCGGCATACGCCTTGGCTTTTTGATAGGCACTGCTCTCGGCATCTGGTGTTGTAACAGTTTCCACACTCATAAAACGCTCCAACTCAATGCACTCGATCAGGGCTGGATCGCTGTTGGGATTACTCAAGCTCCAGCGGCTATAGTAACCACCACCTATGTCAGAGTGAGCCCCCGGTAGCGCCAGCTCAGTAAAGTGAGCAGGAGGACTGGTGCCTGCAGCATCTTCTGTAATGCGTGATAGCGGGAAGTATTTGCGAACTTCATCCAACGCGGTGAGATGTACCACCCGCTCTGCACAATCCGCTTTGAGTTGAATATTGACACTGCGGTTGTAAGAGGAAACAACGGTATCGAACAGCCCCACAAAGGTGAAGCGCACGTCGTCGCGGCTAGCCCAGTCAAAACCTGCCTTTAGGGGAATATTCGGGCTATTCGCCATAGCTTGCACCAAGGGGTGATCAGCTTTTTGGTCTATCACATTTACAAAGTGGCGGGCAGCAGCAGCACCTCTGCTAAACCCAAACACATCAAACTCGATACGATGGATACAATCCACATCAACTAAAATCTCGCCCAAATCCCGATTGATCGAGCGAACTATGCTCTGCTGACATGCTACTTCTACCTTTCCGATAATAGAGGTGTTCTCCCCACCAAAATCGAGATCAAATCCCTGGGTCAGGGTGTCATCCGAACGATATTCAGGGCCATTTTCTCCTGCGATTGGGTCGCGAGTCCCAATGCCACTGATATAGCTGTGAGCCAGCAACGGGCCTGCTGCGATGTCATATTGCTCAAACAACTTGCCCACATTGGTCACATCATTGGCTGAGCTACCTTCAACCGGGCTTTGCCCCATCTGACAGCCCCGCAGCTCTTTCTCCCGCTGCGCCGGATCTGAGCAGGTTTCCAGAAGCCACTGCTCTACTTTTTGCAACCCCGCCTGGGCGTTGTGGGTGTTGTTACCCGTGCCGTCAAAAAACACCCCAATCCGCAAGATATTGATCTGATAGCCTTTCACTTCAATTACATAGGAGTGTTTGGTGAAAAAGCGAGGAGGCTGAGCCTGTTCTGCCTGATGTCCTCCTGGTAGTGGCTGCTCTGGTTCAGTGAGGCAAAGGTCGCCTGAGGTCACCTTGATGTGCTCTCGTTTGACGTCGTCGTGCCCGAAGAATTTGTCTGTATAGGCGGGTACCTGTGTGGCCCCACCCTCCTTGAGGGCCTCACGGGACTGCGCCGCCTTGAGCCAGGCTGGCGTCTCAATTTTTACAGCCACCGGGCCAACTGCAAACCCTCGCACCAGGGTGGGTCCATCCTTCAGGGTGACCGTCTCTGACTTGCCTGTTTCGTCAGTCAAAGTCGCCTTGAGCCCCTTGAACGAACAGTTGTGCTCATCACGAACGTCTATCTCTATCCAGTTATCATAACGTTCGCAAGGGATACAGTGGGGATCTGCCGCCATCAGGATACTCCTGTCAATTCGTGATGTTTGTTCAGCCAGTTGGCTACCTGAACCAGCTCATCGTCGGTCAGCATCAAAGGCACCCGTATCTCTTCAAGAGGCAAATTGGCCTGCAAGGTCAAGACGCCAGCCACCACACCATCCCGCACATCCTCTTGCAGCCCATCCTGATTGGCCTGTTTGAGGGTGGGTAAAATGGCCCCGGCCGGGTCAGGATGCCGCTCCATCATAGCCGTCATGGTCTGCCATAACCGCCGCCGCAAGATGTAGGCATGACGGTTCTCGTCGTAGAGTCCAGCCAGGTGATGAGGCCGGATATGAAACCAGGGGCTTTGCAATGCGGGTTGGAACCGGGCATGAGGCGTGCGAGCGAAGGCTTCACCATGGATCCAGAGCCCGGAACAGGGCCCCAGCACAGTATCGCGTTCATCAGGGGTCATCGCGCTGAGCATGGGCAGAAAAATGCGTGGGTCAGAGAAACGAAACCAGACTGCTTCTCCCTCGCGTATCGCTTCTATCAGGCTCTGCCAATGGCGACGGATCAGCTCCACTGATTGATCGCTGATCAGGTAGAAGCCGCTCAGGGCAGGATTGGCAGTCATGAACTCAGTGGAAGGCGCAGGTAGCAACCAGGGCCCCAAAGCAGACTGCTCATCGAAAGAGGTGCCGGCAAAAAGTGGATTTGCATTCTCTCCGTCATATGTATAGAAATCTGCCACGGCTGACGCTGCCAGAGACCCATCGATGACGGCATATATTTCACCCGCTTGCTCGCCAGCTAGCCAATCAGATAACGTCATAATACGGAAACCTCAATCAGTCGCTTGATCCTGCTGCGGTTGTCCGATGCATTGTCAGAGGTTGGAATTGTATTCAACAAGGAGTCAAAATCGCCGCTCATGGAGGAAACGACTCGATCAACCTTGAGTCTGGTCTGGGTCGGAAACAGCATTTCCGCCTCCCCCTTGAAGTGCGCAGCCTCCCCCAGCAGACGACCACCATGACCAGCGGGCAGGCGGATCCTCAACAAGGTGTCGTTGACCCAGGCCTTGTCCGGTGAGGTACTCATGAATCCTGGCTCAACAACGATATTGCCCACCTCAGTGAACTGATCTTTCAGGGCTGCGAGCTCCGGCTTGTCCAGCGCCAACCCTCGGTACACGAAGTGCAAATCGGGTGAAGCCGGCAATTTCGCCAGACCAGCCTCCACATCGGCAACATAGGCCTTCATTGCCTGGTCAAACTCACTCTCGGATACCGGTTCATCATTCAAATAACTGCGGCTAAGCAGGGTATCGACGGCCTCTTGCTGCTTGTATGGGCGATCCCGCAAATAGTTGTTGAGCAGCGTGTACCCCTGCGCCGAATAGTATCTGAGTGCTTCATCCGCTTTGGATATCTCTATCGTCACCCACTTCTTTGCCGGCTTTTTGCCCTCCCCTTTGGCCGCAACAGGTGGCGGCAGCGGTGGTATCGATGGCCCTCCGGCAAGCTGGGGTGGAGCGGGTGGAGGTGGTGCGAGCGGACAAGGCTTGGCCAGCGGCGCCATGGACTCCATGCTCTTGTGAATGGCCGGAGCGGGCAAGGTTGCCGGAGGTGGTGCTGGCACCTCAACATTGCCCGGCAGGATGGGAGGCTTGCCTGCCCAGCCGGCGCCAGAACCCGGGCTGCCGCCCGAGTTCATCTTGATAGAGCCACCATTGAGGGTCACGCCACCGGCATCGAGCTTGACGAAGCTGCCGCCGACTTTAAGGGTCAGCTCAGCGCCGGCCTCCATCACGATCTTCATGCCAGCCTTGTGATGCGCTTCGCTACCAGCTTCCACCAGCAGGGACTGGCCGAGCTTCTGGTGCATGCTGGCATCGACGATGAGCGAGTAGTCCCCCTTGATCTGGTCGCGCTTCTCACCTTCCACGCTCAAATGATCATTGGCCTTGATGCGGATCACCCGCTCGTTGTCGATATCGCTGTGCTGGTCGTGCTTGATGTGCCAGGCCGCATCGTTTTCGATGAGCACGTTCAGGTCTTTCTGACCGTGGATATAAATCTCTTCCTGACCTGCCTGGTCTTCGAAACGCAGCTCGTTGAACCCTTCCCCCTGATGGGTTTCGGTACGCAGCACGGTACGAGTCTTGTTGGCCGGCAGCTCGTAGGGTGGCCGGTTGGTGGCGTGGAAGGTGCGACCGGTGACGATGGGCTGGTCGGGGTCCCCTTCCAGAAATGAGACGATAACTTCGTGGCCGATGCGCGGAATCGCCATCATGCCGTACTGGCCACCCGCCCAGCCCTGGCTGACCCGCACCCAGCAGGAACTCATGTCATTGCTCGACCCATAGCGGTCCCACGGGAATTGCAGTTTGACCCGGCCATGCTCGTCGCAGTAAATCTCCTCCCCCTCGGGGCCTACCACTATGGCGATTTGCGGGCCATCCACCATCGGCTTGTTAGGCGCCTCCGGGCTACCGATATGGGCCCGCCAGCTGGTGCTGGCTTTGACTACGCCAAATTCGTTGTGGTAGACGGTCGGGCCACTGCCCCCCTCCTCTTCCAGCGCCTGCGGCTGCAAGCCGGTGTGGCTGATGCGCACGATTTGCCAGTCGGTGTTGAGACTGCCGTTCGGGTGCTCGGTCAGCGAAAAATACTGGCCCGGCAGCAAGGCCGCGCTGTTGGACCTGCCACTGCCCGCCACCGCGTCATTGCGCAGCGCATCGAGCCTGTGCTGGGCAAAGGCCTTGCCGCTGTCATCCTGCTTGTAGCGACCGGGGTAGTCGAAGTGCTGGTAGGTATCGCGCTGGTGCTCAAGCTCCGCCCCCATCTTCTTGTGGGAGAGGCCGTAGGCCGGGGTCTTGAAGCTGTAGTCTTTGAGCTCCACATCCGACGGGCGCACTGCCTCCCGATAGTGGAACTGCCGCACATAGGGGCCTTGCTCGAGGGAACGATTGCCTAGGTTGAAGAAGAGCTCGGGGCCGGCGGTCAGGGCGGCCGCGTCGTCGGCAAACACGATGCGGTGCTTGCCCGCGTCGAATTCATGGAAGTAGAAGAGCCCCTCTTCAGCGGCAAGCCGATTGACGAAATCGAGGTCGGTCTCGCGGTACTGCACGCAGTATTCCCGCTGGGCGTGCTCGTTTTTCAGCGCAAAGGCGTAATCGGTGATGCCGTGCTCTTGCAGCAGGATGGAGAGGATTTCGTCAGGCTTTTGCGCCTGGAAGATACGGGAGTTTTGGCGAAGGCCCAGTCGCCACAATGCTGGCTGCACCATGAGCTGATAGCGGGTGCGGCGAAAGCCGCTGTCCCCTTGAGCAACATCGCTCACGACCCCGCACACCCGCCGCTGCAGCTCGCCGTTGTACCACACCAAGAGCTCGCACGGCTGGTCCAGCAAGGCGCCGAAGTCGACGTCGGGCTCGGAGCTCGCCAATTCCAGCCGCAGCTGGAAGGGACCGTTCAGCGCCTCTTCCAGCGCAAACTCGGCCACCACAAAGGTGCTCTCGGGCAGCGCCCCTACCTTGACGGTAAATTGTAATCCTGTGCTGTCTGCCATAACGCCTTTCCTTATCCTGCCTGTCCGCTGCCCGAGCCAATCACAACACCACCGCAACCAATGGCAGTACCGGTCACGGCGATGGGCTTGCCACTGCGCCGTAAAGTGCACAGCACGGAGCCGACGCCCCCCGAGATGCTGCGTGGATAGGGAGGATTGTTGGGTTTGTCGTGGGGGGCCAGTGGATCGCCCTGCCGGGCCACCGGCTTGACGTCGAGAAAAACGTCCGGACTCGGACTCGCGGCAATCACAGGGGATGGGTGGAACCCATCGTGGTCGGTGCCGGTATCACCGGGCAACGCAATAGTGGGACACATCACGACTGACCTCTGTTGTGCTTTGCAATAAGGTCGATGCCTTCAGCCATATGGCAAAACACAAAAGCTCCGACCACATCCAGACGAACAGGCCGGAGAAAGCTTGCATGGGCCTGGCGACCACTGACACTGTGAACACCAGAACCCTGGGGTGCATTACAAGGAATAACGTCAATAAGGACTCGGGGCTTAGGCCTCGATAGGTGCACGCCAGTCGTCAGAGCCGGAGGTACCAGCCACTGTGTGTTCCCAGTCAATCTTGCGATATGCCAGAGAGACCTGGATCAGCTGGGTGAAGTCAGATTTCGCCGGATCCTGGCAATGGGGCATCTGGCAGTCGATGTCGACGATAGTGGAATCCGTCAGCACGGTAGAGAAGAAGTGCTCCTGCTTGCCTTCGACGGAGGTGCGGTACCACTTCAGGGTCACTTTCGGCAGCATCTCGCCGGAGGCCAGGGAGTTGTACATCAGCGGCACGGCCTTGTTCAGCGCAACGGTGAACTTGAACGGCTTGTGGACGCGCTGACCGGCAGGCTGACCGGATTGCGGGTCAGTCGGCACGGTAACGACGTGTTGGAACTCTTGTACCAGCATCTCGTCTTCGTGGCCCTGCACGAAGATGTTGCCGACGGAATCGGAGGTGAAGGCACCTGCGGTGATATTGCCCTGGGTTTTACCTTCGATGCTGATATAACATGGAGTTGGCATGTGTATGCTCCTGATGGGTTGGTTAAATGAGATAGCACTCGACCAAACCATAAGCAGCGACCATGCCACTCTTTTTAACCTTTAAATTTCAGCATCTTAGATGAAATCCCCAATCAAACCTCACTCATGCAGCGCAATAAATTGTGCGTTACCGGCCTTTACACCATAAAAAGTTGCTCGTTCAGTTGAATGTTTTGCAGATCGCGCAACGACTTGCTCAATGCCAATGAAATCACTGTTTCTCATCCACATTGGCAACCAGCGCCATCTCCACGTTCAACCTGACCATCCCCTGCTTCAGGGCCCATGAAATGGCCTGACTCTTGCTGCTGGCCCCCAGCTTGCTCACCACATTGTTCAGGTGAAATGTCACGGTACGAGGGGAGATCCCCAATATCTGGGCAATATCGCTCACCTGCTTGCCCTCCGCCGCCCAGCGGCACACCTCCAGCTCCCGCAGACTCAGCGCATCGTGGGGTGACAGACCGGTCAGACAAACCCGGGCCACCGCCTCGAAAATGTGCATGGAGAGCCAGCTGAGAAAGGGCACCGCAGTGAGCCACTGTTGCCTGGTACGAGGTTCGCTGGTGATAAAGGAGAGCAGGCCCACATGACCGTTGGCGCCGTGCCAGGGAAACGTCACGCCATCGCGAATGCCATACTCGCTGGCCAGCTGCATGACCTCTCGGCCCTGCTCATCACAACGCTCCTCATCGCGTACCACATCGGCCCACAGAATGGGGGGGCTCTGGGTCATGCCGCGTTTGACGATGGGATCGATGGCAAAGAAGCCGCTGCTGGTATAGGTATCCACCCAGGCTTGCGGGCAACCGTTGAAGATGATGACGTCGGGACGTTGAATGGTGCTGGGGAAGATCAGGCCGAGCCTGAAATGATCAAATCCCATGCGCGCGGTCAGCTCACGCAGCAGGGTCACTATGGCGCCTTCATCAGCGGCCGTCTCAAACTGGGCGATGAGATCCAGCGCATGCAGGGTGTTCATTTCTACGGTATGAGGATCGTGCACAAGGTAGGGTGGCCAAACATGGAAACGTACCGCATGTTAACAAGCGTCAACGGATGGCACACTTGGACCGGTCACAAAATTGGAGATTGCCCACAGTTTATCCTGCAAATTCAGATATGCCTGCATGAAAATACCGTTGAAAGGACACGGGGCACATAGCAAAAAGGCCATCCTTTCGGATGGCCTTTTTGGCTGAATAAATGGCGGAGGAGGTGGGATTTGAACCCACGGATGGTCGCCCATCGCCGGTTTTCAAGACCGGTGCATTCAGCCGCTCTGCCACCCCTCCGCGACAGTGCTGCGAATATTACCCATGGCGATCGCCCTTGTAAATCCCCTCGCCGCTCGTTTGCCGATTTATTGGGCTAAATGACGCATAAAGTCGACAAGCGGGGCATAAGCTACGCTTTTTCAACCAGATAACTTGACTTGAAAACAGACTCACCCACTATAGTGGCCATCACGAAATTTCCAGCAAGATGGACTTATGAGAATCAAACATGCCCTGCTTTGCGCCCTGACTGGCGCTACCCTGCTTGCGGCGCCAGTTCAGGCAAGCGAGCTGTCCAAGAGCGATGTCGAGCAAATCGTGCGCGACTATCTGGTCAAGAATCCGGAGATCCTGGTCGAGATGTCCAATGCCTTGCGCGCCAAGCAGGAGAGCCAGCAGGCGGCCAACGACAAGAGCCTGATCCAGGCACACGCCAAGCAGCTCTATGCCAATAATGATCCCGAGAGCGGCAACCCCAAGGGCAGCCTGACCGTGGTCGAGTTCTTCGATTACAACTGCGGTTACTGCAAGCGCGCCCATCCGCTGATCAAGCAGTTGCTGGGTGAAGACAAAGACATCCGCTACATCTACAAGCAGTTCCCCATTCTGAGCGAGACCTCCTACTTCGCGGCCCGTGCGGCTCTGGCGGTGCAACTGGGTCAGCCTGACAAATACCAGGCCTTCCACGAGAAACTGTACGCTCATCAGGGCCCGCTGTCCGATGAAGCCCAGGTGAAGCAGCTGGCTGAAGCAGCCGGGGTGAACTGGAGCAAGGTCGAGGCCAAGATCAAGGACGGCAGCATAGATCAGAACCTCGGCACCAACCGGGCGCTGGCCGAAGCCATGAGTATCTCCGGCACACCGGCCTTTATCATAGGTGACCAGATACTGCGTGGCGCTCCCCGCGATCTGGCGAGCCTGAAAGGCTTCATCAAGGATGTGCGCGCGGGCAAGAGCATTCAGTAACCCAGCCATTGGCACATAAAAAAGGCTATATCCCAATTACGTGTTGCATGGGGTGCCCCAGCGCCTCATGCAAACACGCTTTGATATTTACTCCCCTTCCGTAACGCTCCAGCATCCTGCG